>JBAVML010000390.1:0-24158 GCA_049690035.1 Chthoniobacteraceae bacterium
CGGCGGAATGGTCGCCACCTTCACATCCTTGATGTGACTCTTCAGCTCGCTCTCCCAGACGCCCTTGAGGAAAGCATCGACCTCCTCGGCCTCGCCACTGCACTGCAGCTCCACCCGGCCATCCGGCAGATTGCGCACCCAGCCGACCACCTCGTAGCCGCGCGCGACCTGCTTGCAGGTGAAGCGAAAGCCCACCCCCTGCACGCGGCCTTCGTAGAAAACGTGGCGCCCCGTCATGGCGTTGAAGTGGGAAGTGGCATGCGAGCGAAAAGACTTCGCGCAATCCGCCGCGCGCTCAAGCCTCGACTCGCGCCTTGTTTCTCCGCGGCATCTGCGGGAAGCTGCCGCCGTGGAAAAAAAAAGACTCCGCCAGCTCCACGCTCTCGCCGAAAAACTAAAGGCGCTACCGCACCTCGACGAAGCGGAAAGGGTGCTCTACGCACAATGCCTGACCGCCAGCCCGGACGAACGGTGGCGGCTGAACCAACAGTTTCTCCGCTCAGTAAACTCTTGTCGGCCCTCGCCGAGGCAAAGATCCGCTTCCAAGTAGCCGGAATGAGCGCGGCGGTCTTGCAGGGCGCTCCCGTCGCGACCTTTGACGCCGATCTGTGGGTTGACCTGCCCGAGCGCCAATACGTCAGGCTCCTGACGATCGGGCAGAAGCTCGGAGCCAACATCCTCGCTCGCACGGTCCTCGTCCTTTCCGACGACACCCGCGTGGATTTTCTCTTTCGAGTCGATGGAATCGCGTCGTTCGCCACGGAATGGCGCCGCGCAGTCCCAATGATCTGGGCGGGGCAACGGGTGAAAGTCCTGCGCCTGGACCGTGTGATCCAGAGCAAGGAGTTCGTCGGAAGGCCCAAAGACATCGCCCAATTGCCCGTCCTCAAGGACATCCTCGCCAGTCAGAAGATCCAACGTCTGCGTTAGCGTTTCTTCTTCTTATCCGGCACCGCTGCTGACGCCGCTCTCGGCGGCGGGGCGATGAGCACGCCGTTCGCGTCGTATTCGTCCACGCGGGAGATCTTGTTTTGCGTGCTGTAGCTATAAACGCGGCGCCGCAGGAACTGCCCGGCGGCGGAGGTGATCGTCTCCTCGCCTATGCGCCCGGAAGAGTCGCGCTGGTAGCTCGACCTGGCGATCACCGCGCCTTTTGCGCTGTAGGTGATCGCGCCGATCGGCTGATTCTGCGGGTCGAGCGGATACACGATCTTCTGCGTCACCTTCCCGCCTGTGTCGTAGAAGGTTTCCTCCGCGGATTGCGCCTCGGGATTCACCACCAGCGTGCTTTTCGTCCCGTCGGAATGCACCGTCGTCGTCGCCTTAATCGCGTCGCCCTTGGTGAGTTGCGCGTGTGCGATCGGAGCCGCGGTGAGGCAAAGGAGGAGGGCGATGATTTTCACAGCGCGGAAGGTTACGGAGTCGCCACGAGTTCCGCCAGCGGGACCTCGCCGCCTTGGTGGCGGTTGAATTGCAGGTCGTAGAGCCGCCGATAGTAGCCGCTTTTTGCGAACAGCTCCGCGTGCGTGCCCACTTCCTTGATCGAGCCATTTTCCAGCACCACGATCTGATCCGCGCGCTGGATGGTGGAAAGCCGGTGCGCGATCGCGAGCACGGTGCGTCCCTTCGCCAGCTTTTCGAGGTCTTCCTGAATGTATTTCTCCGTCTCCGAATCCAGCGCGCTGGTCGCTTCGTCTAGCAGCACGATCGGCGCGTCCTTTAAGAACGCGCGCGCAATGCAGAGTCGCTGCTGTTGCCCGCCAGAAAGATTGCAGCCCTTGTCGCCGATCACGGTGTCGTAGCCATGCGACTGCGCGGCGATGAACTCATCCGCATGCGCGAGTCGCGCGGCCTCTGCGATGTCCGCCTGCGTCGCGTCGAGCCGGCCGTAGCGGATGTTCGCGGCGATCGTGTCGTGGAAAAGAAATGAGTCCTGATTCACCATCGCGATGTGCTCGCGCAGCGAGCCTTGCGTGACGCTGCGCGTGTCCTGCCCGTCGATGCGGATCGTGCCGCTCTGGGGTTCGTAGAGCCGCTGGAGCAGCCAGAAGAGCGTGCTCTTCCCCGCGCCCGTCGCGCCGACGAGCGCGCAGGTCGAACCGGGCGGGATAACGAGGTCGATCCCAGTCACCGCCGGCACATCCCTTCCGGGATAATGAAACGTGACGCCCTCGAAGCGAATCTCGCCGCGCACCTTCGCCAACGTCGCCGCGCCGGGCGCATCGACGATCGCCGGCGCGCGGTCGAGCAGCTCGAAAACCTTGGTCGTCGCCGCGAGGCATTTCTGCATCAGGATGTTGATCTTCCCGAGCGTCTTCGCCGGATCGTAAAGCAGCACCAATCCCGCTTGCAGCGCGAAGAATGTGCCGACTCCGAGGCCGTAGTATTTTGTGTAAATGAGCGCGCCGACAATCCCGAGCGAGGCCACCGTCTCCACCGCGGGGGTCACCATTTCCTGCGCCTTCCGCCAGCGCATGGCGAAGCGGAGCATCTGCAAATTCGCGTGGTTGAACCGCATCGCTTCGTAGTCCTCGCGGGCATGCGTCTTCACCACGCGGATGCCGGCGAACGCCTCCTGCATCACCACCATGAGCAGTCCCGCCTCGTCCTCTTCGCGGGCGCCAGTCTGGCGGACTTTGCGCCCGATAATCAGCACCGGAAGCAGGCAAAGCGGGAAAATGGTGAAGGCTAGCAGCGTGAATTTCGCGTCCGTGCTGAAGAGCGCCACGAGCGCGGAGAGGATCGCGATCGGCTGCTTGACGAGATCGCCCGCGATCTGCGTCAGCGCTCCCTGCGCCACGCGCGTCTGGTTGAAAACCGTTTGCACCAGTTCGCCGGCCTTGGCCTTATTGAAGAACTCGAGCGACTGCCCGAGCAGATGGCGAAAGAGCGACTGGCGGATGTCATCGAGCACGCGCTGGCTGACCCAGAGCAGGCAGTAGGCGTTGAGATAGGAGAAAATTCCGCGCACCAAAAAGAGCAGCGGAATGGTTGCGCAGATGAGCACCACTTCCCACATCGACGCCTCGCCCGCGTGGACTTCGGGGAAATGAAATGGCAGCCACGCCGGCATCTTGAATGTCGCCGATTTTCCATCCGGAAAAATAATCGGCACCACCTGCCGGATGAGCAGAATCACCGCGCCATTGGCCACGCCGAAAAGCGCGCCGAAGAGCACGCCGAAAAAGAAACGCACGCGGTAAGGCTTCAAGTAACCCGCCAACCGCATGTAAGGCTCGCGGCTCACCCGCATGAACTCGCGCAGCGACATTTTCGCGATGTCTTTGCGGGAGATTTTTTTGGAGGAAGCCATTTAGGATTGGTCCGCGAGCAGCCCCTCGGTAGCACGGATCACCACTTCGGTCGAGATGCGGTCCATCGGCGCGCCTGTCATTCGCGGTTGAAAACTCGTCATCGGTCGCTCCGGCTGCGAGGCCGAGATCACGACGGCGCGATCGTGGCGCGGGCGCCAGTGAAAGGGATTGGTCGGCCCGAAAAGCGCGACCTGCGGGCGGCGAAACGCGGCCGCCAGATGCACCACGGCCGTGTCGCAGCTGACCACGAGCGCCGCGCGTTCGACCAGCGCGGCGAGGGTCAGCAGGTCGGTCTTTCCCGCGAGATTCACGACCGCGCCCTCGGCCGCCACCGGCAGGCGATCCGGGGAAAGCGAGCGCGCGTGCGTCCCGCGGACGGCTTCCAGTTCGGATAGTTGTTTCAACTCGAGCGGATCGGTCCCGCCGGTGAGCACCAGGTCCAATCCGTGCCGCAGGCGAAGATCCGTCGCGAACTCGACCCAGCGTTCAGTCAGCCAGAACTTCTCCAGCCGGGCCGTTCCCGGATGGAGCAGTGCGAAGGGACGCGTGATTCCTTTCGCCTGTAAAAGTTCGCTGACCGCGGCGCGCGTCGTTTCCGGGATTTTTAGTTCCGCCGATCCGTAGGGCGGATGTTCAATCCGCCCAGCCGGCGCGCCGGATCGAAAATCCAGCCCACCTTCGCGCGAAGCCACGAGCGCAGCTGGGAGATCGACGTAGTGATCCGTCGTGTGCCGATCGCGCACTGAGGATTCGACGAACTCGTGGTAGGCCAGCGAGCGCAGCTTGCGGCGGCGCACCCAGGCGAAGGTCCGTCGGTCCGGTGCACGCGAGAGGAACGTCGCCACGGCCGAGCGATCGGTGCCGGTGAAATCGAGGCACACGTCCCAGCCGCCCGTGAGCACTTGCTGCCACGAAGCCCAGCCGCGCCCGCGCCCGAAGACGATCGCCGAGTCGATCAGGTCGATCGCTCCGAGCAGCGACGCGCAGCCGTCGCTCACCCCGAGTCCGATATGCGCCTCCGGCCAAGCCGTGCGCAGCGTGCGCAGCGCCGCCGTGGTCAGCACCAGGTCGCCGATCCGCTTGAGTTGAAGGGCGAGGATTCTCATCGCTTTACCGCCGCGCTCCACGCCTCCCGCAACCGCGTCCCGAAGTGCTCCCACGTGAAATTTTCCACCGCCCGCTGGCGTCCCGCGGCGCCGAGTCGCGCGCACTGATCTCGGTCTCGGTACAGTTTCAGGATCGCCTCGGCGAGCGCATCGGGATCGTTCGGCGGGATGATCAAGCCATTCACCCCATCGAGCACCACATCGCCGGCCTCGCGAGTGGTGATCTGCGCGAGTCCACTCGCCGCCGCTTCGTAGGTGCACTTCGCGCTACCCTCGCATTCGCTCGGGAAAATGTGGACGACGCCGGTGCGGTAGAAGTCCTCGACCTTCGCCGCGAAGCCGGTCGCAAAAATCCCGTCCGCGCCCGGTTTGCCGAGCAGCGGCTTGATCTCGTCATGCACCGTTCCCGCGAGCCACAGCTCCGCATCCTTCAGTGCGAGGCGTTTCCACACGTCGATCAAGTGATGCACGCCCTTGCGCTTGATCAGCGCGCCGACGAAGAGCGCGACGAACTTCTCCGGCGGCTTCTCCGCGGGGCGGAAGCGCTCCACATCGACCCCGCGTTGATGCCGGAAAAGTTTTTCCCTTGCGATGCCTGCGGCGAGGAACGTTTCCTCGGCCTTTTCCGAAAGCACGAGGATCAGGTCCGCGAGATCGTATTCCTCCAGCACTTGCTGTCGCGTGATCAGCAGCCGGTCCTTGATGCCCCGCCAGCCGCTCGCCTCGGCGCGTTCGCGTTCGCTCTTCGTGGGACGCGCGGGTTTGGCTTTGCCTTTGTTGCGATGCCACGTCGGGATCTCGATGAGGCTGGGAATGCCGAGCCGCCGTGCCTCGCGCAGCGTGCGCACGCATTCGCCCGACCAGCCGTGGAAGAGCGTAAACTCGCCCGTCGCCAGTCGCCGCGCCGCCGCCCGATCGAGCGCGTGTTTTTTCGCCGCGTAATAGTGTTCGCTCCCGAGCGCCGAAAGCAGCCGCACCGGATTCCAGCGCAGCGACTCAAATTGCGCGGCTGACAGATCATCGAGCCTGTTTTCAAAAGCGATCGCGCGCCCCAGCACGCCAGCCTGCTGCGCCGCGCGCACCGTCTCCGCCGCCACTGCATCGAGACCCGATCCGCCGAGCCGCGCCGAGGTCGCGTAAAGCAGTTTTGGGTTTTCGATTTCAGTTTTTGGCTTCAAATGCGGCTTCCGTTGTCGGCGGCGAGGGCGGACGCCAATCCAAAATCCAAATTGCGAAATCCAAAATGAAAATCGGTCTTGTCCGCCGCGGCTACTCGCGCACGGGTGGCGCGGAGGCGTATCTGCGGCGCTTCGCCGAGACCGCCGTGGCCGCGGGTCACGAGGTCATTCTCTTTGCCGAACAGTGGCCGCGCGATGCTTGGCCGTGGGCGCATGTGCAAGTCCACAGCCGTTCGCCGCGACAATTCGCCGTCGCCCTCCACGCGCTGCGGCCGCGGGAGCGTTGCGATTTTCTCTTCAGCCTCGAGCGCATTTTTTCCTGCGACGCCTACCGCGCCGGTGACGGCGCGCATGCCGCGTGGATCGAGCGGCGCGCCGGGTTCGAGCCGTTCTGGCGGGCGTGGTTCCGGCGTCTCAGCACGAAACATCGGCAGACGCTGGCCATCGAGCGGCATCTCTTCGGCGCGAACGGCGCGGGGTTCGTCATCGCGAACTCCGAGATGGTGAAGGAGGACATCGAACATCATTTTGCCTACCCGCCCGATCACATCGCCGTGGTTTACAATGGCGTGCCTCCCTTCGCCCCACCGCCCGACGCGCGCGCCGCCACGCGCCGCGATCTCGGTCTGCGCGACGATCAACTCGCGCTGCTCTTCGTCGGCTCCGGCTGGGAGCGAAAGGGGCTGCGCTTCGCCATCGAGGCGGTGAACGCGCTGCCACAGTCCGCGCGGCTTTTTGTCATCGGGCGCGGCGCGGCGCGCGGGCTGCCGAAGTCGCACCGCACGCGGTTCCTCGGGCCAATGCCGGATGTCTCGCGTTTTTACGCGGCGGCGGATGTCTTCATCCTCCCCACGCTTTACGAGCCATTTTCGAATGCATGCCTCGAGGCGCTGGCCGCCGGCCTGCCTGTGATCACGACGCAGCACAATGGCTTCAGCGAGATCATCGCGCCGGGCGAGGAGGGCGAAGTGCTGGACGATCCGCGCAACATCGCGGCTCTGGTGGCGGCGGTGGAAAAGTGGCGCAACCCCGCGCGGCGCGAAGCTCTGCGACCGCGGTTGCAAGCCCTCGCGGCGCGATTCACCATCGAGCAAAATGTGCGGCAGACGCTGGCGCTGATCACCCGTTAGCGCGCGCAATCAGGGCCGCGCAGATGTCGCGGATCAGCCCCGGCCCTTCATAAATGAGCCCCGTGTAGATCTGCACGAGCGCGGCGCCGGCATCGAACTTCTCGAGCGCATCGTCCGCGCACATGACGCCACCCACGGCGATGATCGGGATCGGGCTGCGTTCCGCGATGAAGCGGACGATCTCCGTCGAGCGCTGCCGCAGCGGCGCACCGCTCAAGCCGCCTTGTCGTCGGCACTGCGCGGGCAATGAGCCCTGATCGATGGTGGTATTCGTGGCGATGAGCCCGGACAGCGCGTGCTCCTGCGCCAGCGCGAGGATCTCCTCGATGGCCGCCCATTCGAGATCGGGCGCGATCTTCACGAGGATCGGTTTGCCTGCCGTGTTGCGGCTCTGGATGTGGCTGATCAATTCATCGAGCGCCGCGCGATCCTGCAGCGCGCGAAGACCCGGAGTATTCGGCGAGCTGACATTGAGCACGAAGTAGTCGCCAAAATTTTGCAGGCGCTGAAACGACAGGAGGTAGTCCGCCGTCGCCTCTTCGATCGGCGTCACCTTCGATTTGCCGATGTTCACTCCCACCGGGACGCGCGGCCAGGCATTGCCATCCTTCAGCCTTTGCAGTCGCGCGGCCACGGCGTCTGCGCCGTCGTTGTTGAAGCCAAGCCGGTTGATCAGCGCCGTGTATTCCGGCACGCGAAAGATGCGCGGCCGCGGATTGCCCGGCTGCGCGCGGGCCGTGATCGTGCCGACCTCGATGAAGCCGAAGCCGAGCGCCTCCCACGCGGCGAGAGCCACGGCGTTTTTGTCGAAGCCGGCGGCGAGTCCCACCGGGTTTGGAAAGTTCACCCCGAAAACCGTGCGCGCCAGCCGCGGATCCGGCGTCGGTGCAAATGGACGCAGCGCGCGGCCGCCGAGCCGCAGGCACCCCATGGCGAGGTGGTGCACTGCTTCCGGGTCGAGCGAGAACAAAAGAGGACGAAGGACGTTCCGATAGGGGAGGAATTCCATTGAGCGGAACATAGGGAACTCCGGCCATCGACCGCAACGCGGCTGTTATTTCCCAATGCAAAAGGTACTGAAGATTTTTCCGAGCACATCCTCACTATCCGCCTTGCCCACCACGTCGCCCACGGCGTCGAGCGCGCCGCGCAATTCCTCGGCGACGAATTCCGGCGAGAGCCCGGTGTTGAGCGCCTGCCGCGCGGCGTCGGCGAGCTGGCGCGCATTTTCGAGGCACGACTGATGGCGTGCGTTGATCGCCAACGACCAATCGCGGTGCGCCGCCTGCCCGCCGGTGACGCGCGCCACGATCGTGTCGGCCAGGGCGTCGATTCCCTCGCCGGAAAGACACGACATCCGCACCGCCTCCACGCCCTGCCAGTTCGGATGCTCGCCGAGATCGATTTTGTTGAGCACGAGCACCGAGCGCGCTTGCCACTCGGCATCCGGCGCCTGGGCCTCGGCACTATCCACCACGTGGAGGACGAGATCGGCTCGCTCGACCTGCTTTCGTGTCCGCTCGATCCCTGCCTGTTCGATCTCATCGTCGCTCTCGCGCACGCCCGCGGTATCGATGAGGCGCAGCGGGATGCCGCGCAGGTTGATCACCTCTTCGATCACGTCGCGCGTCGTCCCGGGCTTTGCGCTCACGATCGCGCGCTCATGCCCGAGGAGCAGGTTGAGCAGCGAAGATTTTCCCACGTTTGGCGCGCCGTAGATCACCGTGCGCACGCCCTCGCGCAGGACCTTGCCGCGATCCGCCGTGGCCAGCAGCGCGTCGATCTCCGCGCGCGCCGCGTCGAGCTTGCGCAGCAGCGCTTCGCCGGTATCGGGATCGATGTCTTCATCGGGAAAATCGATGAACGCTTCCACGTGCGCGAGCAGCTCGAGCAGGAGTTCCTTCAAATCGCGAATGCGCTCGCCGAGCCGGCCCTCGAGCTGTTCTGTCGCGGCACGGAGGGCGAGATCGGTCTGAGCGGTGATCAGGTCCATCACCGCCTCCGCCTGCGTCAGATCCATCTTGCCGTTGAGATACGCGCGCTGGGTGAACTCGCCCGGCAGCGCCGCCCGCGCGCCGCTCCGCAGCAGCAGCTCGAGGATGCGCCGCGAGACCAGCACGCCGCCGTGTCCCGCGATCTCCACCACATCTTCCCCGGTGTAGCTCGCCGGTGCGCGAAAGACCGTGAGCAGCACGTCGTCGAGCTTTTCCCCGCCATCGAAAATCGCCCCGAACTGTTGCACGCGCGGCATCAGTTCCGCCGCGCGTACCTTCGACCGAAAAGCCGCATCAGCGAGTTCGACCGCGCGCGATCCGCTGAGCCGCAACACGGCAATCGCGCCTTCGCCGAAGGGCGTGGAGATGGCGGCGATGGTGTCGTTCACGGGGCCGCAATGTAGCGGGTCGCCGCGCCAGTGAAAGCGCGGGCGAAAGCAGGCAGTTGCTGGCGCATTTTAGGCAGCGGGACGCATTGTGTGCAGCCGCGCTGCCTCGGGGAAATTGCTTGCCGCGCCCTCAGGCGAAGCGCAACTTGT
Organism: Chthoniobacteraceae bacterium; assembly: GCA_049690035.1. Classification (GTDB taxonomy): domain Bacteria; phylum Verrucomicrobiota; class Verrucomicrobiia; order Chthoniobacterales; family Chthoniobacteraceae; genus Chthoniobacter. The sequence continues at coordinate 9,262 of JBAVML010000390.1, forward strand.
CGCCGCGCAAGGCCTTCCCCCCAGATGGCAATAATCCGCCTCCCGAGGGCACCGCGTATGCTGAAGGCGCGCTCAACCACCATCGCGTTTATGAACACAGGAAAAGTTAGTGCATCGGACGCCGACATCACCGCCGACGTAAAACTGCTCGAGAGTCTCGGATATGCGCAGGAGTTGAAGCGCCGCATGAGCGGGTTTTCCAACTTTGCCATTTCCTTCTCCATCATCTGCATCCTCGCCGGCGGCATCACGTCGCTTCAACTAGGGACCAGCGCCGTGGGCGGCGCGGCGGCGGGCATCGTGTGGCCGATCGGCGTCATCTTCGCGCTCCTCGTAGCGCTCTGCATGGCGCAAGTGGCCAGCGCGTATCCGACCGCGGGCGGGCTCTACCATTGGTCCTCCATCATCGGCGGCAAGGGCTGGGGCTGGGCCACCGCGTGGTTCAATCTCCTCGGGCTGATCTTCGTCACGGCGGCGGTCAACGTCGGAATTTACACGCTCTTCATCAACCTCATCCTCCCGATGTTCGGCGTCGATCCGACGAAGCTCACCGTGATGCACCAGATCATCGGCGTGACCATCATCACGGGCAGCCACGCGCTGTTCAATCACTTCGGCATTCGCGTCACCACCCTGCTCACGGACTTCAGCGGCTACCTCATCTTCGTCGTCGCCCTCGCGCTGACCGGATCGATGCTCGCCTTCGCGCCGACCCATGATTTCGGGCGCCTCTTCAGCTTCGCCAATCTCAGTGGCGATGCCGGCGGCGGCGTCTGGCCGGCGAGTGAAAATGGCGGCTTCATGCTGCTCCTCGCGATGCTTTGGCCGATCTACACCATCACGGGTTTTGATGGCTCGGCGCATACTTCGGAGGAGACCGTCAATGCCGCGGTCAACGTCCCGAAAGGCATCCTCCGGTCGGTCTATCTCTCCGGCATCTTCGGCTTCATCATGGTCGCCTCCTTCATCATCGCGCTGCCGACGGTCGCCGAGGGCGCGAAGCAGGGCGGCAACATCTTTTTCTGGCTGATGGACACCGTTATCCCCGAGTGGCTGCGGACTCCGCTCAAGATCGGCATCGTGCTCTCCAACTATCTCTGCGGCCTGGCCTGCGTCACCTCCACCTCGCGGATGATCTACGCGTTCGCCCGTGATGGCGGCCTGCCGCGGTTTTTACGAATTGTATCACCCAGCCACCGAGTTCCGGTCGCGGCCATTTGGTTCGGGGGCGGATGCGCCGTGCTCAGCACGCTCTACGCTCCGGCTTATACCACGCTCACCGTGGCGTGCGTCATCATGCTCTACATTTCCTACGTCATGCCGACCGTTGTGGGCATTTTCGCCTACGGGAAAACGTGGACCAACATGGGGCCGTTCAACCTCGGCGGGCCGCTCTACAAGTGCATCGGCGTCATCGCAGTCCTCGGCGTGCTCGCGCTCATCTACGCCGGCATTCAGCCGCCCAATGAGAAGGCGCTGCCGGTCACCGCGATCACCGCCGTGCTACTCGTCGCGGCCTGGCATTTGGGCATGAAGCACAAATTTCCCGGACCGCCGGTGCTCGTCGCTGGCAAGCGGGTCGAGTAATCCCGGGCGGCGACTTTAGTGAATCGCGGGTTCGGGTGTCGGGCTGCCGGCGTGGAGAAAACGGAAGTCGCAGCCTTCGTCGGCTTGCGTCACTTCGTTGAGAAAGAGTGAGAGATAGCCGCGCATCATGCGCCGCGGGGCTTGTTTCCATGCGGCTTTGCGGGCGGTGAGCTCTTCGTCGGGGACATTGAGCGTGAGCGTGCGGGCTTCGACATCGAGCGAAATGAGGTCGCCATCGCGGACCAGCGCGAGCGGGCCGCCGATCGCGGATTCCGGCGCGACGTGGAGAATGCACGCGCCATAGCTGGTGCCGCTCATCCTTGCGTCGGAGATGCGGAGCAGATCGCGCACACCGGCTTCGAGCAGCTTCTTCGGCAGCGGCAGCATGCCCCACTCCGGCATGCCGGGTGCGCCGATCGGGCCGGCGCTTTGCAGCACCATCACGGTGTCGGGCGTGAACGGCAGCGCGGGATCGTCGAGTCGCGCGGCGAGATCGTCGTAGTCCTTGAAGACGATCGCCGGGCCGCTGTGCTTGAGGAAGCGCGGCTCCATCGCGGCGTGTTTGATCACCGCGCCGTTCGGACAAAGATTCCCGTGCAGAATCGCGGTGCCGCCTTCGTCGGAGAGCGGGTTGCTGCGCGGGCGGATGACCTCGGCATTGTAAATCTCTGCGCCCTGCAAGTTGTCGCGCAAGGTCTGGCCGGTGACGGTCAGCGATTCGCCGTGGAGCAGGTCGAGCAACTGCGCGAGCAGCGCGCGCAGTCCGCCGGCGAAGTAAAAATCTTCCATCAGGAACTGGCCCGCCGGGCGCAGGTTCGCGAGCCGCGGCGTGCGGCGGGAGATCTCGTCGAACTTCTCCAGCGGCAGCTTGATCCCCGCGCGACCCGCCATCGCCACCATGTGAATGAGCGCATTGGTCGAGCCTCCGACGGCCATGTCGGCGACGATCGCGTTTTCAAAACTCTGCATCGTCAGGAACTGCGACGGCTTCAGATCCGCCCACACATTCTCCACGATCTGCCGACCGCTCTGCGCGGCCATGCGCCAGTGCTCGGCGTCGCTCGCAGGGATCGAAGACGCGCCGGGCAGCGTGAGGCCGAGGGTCTCGGTGATCGCCGTCATCGTGCTCGCCGTGCCCATGGTCATGCAGTGCCCGTGCGAACGCGCGATGCCCGCTTCGATCTCGCTCCACTGCTCCTCGGTGATGTTGCCCGCGCGCTTCTCGGCCCAGTATTTCCACGCATCCGAACCGGAGCCGAGCGTCTGCCCGTGCCAGTTGCCGCGGAGCATCGGGCCGCCGGGGACGAAGATGAACGGCAACCCCGCGGAGAGCGCGCCCATGATCAGTGCGGGCGTGGTTTTATCGCACGCGCCGAGCAGCACCGCGCCGTCGATCGGATGGCAGCGCAGCACTTCCTCCGTCTCCATCGCGAGCAGATTGCGATAGAGCATCGTCGTCGGCTTCATGAAGTTTTCGCTGAGCGAAAGCACCGGGATTTCCACCGGCATGCCGCCCGCCTGGAGCACACCCTTCTTCGCGTTCTCCGCGAGCACCTTGAAATGCAGATGACACGGATTGATCTCGCTCCACGTGTTGAGAATCGCGATCACCGGCTTGCCCGCCCAGTCCTCCGGCCCGAGCCCCATCTGCCGCGCGCGCGAGCGGTGGCCGAAGCTGCGGAGATCGTTCGGACCAAACCAGCGAAAGCTGCGGAGTTGGTCGGGAGTGAGGCGGGTGGGCATCAGTGACTAATGACGAATGGAGAAGAACGATTGAAGCGCAATCGCGCTGCTGAACGAGGGAAGAATCTTTAGCCCGTCTTTGGACGGCCACGATGTCGCTGACGCCGCTGCCGGAGATGATAGATAAAAAATCCGTCCGACGTTCCACTCGCCTGACCGGCGTATTTCGACTTAGTCATTCATCACGTCGATCATGTCACGCTTCCTGGCTGCGCTGCTCTTTATCGCTTCAATCCATGTTTTCGCGGACGAACCGGTGACGGCGGAAAGCCGCGGCTATCGGCTCGCGTGGTCAGACGAGTTCGACAAACCCGCGCTCGATGGTGCGAAGTGGAACACGAGCTTCGCGCCGAAAGTTCATCCCATCGGCTGCAACAACGAGAAGCAGGTTTATGCGCCGGAAAACGTTATGGTGCGCAGCGGCCAGCTCGTGCTGAGGGCGGAGCGGAAGCCGCGCGAAGGCCTGCCCTTTACCAGCGGCATGATCTCGTCGCACGACAAGTTCAGCCAGCGCTACGGCTGGTTTGAGGCCCGCATCCACGTGCCGCGCGGGCCCGGCTTGTGGCCAGCTTTCTGGCTGTTGCCGGACGATCGGTCGTGGCCGCCGGAGATCGACATCATGGAGCACAAGGGCCGCTTTCCCGACCGTGTGTGGATGACGCTGCACCTGCCGCAACCCGGCACCTGGCGCTCGAAGTCGAGCGGCGGCGAATGGGCCGGGCCGGATTTCACCGCGAGCATTCACACCTTCGCGGTCGAGTGGGAGCCGGGGTCGATCCGCTGGTATATCGACGGCATCGAGCGGCAGCATGTGGGGCAGACCACGCCCGACGTGCCGATGTATGTCATCTTGAATCTCGCTGTCGGTGGCGACTGGGACGGCGACCCGGATGCGGAGACGGCGTTTCCGGCGGAAATGTGGATCGAGTGGGTCCGCGTCTATCGCCGGCCCTGATCGCACTTACCGCCCCGCGGGCCGCGGTGGTGGCGGTGCGGGTCGCGAGCCGCCGAAGAAGCGCTGGAAGAAGTTACGCTTTTCCACCACGGGCACCGCCGGCCTGACCGGCTTCTGCGCGACGCGGCCGCGCGAGTCGGCGGCGACACGAATGTCGGGTCGCGCGGTGCGCGCTGGCGTCTTTTTTTCGTCCTGCTTGATCGGTGCCGCGGCGTTGTCCGCAGTCTCCTGATCCTCCTGCATGGAGGCGGGGACGGCGCTCTGCTTGTAGGAAACCATCTCGATCGCCCGGAAGCTGCCGACCGCGGGTTGCAGCGAGTCGAGTCCGGGATCGTAGCCCTTTTCCATGGCGAGACATTCCTCGAGAATCTTCTGCGCGATCGGCGCCGAGACACCACCGCCCGACTTCGCGCCCTGCACCATGATGCAGATCGCATACTTCGGCGTCTCGTACGGCGCGAAGGCGATGAACCACGTGTGATTGTCCTTCCGCGTGCCGCGCCAGAATTGCGCCGTGCCCGTCTTGCCCGCGACGGTCACGCCGTTGATCTGCGCGCGTTTTCCGGTGCCATCGGCCACCACGCGGCGCATGCCTTCGCGCACCGCTTCGATCTGCGCGTCCTTGATTCCCGCCTCGTGCAAGTCCGCGCGAATCCGCGGCTCGTGCGGTGCGACCAGCTTTCCCGTCTCCGGATCCTTCACGTCGCGTCCCTCCTGATCGAGCACGCGATGGATCAGGCGCGGTTCGTATGAAATGCCGCGGTTGGCGATCGTCGCAGTGACCATCGCCATCTGCAGCGGCGAGGCGAGCACGAAGCCCTGGCCGATCGAAGTATTCGCCGTGTAGCCATCCGACCAGCGCTCGGTCGGGCTCGCGGTCTTCAGCCAATCCGGCCCCGGCAGGATGCCGGGACTTTCGCCGGAGAGCGGCACGGCGGTTTTTTTGCCGAGGCCCAGCGCGCCGCCCACCGCGTCGATCTGGTCGATGCCCGCGGCGTTTCCCCATTGGTAAAAGAAGGCGTTGCACGAGTGCTTGAGCGCGTCCGGCAGCGAGAGGCTGCCATGCGAACCGCCTTTGTCGGCGATCCAGCATTTCATGAATTTGCTGCCGTACTGCACGCCGCCGGAGCAGTGGTAAGTGCGCGACGCCGGCAGTCCGCGGCGCAGTCCGGCGAGCGCGGTCACCGTCTTGTAGGTCGAGCCGGGCGCGTAGCCCTGGATGGCGCGGTTGGTCAGCGGGTCGGTCTCGTCGTCGTTCAGATTTTTCCAGTCGTCGGCGGAGACCGAGGGGATGAACATGTTCGGATCAAACGACGGCACCGACGCCATCGCCAGCACGTCCCCGTTCGCCGGATCGACCACCACCGCCGCGCCGCGGCCGATGCCGCTCTGCCGCAGCGCACGCTCGGCGATGAACTGAATCTTCGCGTCGATGGTGAGCAGGATGTTGTTCCCCGGCTTCGGCGGAATGCGGCGGACTTCACCTTCGATAACCCCTTTCACGCTGCGCGCCATCACGCGGGTTCCGGGTGTGCCGCGGATCCATTTGTCGAGCGATTGCTCGACCTGCGATTTTCCCTCCACGTCGGGCTGGTAAAAGGTGTAGTTCCGGACGTCCGGTTGCTGATCGATGTCGTTGACCGCACCAACGTAGCCGAGCAGATGCGCGGCGAGCGCGCCGTAGCGGTACTGCCGCACCGGCTTGATGCCGATCTCCACTCCGGGCAGGCCGAGATCGTTTTCGGCGAAGCGCGCGATGGTCGGGAAATCGATTTTTTCCCGATAGGAAAAGGGCACCTCGGTGTCGTTGCGAAAATGTTTTTGCAGCCGCTCGGAGTTGTAATCTTCGGCGAGTTTCAGCGCGTCGAGGCGCGGAACCACGCTCTCGTTGACGATGCGCACGATGTCCGGTTCGCGCAGCCGCTTCTTCATCTGCCGCACCGGCGCCACGTATTCCACCACCGGCACCGTGCCGACTTCTCGACGATAGCCGCGCACCATGTCGGGCAGGTAGAAATCGACGCCGTAGCTCGCGCGATTTTCGACGAGGGTCATTCCGTGGCGGTCGCGAATTTCCCCGCGGACGGAGGGGATGCGCACGGTGACTTCCGAGCGGTTGGCCAAACGTGCCGTCCACTTCGGACCGCGCAAAACCTGCTCGTACCAAAGCTTCGCCGCCAGGATACCCAGCCCGCAGAGCATGAGGAACGCGACAAGGTAGATTCGCCATTCGGCGCTGGCGGATTTGCGGGAAAATCGTCGGGCCATTCGTGGCCTCTTAGCACGCGAACGAAAAGTGGCATCTCCACTCCGCGACTTTTCGGTCTGCCTCCGTCCAAACCTACCGCATCGGGAAAAGCCACGCCGCGAGCATCGTCAGCACGAGGCCGGCGATGCCTTGCAGCGTGAGCATCGGCGACATCGTGCGCAGGGTCTGGTTCTCGGTCATGCCCGACATTTTCGCGACGACCCAAAAGCCGCCGTCATTCATCCAGGGGATCGGCTTCGAGCCGCAGCCGATGGCCACGGCAAAATAAACCGCGGCGATCGGCGAACCGGCGTCGAGGAAGGCCTTGGCGATCGGCACCGCAGTGATCATCGCGACGGTGGCGGAGCCTTGCGCGGTGCGCACCAGCGCGGTGACCAGCCACACCACAGGTAGCGCGAACATCATCTGCCCGCCCGCGAGATGGCCGATCTCTTCCGCGATGCCGGTGTGCTGCAGCGCGCCACCGAAGGCGCCGCCCGATGCGGTGATGAGCAGGATCATCGCGCCGTGACCGAGCGCGGTTTGCACCACGGTGCTCGTCTTCTCCTGCGGATGCCAACGCACGACGAGCAGCAGTCCCGCCAGCGCGCCGAGGAGCAGCGCCAGGTCGGTGTGGCCGATGGTTTTCATCACGGCGGGAAAAAAGCCCGCACGATCCCGCGTCGCCTCCTGCAGCGCGATGAGCACGAGCGGCAGCAGCACCGGAACGAGTGAGAGCGTGAGCGGCGGCAACGCGCGATCGGGCGTCGCGCTTTTGGCGTCGAGGTCGATCGGGAGGTCGAAGGAGAGACGGCGATTCGCGACCAGCGCGAAGGCGTATCCGCAGAGCGCCGCGCCGAAGCCGATCGCCATGCCCACGCCGATCATCGAGCCCATGCTCACGCCGAGTTTGCTCGCCACGAGCGCGGGGCCCGGCGCGGGTGGCACGAGCGAATGGGTGATCGTTCCGCCCGCGATGATGCAGAGCAGGTAGAGCAAATAATCGCGGCCGGTGCGCTTCGTCATTGCCTTGGCCATCGGCAGCAACAGGCAAAAAAGCGTGGCGAGAAAAACCGGGATGCCGAGCAGGAACGAGGTCAGAAAAAACGCCCACTGCGCCCGCTCGACGCCCGTGGCGCGCAGCGCCGCCGTGGCGATGCTTTCCGCCGCGCCGGAGACGAGCAGGCATTCGCCGATCACCGCCGCGAGCGCGATCAGGATGCCGATGCTCGCGCATGTCCTGCCGAATTCCTCCGCGACCCGCGTGGCGGCTGGCGATTCGACAAATTTCTTTGCCGCATCCGCCGTGATCTCCTTCTTTGCGACCCGCGCCTCCGCGAAGTGTCTCAGCGTTTCCGTCGGGGTCATCACCGCGACGCAGTAGCCTGCCGCGATCATCGCGAGGAACGGGTGCAGGCGCAGCCAGAGAATCCCGCCGACCACAAGGACCATTCCGATGCTGAGGAGAAGGAGCGGGTGCATCGCGAACTAGCCCGCGCTCCAGCCGCCATCCGGGCACAACGTCGCGCCGGTGACGAAGGCGGCTTCGTCGCTCGCGAGATACAGTGCGGCGTAGGCGATTTCCTTGGGGGTGCCCATGCGGCCCATCGGCTGGGTCGCGGTCATCTGCTCGCGGAGCGCGACGGGGTCGGGCGCGTTGGCGAGGATGTTCGCCACAAAGGGCGTTTCGACCCGGCCGGGGCAGATGGCGTTGACGCGGATACCGTCGCGCGCGTGGTCGAGCGCCATGGCGCGGGTGAGGCCGACGACGGCGTGTTTGCTCACGGTGTAGGCGAGGCGATCACGCACGGCGATGAGCCCGGCGATGGAGGCGAGGTTGACGATCACGCCGTGCTTGCGCGCGAGCATCGAGGGAAGGAAGGCGCGGGTGACGTTGAAGACGCCGCGGGTGTTGACGGCGAGCACGCGGTCGAAGTCCGCGCCGGTCGTCATGGCCAATGTGCCGACGTGAACGATGCCGGCGTTGTTCACGAGGATGTCGAGCTTGCCTGCGCTGGCGAGGACGGTGCGCGCGGCTTCTTCGCACTGAGGCTCGCTGGTCACGTCGAGCGAAAGAAATTCGGCGCGCGGAATCTTCGCGGTCACCGCGCGTCCGGCGGCTTCATCGCGATCCGCGACGAAGACGCGGGCGCCTGCTTCGGCGAAGACTTCAGCGATGGCCGCGCCGATGCCGGAGCCGGCGCCAGTGATGAGGGCTGTCTTGTCTTGGAGGGAAAACATGCGCGGCGAGTGAAGGCGTTTGCCGCGCTTCGCGGAAGTACGTTTTTCCTACGGCAGACAAGCCGGCCCCAGCGGCTCGAAACTCTTGTAGACGAGTGAGAATTCCTGGTGGCCGAGCGACTCGCTGGCGGTCTGTTCGCCGGCGGCGGTGCGCAGGATGCGGTCGTAGATTTCGCGGCCGACTTCGTCGAGCGTGGCTTCGCCTTCGAGGATGCGGCCGGCGTTGATGTCCATGTCTTCGCTGAGCCGGCGATAGGTTTCGGGGTTCGCGCAGATCTTGATCACCGGGGAAATCGCGGACCCGACCACGGAGCCGCGGCCAGTCGTGAAGAGCGTGACGTGCGAGCCGCAGGCGATGAGTTCGCCGATCTCCTGGATGTCGCTGATGTTCGGAAAACCCCAGCGCACTTCGCCATCGGGCACCACATCGAGCAGGTAAAGGCCAGGCGCGGGCGGGACGTCACCGGGGGTGAGGATGCCGGTGATCGGCGAGTTGCCGGTCTTGCTGTAGGCGCCCATCGACTTTTCCTCGATCGTGGTCAGCCCGCCCTCGGCGTTGCCCGGCGCGAAGCTACCGTGACCGAGGGTGCTGTAGTAGCGACCGGCTTTTTCCACGCAGTCGATCAGCGCGGGAGCAAGTGCTGGCCGGGCCGCGCGGGCGGCCATGATGTGCTCGCAGCCGATCAGTTCGCCGGTCTCCTCGAAGATGGCGCGGGCGCCGTTTTGCACGAGCAGGTCGAAGGCGCGGCCTACGGCGGGATTCGCGGTGATCCCGCTGGTCGCGTCGGAGCCACCGCAGACCGTGCCGACGATGAGATCTTCAACGTCCATCTCCACGCGCGACGTGGCATCGGCTTGCGCTCGCGCCTGTTCGATCCAGCGCTGGCCTTCGGCGATGGTGCGGCGGGTGCCGCCTTCATTTTGGATGACGAGCAAATCGGCGGGTCGGCCGGTGGCGCGGATTTCTTCGAGGAGCTGCGCGCGGTTGAAACCCTCGCAGCCGAGCGAGACGAGCAGCGCGGCGCCGACATTCGGATGCGTGCAGAGCTGCCGCAGCATGCGGTGCGCGTAGGGGTTTGGGAAACAGCCGGGGAAGCCGAGCAAGTTCACGCCCTTCTCGCGATATGGGAAAACCATCTCGCGCGCGACGTGGTGCGCGCACTCGACGAGATAAACGACGACGACAATATTGCGAATGCCCTTGCGGCCGTCGGCGCGGAGGAAGCCGGTCATGCGTGTTCGTAATGCGCGCCTTCGCCGCGGGCAAACGTGGGGATGTAATCGCTCTGAATATTGTGCGTGTGGACGTGCTCGCCCGGAGTGATGGCGCGCTTTGCGGAGCCGATGGGCGCGCCGTACTTCACGATCTTCGCTCCTGCACCGATCGCACGCGCGGCGACCTTGTGCCCGAGCGGGAGACGTGTGGTGATCGGCACACCCATGCCTTCCACCTGCAACTCGTCGCCGGGCTCCAGCGTGCGGATGACGGTGAGCACGTTGTCGTCGGCGTGCAGCCGCAGCAGGCGCGGGTCGATCATTCGGCGAGCGGGGCGCCGGGCGGCGTTTGCAGTTCGTGCGTCTGCGGATCGCGCGCCGGTTCCGGCAGCCACCACGCGAATAGTCCTGCGGGAATGAAGAGAAAGCTGGCGTAGAGCAGAGCGGTGCGGAAGTCGCCGACCTTGGAAAATAGCCCGAAAAAGACGGTGCCGGCGGCGGCTGCGACTCGGCCGATATTGTAGCAAAAGCCGGCGCCCGTGGTCCGCAGCAGGACGGGAAAGAGCGGTGGTAGCAGCATCGTGAAGAGTCCGAAGACGCCGGAGAAAAATCCGACGAAGGGGAACCAGAAATAGAACAGTTCTTCGTGGGTGCGCGGCTGCGAGAAGGTGAGATACATCGCGCCGAAAAAGCCGAGGCACATCAGCGTGATCGAGCGTCGGTAGCCGAGAAACTGGGCGATGGCGCCGGCGGCAAAATTGCCTGCGATGGAGACGAAGATGACGAGGAAGAAGGCGTTGGCCACGAGCTTCTCGCGATCCGGCGGCGACCAGTTGGCGAGTTCCGGGAGATTCCGCAGGTGCTGCGCGTGCCAAAACATGAACGCCCACCACGCCGTGAGCGCACACGCGCAGACGACGATGGTGCGCAGCGTGATCGGCAGCACGTCGCCGCGGAAAAGGTCCGCGATGCCCGGCTCGCGTTCGCCGGCTTTTCGCTTCGCGTGATGCCATTCCTCCGGCTCCGGCACGTGGCGGCGAATCCAGAAAACGAGGAGCGCCGGCAGGACGCCGACGAGGAAGACCCAGCGCGGGTTTTGCGCCGCCATGAGATTGACGGTGAGGCAGGCGATGAGGACGCCGATATTCACCCCGGTCTGGAGCACCGCGGCGATCCACGGGCGCCAGCGCGGCGGCCACGTCTCGGAAAGCAGGCACGAGCCGACGGCCCATTCGCCGCCGATGCCGAGCGCGGCGAGGAAGCGGAAGATGAGGAGCTGCCACCACGTCTGCGCTATGCAGGAGAGGCCGGTGAACGCGGCGTAAGTGAGGATGGTGAGGCTCAGCGCGCGGCTGCGCCCGAGCTTGTCGCCGACGCGTCCGAAGAACCCGCCGCCGAGCGCCCAGCCGACGAGAAACGCGGCCTGAATCCACGAACTTTTTTCCTTCACCAACGGATCGGCCGTGCTCGCCGCGCCGACGAGCTGCATGACGAATGGCGCCGCGACCAGCGTGTAGAGATGCATGTCCAGACCGTCGAACATCCAGCCCAGCCACGCGGCGAGGCCGGATTTCTTTTGCTGCGAAGTCAGCGCAGGAGAGCTTTTCAGTGCGGGAGGTGGGGGAGACACAGGGTGACGATGTAGCCCGCCGTGTGGGCGCGCGCGAGTGGAAAGCTCGCCCGTCTCATAGGTGCAACTGCGGATACTGCCAGTCCTCCCACTGGCCGTCGCACGTCGGCGTCGGGCAGTGAAAGCGGATGCTGCCATCCGGCTCTTCGCTAAGGCGAATGTCATGACCGGTGAAGAGATGCTCGCACTTCGCGCAGTAGCGCATCTCGCCGAGCGACCACCAGTGTTTGTGCGGGTCGGACTCTTGAAAGAGTTTCAGCTTGCGACCGGGCGTCTCAGGCAGCTCGCTCATGGCTCGTCACTGATTTGCCTCTGTGCTCTGCACGTGAGTCGCCCGATCGCCTTGGAAAAAAATCGTCGTCTTCATTTCCACGTCCACGCGCGGCGAGAAGTCATCGGACTGCGTGAAGGAGTGGGTGTTCTCCATTCGTGAACTTCCCGACCGGCCGAGGTCTTCAAACGACTCCTGGCCGACGGCTTTCTTGCGCGCATAGATCCACACATCTTCGTTGCTTACCTTATCGAAGGTCGTGGGATCGCCGCCCATCGCGACCTTCACCTGCTCGCGGGTCATGCCGGCAACGGCGTCTCCGTTGGGAATCTTGCCGCGCATGAGGATTTGCCGGTGCGCGGGCGGTAGTTCGGGATGTTTGGCGGCGTAGGTACTGCCGGGGTTGGCGCAGCCGACGAGGAGAGCGACGGCGGCGAGGAGGACGAATGGCGAGTGATTCATGCGGGGCTGGCTTCGTACGATGGCGGAACTTTGGCATTGCTGCAATCTGGCCGGTGTCGCGGAAAGTGCGCTGGCATTTCCCCGCCGGGACGCCATATTCCGCGCCCCTATGTCGATCTGGAATTCCGCCCACCCCTGGCTCCGTGAACTCGTCTCCTACGAACCCGGCAAGCCGATCGAGGACGTGGCGCGCGAACTCGGACTGAAGCCCAGCGAGATCATCAAGCTGGCGTCGAACGAGAACCCGCTCGGGCCTTCGCCCAAGGCGCTCGCGGCCATGCGCGAGATGCTGGAACGCGCGCACTTTTACCCCGATGGCGGCGGCTACTATTTGCGGGAGGCGATCGCGCAGAAATTCGGCTTTGAGCGCGGGAATGTGATCCTCGGCTGCGGGTCGAATGAGATCATCGAATTCATCGGCAAGGCCTTCCTCAATCCAGGCGACGAGATTGTGACCTCGCGCCATGCGTTCGTCGTTTATAAGCTCATGGCCACGCTCTTCGGCGCGCGCACCATCGAGGTGCCCGATCCGGGATTCGCGCACGATCTCGACGCGATGGCCGCGGCGATCACGCCGAAAACGCGCGAAGTTTTCATCGCGAATCCGAACAACCCGACTGGCACGCTCGTCTCGCAGGAGGAGATCGATCGCTTCATGAACAAGGTGCCGCCGGACGTGATCGTCGTCTTCGACGAGGCGTATTTTGAATTCAACGAGAACCCGCCCGACACGCTGAAGTTCGTCCGCGAAGGCCGCAACGTCGTCGTTCTGCGCACCTTCTCGAAAATCCAGGGCCTCGCGAACCTGCGCATCGGCTACGGCATCGCGAAGCCGGAGCTCGTCGATGTGCTGCAAAAGACGCGGCAGCCGTTCAACACGAACGGCATCGCGCAGGCCGGTGCGCTCGCCGGACTCGCCGATGAAGAGCATCAGCGGAAGACACGCGAGATCACGATCGAGGGCCGCGAGTTTCTCCAGCGCGAGTTCGCCGCGATGGAGCTCGAGTTCGTGCCCAGCTTTGCGAATTTCGTGCTCGTGAAAGTGGGCAGCGGCAAGCTGGTCTTCCACGCGTTGATGAAGCGCGGGATCATCGTGCGCGACATGACCTCCTACGCGCTGCCGCAGTGGATTCGCGTATCGGTGGGAACGATGGAGCAGAACGAGCGCTTCCTCGCGGAACTCAAGCGCCTGCCCGAACTCGCCGCCATTCCGGTCGGAGCCTGAACCGAAGCGATGTGAGGATCCGGCGCCGCTGATCTGACTTACGGCTTGCCGGACGCCACGGGAAACGCTGCAACGTTGCCCGCACTTCGATGAAAACCACGATCTCCAATAGCGACCTGCACGCGTCCGTCATCTCCGTCCCGCCCCTCTGCCGCGATGCGAACCTGAAATCCGACGCCGCGGAGAACGCAAAGCTCATCAAGCACATCGAAGGCGGGGGCGTCTCGACGCTGCTCTACGGCGGCAACGCGAACTTTTACAATATCGCGCTCGGTGAATACGAAGCGGTGCTCGACCAACTCGAAGCCGCGGCCGCGCCGGAGACGCTGATCGTGCCGAGCGTCGGGCCATATTTCGGCACGGCGATGGAGCAGGCGGCGATTTTGGCGAAGAAGAAATTTCCGACGGCGATGCTGCTGCCGACGGTCGCGGTGAGCACTCCCGAGGGTGTGCGCGCCGCGGTGCTGAAGATCGTCGAGAAGCTCGGCCGCCCGATCGTGCTCTACATCAAGGACGCCAACTACGTGACGCTCGACGTGGTGAAGTCGCTCGTCGAAGCCGGCGCGATCTCGTGGATCAAATACGCTGTGGTCCGCGCCGATCCCGCGCAGGATGAATTGCTCGCTGGTCTTGTGCTCACCGTCGATCCCGCGATCATCGTCAGTGGAATCGGCGAACAACCGGCGATTGTGCATTATACGAAGTTCGGCGTGCGTGCCTTCACCAGCGGCTGCGTGTGCGTGGCGCCGCGGCGGTCGCAGGAATTGCTGCTCGCGCTGCAAGCCGGCGACCTCGCGAAAGCGGAGAAAATCCGCGCGCGCTTCACCTCGCTGGAAGATCTGCGCAATGCGCACGGGCCCATCCCCGTCCTGCACCACGCCGTGGCCCAGGCCGGCATCGCGCAAACCGGGCCGATGCTCCCGCTCCTGGCCAATCTCCGCGACGAACTGATCGACGAGATCCATCCCGCCGCCGAAGGGCTGCTGGCGTGGAATCGCGCGACGGATTCGTAATCGAGAAGCCTACCACCACTTCTCCGCGCTGCCAGTCCGTCGGCATCTCGATCTGGCGGCGGCGTCTTTCGCGTCGGCTTCGCGCTGTAAGGCAGCGCGGCCTCGGCGCTCGCGCCGGGGATCACGCGGTCGAGCATCGCTTTTTGTTCGGCGGCCACTCCGCCCGGCATGGATCATTCAAACGAAGGGCGAGTCCCAGTACGGAAAAACCGCCTATGGATCGCCGGGAGGGTGTGGTTTGTTTAGCGGCTTAAAGATCACCCATGCGCCGCGCCTTCCTGCCCCACCTTCTTGCCCTGCTCCTGCT
>JBAVML010000391.1:0-9929 GCA_049690035.1 Chthoniobacteraceae bacterium
GGTTTTTGCTCTCTATTCCGGACCAGGTTTCCGCAGTCAGGAAAGAACGTGTGTCCAAGTTCATGCGCTATGGAAAAGTTGATCCTCGCCTCACTTTGAAACGGATTATATTCGATGCGGTAGCTGCCGTTTTCGAGAGGCACGATGCGCGCATCCACCACAAGTTCGTTTGGGATCACCTCGATTCCTCTTATGGATGCCAGATCAACCAGATTAAATGGAGGGCCACTCCACCCGCGGGTGTAGGCTTCAAGAACAAATTCACGGGCCATTGATTTGATCAAAGCAATAGCATCTCCATCTTTAGCGATTCTCTTTTGTTCGAAAAGCGCTGAGACTGACTCATGTTGCCACCGTCGAGGCATATAGACTCCTTTTGGAATTGGCTTTTGCCCGGTTCTCAGTCGGCGCAGCGAAGATGCGGGGTGGAAAAAATGTCAATGTTGACGTGAGTGCACGTAAAGTTGGCGTGGAAGAAGTGTTTCGTAGGCTTTTTCATGAAAATGCAGCGCAGGTTTTCACCGGTTGTGAAGATCCGTTAGCGGTGGCCTGGATTGTTCGCCGACACCGTTCGGACACAAGTCATTTAATCAATTCGGAAGGCGCCGCTGCGTCTCGAAATCCTTCCTGCGGGAGCGCGAACATCCCACACGCGCCGTCTCTGGCGGACTTCTACACAAGCAGGCATAAAGCTTGCGCGCCGTGCCGAGCTCACGTATGAATTTGAAACAGAATTCCAGCATTCTGTTTCAAGTGGCAACTTCTCACGATGCGATGGAGCAATGGCCGAAAAACGCGCTTTAGAACGCGTTTCCTTTTCGCCGGGTGAGTTCGCCACCCTGTTTGGAAAATCGCAAACTTGGGGCTACCGGCAAATTTACGCGGGCAAGGTGAAGACGATTGTCGAATACGGGCGCCTCCAAATCCCGGCTTCCGAGGTCGAAAGAATTTTGGCCAGTGCCGCCCGCTATGAAGGCCAAAAAAAAGCGGTGCCGCGAACGAAATCTGAGTTCCAGGCGCGTCGAGCCGAATTGCAAGCGGCGTGGCGGCATTTCGTCGCTAGCAAAAATCGCGGAAACGCAGGGTCGGTAAAAAAGCCCACGCGAGTTCCCCACGCGTCTGCGGGACGTGGTGAGTCTCGGCAGGCAGTGATGAGTCGGTTGACGCGTGGGAGCCGTGGGGCTTGATGCCAGCGTTCAGCGGGCTTCACGCCGCGGCGGGGACGAAGGAGACCTTTTTTGCCTGCGCGATGCTGTGCTCATTGCGCAAGTGTCCGTAGGTCTTCATGGCCAAGACGCCGCCGTCCTTGTGGCCAAGCCACCGGGAGACCGTGGGAATGTCCACGCCGCTTTCAATGCAAACCGTGGCGAAGAAATGCCGCAAATCGTGATGCGTAACGCGGGCCATGCCGATCTTTGCCGCCGCTCGATTCATCGCGCGCTGGCAAGCGCTGACCTCGAAGAGCTTCGCCGTCCGGTCTGCATCCGGGCGCTCGGCCAGCATCCGCTCAAAGAGCGCGCGAGCCTGGGGGATCAACGGCACATAGCGGACTTCCCCGTTCTTCGTCGCCTCCTCCGGGTCGCCGGCCACCCGGAATTGATCGCGCTTCAGATCCACGTCCCCACGCACCACTTCGCCCGCTTCGCCAATCCGCATCCCTGTGTAAGCGAGGCCCTCGGCGAGGTCCGCGCAGTGCCTGGAATCGCGGGCTCCACCCCGCCTCATTTCCTCGATGAACGCGACGAACTGCGCCAGCGAGGGCAAGTGAAGCTTCTTTCCGCGGACCGCCACGCGCTCCACACTCGCGGCCGGATTGGAGGGGATGACGGAGAGTTCGATCGCCAGATCAAACACGTGCCGGAGGAAAGAAACCGAGTTGTTGTAGCGGTTGTCGCTGACCGCCTTCGCATAGCGGTTGGCCCAATTGTGGCAGGCATCGGGCGTAATGCGGCGCACCTCTTTGCCGGACAATTCCGGCCAGCTCTTGAGCACCGCAGCGTGAATTTCCCGCCAGTATTTCTTGGTCCCACCCTTGATCGTCGGGCGCTCCTCCAACCGCTTCACATGCAGCCCCGCGACTTGGCCGAAGGTCATTTTGGCGTTTCCCGGATCGACCTCGTTGTGGCGGGTCTTGCGATGTTCCTTTTGCAGCTCGGCGAGCTTGGCCTCGGCGATGCTGAAATGAGTGGTCTTGAGGGAGCGCCAAACTTCTTTGCCGCCGGTATAGAGCCGGGCGTAGAAGCGCTTGTTGACAGCGTGACGGACCAAATTGTTGAGGCGCGTCTTTTCCCAATATTTCGGTCGGGAGTCGGAGTTCATATGAACACCGTAGATAATGACCGTAGAAACGCAACAAAATTCAGGGAAAATTTCTCCAAATTACTCTGGAGAATGGCCGTCAATCAGTTGAATCGTATGGCGGATTTTCAATCCGTCGTTCGCGCTCGCCGGATGCCTTCCGAGGCCGCCCACGGCTAGGCGGATTGCCAAACCGTCCGACGCTCGCGACGGCTCCGGCGGGAGCTGGTTTGCAAAGCCGCGATCTTCTGCGAAGGTGCGCGCCCTTTCGCAAGGAGGTAGCTTTTCACCATGTTCATCGATCACATTCGCATCCAAGCCAAAGCCGGGGACGGCGGCGATGGCAGCGCCAGCTTCCGGCGCGAATCGAAGATCCCCAAAGGTGGGCCCGATGGTGGTGACGGCGGGCGCGGCGGCTCGGTGATCCTGCGCGCGGACATTCATACGGACAATCTCACGCCGTTCTTTTACGAGCCGATTATTAAGGCCCGGGACGGCGAGCGCGGCGGCCACAAGCAGTGCTTTGGCAAGAGCGCCGACGACAAGGTGCTGCCCGTGCCGATCGGCACAATTGTCTATCGGATGCCGAGCGAAGTGCCCGACACCTACGACCCGGAGGTCGAGCACGGCGACGGGGCGATGTTCGTCGATTTCAGCAAGGCTCCGGAAGGCAACGACGCCGCTCGCGCGGAGAAAAAGAAGCGCGTCATCGATCCGAACGAGCTGGAGATGATCGCGGACCTCACTTACCCCGATCAGGAATTCGTGCTCTGCAAAGGCGGCAAGGGCGGACTGGGGAACTGCCATTTCAAAAGCTCCCGGAATCAAGCGCCGACGCGCTTCACCGAGGGCGAGCCGGGTGAAGAGGGGACCTTCTATCTCGAGCTGCGCACCATCGCGGATGCCGGCCTCGTCGGTTATCCCAATGCCGGCAAATCCACGCTCCTCGGCCGCATCTCGGCGGCGCATCCGCGCGTCGCGCCGTATCCCTTCACCACGCTCACACCGCACATCGGCGTCGTCGAGTTGCCCGGCTTCCTCCGCACCACCGTCGCGGACATTCCCGGGCTGATTGAAGGGGCGCACGCCAACGTCGGCCTCGGCCACGACTTCCTCCGCCACATCGTCCGCTGCAAGCTGCTCGTCTTCGTCCTCGACATGGCCGGAAGCGAAGGCCGCGAGCCGATCGAGGATCTGCAAAAGCTGCGCAAGGAACTCGACCTCTACGACCCGCGCCTCGCCGAGCGCCCGTGGATCGTGGTCGCCAACAAAATGGATCTGCCGGAGGCGAAGGAAAAGTTGAAGCACTTCAAAACGCGCTACAAGAAGGTGGAGGTGTTCCCCGTCGGTCTGGATGAAGAGAAAGGCGTGCAGAAGCTGATGACGCGCCTCGGCGAGCTGGTCGGCGTGACCGCGCCGGCGGCGTAGCGCCGGTACGATTGGCGCTTTTGCTCAGCCGATGCGCTTCGCGTCGCTGATTCCTCGTGCCGTTTTTTCGGTCGCCAATGCGGTGATCGTGGCGCTCTACGTCCACGGGGTGTGGTCTGCGCTGCCCGCGTTTTCGAGCGAGTCCTCGTTCTTCATCGCGTTTCCCGCTGGGTGCATTGCCTTCGTGATGCTGGCCATCATTTACCCCTCACTCCTGTGCCGCCGCGGTCCTGGGCGGATCCTTGTGCTCTATCTCGGCTTCCTGATCGGGAGCGTGCTGCTTGGGCTGTGGGTGGGCGACATCAATGGCTACGGCAACACCTACATCCAGGCGCAGCGCAAGCACTGGCCGATTTTTCTCCGCGACCTCGTCTGCGGCGTGCCGATCACGGTGATCGGCGCACACTTCACCGGCCTCCCGCTTTTGCTCATCCTCTGCGTGGTGAACAAGCTGACCGGCCGCTGGCTGCTGCCCGCTGCCTCTCGCGCGGAAGCCTGACCGCCGCGCGCGTCGGCTCTCGACATCGCGCGGGCCGTTCGCAGAATCCGGCGCTCCATGTCCGAAAGTCCGACCCCAAAGAGCAAGCCCGTCGTCGCGAGCTACTGCACGACGTTTCTCAAGCCGGAGATGCGGCACATCTACCGGCAGGTCACGGGACTGCGGCGCCACTCGACCTTCGTCATGACGCGCGAGCGGTCGGGGGAAAAGGAGTTTCCATTTCCCGACATCGAAGTGATTCCGCGGGCGCGGAAGAATTTCGTGAAGCGCTTCTGGCTGAAGTACCTCATGCGCAAGCCGGCCGTCTATTACCGCGGCGAGTTGCAGGTGCTGATCAAGCTGCTGCGCCGCCGGCCGGCCGATCTCATGCACGTCTACTTCGGCCACACCGGCGTGCATCTGCTGCCCTTTATCCAGGAATGGGCCCGGCCCACCGTCGTGTCGTTTCACGGCATGGACATCCAATCGCGCCCGCAGCAGGAGGGCTACGACGACCAGATGCGCGCGCTCCTGCGCACCGTGCCGCTGGTCCTCGCGCGGTCGCGGTCGCTCTTTGCGGCTTTGGAAAAATGGGGTTGCCCGCGGGAGAAGCTGCGGCTCAATCGCACCGGCATTCCGCTCGATCAGTATCCCGTCGCGCGCCGCGAACCTCCGGCCGATGGCGCGTGGCGCTTCGTGCAGGCGTGCCGTTTGATCGAGAAAAAAGGGCTGCTCACCGCGCTCCAGGCGTTCGCCCTTTTTCGGAAGACGCACCCGCTCGCGCGCTTCACCATCGCCGGCGATGGGCCGATGAAGGAACGCTTCCTCGCGCTCGCCGCCGAACTCGGCATTGCCGAGGCCGTCGAGCTCCGCGGCTTCCTCTCACAGCCGCAGCTCGCCGCGCTCTACGCCGAGTCGCACGTCTTCCTCCACCCGAGCGAAATGCCGCCGGACCAGAATCAGGAAGGCGTGCCCAACTCCATGCTCGAAGCCATGGCCACCGGCCTGCCCGTCGTCGCCACCACCCACGGCGGCATCCCCGAAGCCGTGACCCACGAGCGCACCGGCCTGCTCGTCCCCGAGCGCGACGTCCCCGCGCTCGCCCGCGCGCTGCATCAAATCACTGCCGACACCGCCTCGCTCTCCATCCTCGGCGAAGCCGCCGCGCGCGCCGTGCGCGAGGAGTTCGAGCAGACCAAGGCGATCGAGAAGCTCGAAGGCTTCTACGACGAAGCGCGGGAGCTCGCCGTGCGCTGAAAACGCTCGTTCCACCTGCGCCCTCGCTGCGCTCGTTCCGAAGCTCATGAGCTTCGGAACGAGTGAAAAATTCAGGTTCGCTACGGAACCGCGGCGCTGTATGATCCCCGCAGTTTCCCCGAAACGTCATGGCTGCGACAAGAACACAGGCTGCTTCCGCTGCGCGGGCAAGAGGCGAGTGGGAATGCGCTGGGGCCCTTCGTGGTGGGGCAGGTGGTGCATGTGATCACGGAGGTGAGCAATAGCGCGGGGACGCGGACGACGGCGGCGCGGACGATCACGCTGGAGGAGCCGATCGGGTAAGGGGGAGAAGTGCGGCGGCGCGAGGAGACTCCCGCTCGCTGATGAAACCTCGCCGGCTCACTGGTTCGGTATTCATTTGACCGGGCGCGACGTAACCGATAGCGCCTAACGCCGTGATCCAGCGGAGGCTGATGAATCGGCGGCCTCGATCTAACCCCAGAACCTATGAAAACAATGCACTCACTCGCAGGCCTGGTGCTCGCCGCCGTCCTGTTACTCACCCCTTTCCTCTCGACTGCGCATGCGCAGGACTTGACCGGCAAGCCGTCGAAAGCCCCACCATCAGTGCCCGGTGGGGCTCCGATCACGGTCGCTGTTTACAATTACCATCCCTATCCGGTGACTGCGTATTGGGTGACGCCAGCCGGGGTTTTCCAACCGGTCCCTGGCACCAGCCCGATCCCCCCGACGACCGGTTTGAATCCCACGAACATCCAGGCGTTCCGGGACGCGACGCTGATGTTCAAGGGGCCGAAGGGAACCGGGGTGGCGGCCGGGAAGCACTTCGGCGGCAACGTTGCGGCGCCGTTCATGGTCCTCGGCACTCCACCGGCGGGGGTCAACCCTCCAGGACTAAAGGGGGGGGCAGGCTCGGCGGCAACGGCGACGACGCCCGCAGCCACCACGACGCCTGCAGGCACCACGGCGCCCGGCAAGCCAGGGACGACCGTGAACAAGTCGGTCGTCAACAAGACGGTGACGAACAACCCGCCGCCGCCCGCTCCTGAAGCCCCGGCGGCGCCGGGCAAAGGCCGGAAGCGCGTGGTCAACAAGGCGCCCGATGTCAACATCACCATCAATCCTCCGTCGTCGGATGCGCCCGCCGCGCCGTCCGCAGACACGCCCGCGCCGCCTTCTCCGACGGAACCCGCGACCGCGACAAGCGGACAGCCGGAAGGCGAACTGAAATTGCTGACGGCGGACGATCCGCGGGTCGTCGAGTTTCTGCGCATTCACAATGCCGCGCGGGCGGATGTGGGCGTGGCGCCGCTGACGTGGTCGGAGGATCTGGCGCTCACGGCGCAGGATTGGGCGGATCGCATCGGCCGGACCGGGAAGATCGAGCATCGGCCCAAGTCGGAATACGGGGAGAACATCGGCTGGGGAACGGGCTCCTACACCGCCGGCTCCGCGGCCAACGCGTGGCTCGCCGAGAAGGCGAAATATTCCCCCGATGCCAGCGCGACGCCTCCGGCGAAGAAGAAGGGAAAAGCCGCCGCGAAAGCAAATCCAGCCGACGAGGCGGGGCACTACACGCAGATGGTGTGGGGCAAAAGCACGGTGGTCGGCTTCGGCCTGGCCACGACGAAAGACGGCAGGACGGTGGTGGTGGCGAACTACAACCCGCGCGGCAACGTGGAAGGGGAGAAGCCCTACGGCCAGTAACCGCGCATTTCCAACCAACGACGCATCCCATGAAACCCAAGTCCATCACTACCCACGCGCTCTGCGCGGTCGTCGCCGTCGGAATGTGCGCGATTTTTCCCGCCACCGCTCACGCCAAGGAGCCCAAAAAAGGGAAGAAGTCTGAGGCGTCAAAGCTGCCACCGGAGGGACAGGAACTGGATGTGAAAGCCGCCGACCTGACCCAGGTGACCTACAAGGGGCCGGCTCGCGTGCAGCCCTTCACGCAGACTGGCCCAAAGCTCTGGAGGAGTGCGGGAAATATCTACGACGAAGTGGACCGGGACGAATTCAGCATCTACCTCATCCGCGCCAAGACGGATAACGAGCGAGTGCAGATCGACCTTCACGCGCGGGTGGTTTCCTTTTTCACGGGGCCAGTCGCCAAGGGGCCCGACCAATCTTATCCCATCCTCAGCGCGTCGAGCGGCACGCCGAAGTAGCGTGCGGAACGCGAGGGAGCGCTGCGCAGGCCGGCGCGATGGGGAGTCGCCGGGCGGCCAGCCGGCGGCGCGGATGATCGGGCTGGAGGAGCCGAAGCGCGGGTGTTTTCGATCGTCGGTAAGGGGCGTGAAATTAGCGCGACAACCCGCGTTGATGCCCCACTATCCGCGGATCGGTCAAATCAAGCCGCACAATCGATCCACCCCGAGACTATGAAGCTCCACCGTTTCCTCCTCGCCGCCGGCCTCGCGCTGGCGATCCTCAGCACGCCTGCCTGGGCGATTACGTTTCCAGCGTTCGCCGATACGGCAGGCGCACCCGCGCCTGGCGCGCTGAGCAAATCCGCCGGCAAGGCGACGACGCTGGCGGTGTCGGCGAAGAGCACGGCGTTCGTGAGCTTCAATGTGAGCGGCTCCGGCCTGGTCACCGACCCCATTGCCGTGACCGCTGCGCGGCTGATCATCTATTTTCCCAAGATCACCAAGCCGGGCAATATCACGGTGACGGCGAATGGAACTGCGTTCTCGGAGACGGTGCCGGGATCGTCGCCCGCGCCTTCGGGCACATTGGCGGGTTTGGCGCCAGCTCCCTTCGGAGTTGCAACCGCGTTGTCGAAAAACTTCTTCATCGTGGACGTCACCGGCATCGTTTCGACCTGGCTGCTGAATCCGAATCTCGAACAAGGTTTCGCCATTGCCGGCGATGCGACCGTCAGCGCGACGATCGGCGCCAAGGAAGGCAGCGGCAGCGGCTACCCTGTGGTGCTCGAGGTGGATGCGAGCACGACGACCGGCACGCTCTCCGGCACCAACGCGAACTTCTTTGGCAAGCTCGGCGTGGGGACGTTCACTCCGCAGTCGGCGGTGCAGGTGGGAGATTTCAGCACGGTGGGCGTGGATAATTTTTTGTCGGTGGTAAGCAACGGCGTCAACACCAGCAACCCGCCGGCGGACCGCCTGAGCGGGATCAACTTGCAGAACTTCAGCACGAACTTCGGCTTCACGATCCAATCTCGCGATGGGGTGAGCAGCTCCGGTCTCGAGATCGTGAACAACAATGGTTCCGTGGGCGGACCACCGGCCATTTTCATCGATCGCGGAACCAGCAACGTGGGCATCGGCACCACGGCTCCCACCAAGGCGAAGCTGGTCGTGAATGGTTTCGTGCAGAATAGCATCAGCGTCGGGCAGTTCTTCAATGCGTCGGGGATCACGCCTCTGGGCGGCGTCGCGACGAACTTCAACGTCTCCATCTTCGCCTCGAATGGCACGTGGACTGGCGGTGCCTTCATCACGTCTTCCGACGCGCGCACCAAGGACATCCAGAGCATTTCCGATGGCGCGGCGGATCTGCGCACGCTTTCGAATATCGAGATCACCAACTACCGCTACAAGGACGTGATCGCGAAGGGCAGCGCGCCGCAGAAAAAGGTGATCGCGCAGCAGGTGGAGAAGGTCTTCCCGCAAGCGGTGAGCCTGCACACGGACACCGTGCCCGACATCTACCGCGCGGCGACGATCGCGGATGGCTGGACCATCCTCGCCACGGATCTGAAGGTCGGCGACCGGGTGAAGCTGATCGCGGAAAACGACGCCGAGACGATCGGAGAAGTGCGCGAAGTGACGCCGACCGCCTTCCGCACCGATGGCAAAACGGCGGACGGCAAAGTCTTCGTCTATGGCCGCGAGGTGAAGGATTTCCGCGCCGTGGATTACGACGCCATCGCGATGCTCAATGTCTCCGCGACGCAGGAACTCGCGCGGAAGCTGGAAGCGAAGGATGCCGAGATCGCCGCGCTCAAAGCCGCGAACCTCGCGCTCGCCGCGAAGATGGCGGCCTTCGACGAAAAACTCACCGCGCTGAAAGCCAGCCTCGACGATCGCCCGGCCCGCACGGTGCGCGCCGCGCTCGAATTGAAGTAACCACGCATCCTTTTCCACCTGCGGTGGAAATTCGGCTCCGCCGCGTCGCGCCCCTCGCAGGGTGTGGCGCGGCGGTTGCCATTTTGGGAGGGGACGGTTGGAAGATTCGAGGACTGGCTGAGCGGACGGCGCTCAATCTTCGCCAGCGACGGTGATTTCATCCACGTCCACGCGGTCGCTGTCGCGCGGGCCTTCGCGGATGACGACGACTTTGCCGACGTGGGCGATGGTCTCGGCCCAGGTGAAGGCGGTGGGGCCGGGTTGCCAGCCAGCGGCGCGGGCTTCGGCGTCGGTCCAGTCGTAGCGGAGAGGGGCGGCGGAGGTGGTCCAGCCGTCGCGCACTTCGGCGCCGCTGTACGACCACGCGGCGATATCGTCGGCGAAGAGCTCGACGC
>JBAVML010000392.1:0-5690 GCA_049690035.1 Chthoniobacteraceae bacterium
GTCGCGCACGGAAACGCCGGAAAACGCAGTCTATTCGGCAGCCATTCGGCAACGGCTTTGCGAGCACCCGCCATCACCCCCGCCCAGTTTCTCACCGCCCGCATTCGCTCGATCGTCGGGTCCAGGACCGGTAGTGTTTCGCGGACTTGCTTTCCCTCTCGCGGTGTCAAAACTCGCGCCATGAATTACGCGATGACGACGACGACGTTTGAATTGCCCGGCTACCGCGTGGTGAAGAATCTCGGCGTGGTGCGTGGGATCGTGGTTCGCTCGCGATCGATCATCGGTAATATCGGAGCAGCCTTTCAGACAATCGTTGGCGGGAATATTTCCATCTATACGGAGCTCTGCGAAAAGGCGCGCGCGGACGCCTTCAAATACTGTGTGCAGCACGCCGAGGCTCACGGCGCGAATGCGATCATCGGCGTGCGCTACGACGCCACCGAGGTCTCAAACGGCGTCACCGAGGTGCTGTGCTACGGGACGGCAGTGGTCGTCGAGCCGGCGGTGCCGCCAGTTTACTCGAAGTCGTAAATGACCACGCGCTGACAGTTCGGCTTGAAGGCCTTCTCCACGAATTCAAGGTGCAGCGGGTGGACCTGGTAGTCGCTCTCCTGCTGCTTGTTTTCAAAGATGATGTTCAGCGCGACCTGGTAGCTCTGGTCCACGACATCGCGGTGGCTCTTCGCCATTCGTCCGATGTGGAAGCTCTGCACGCCGGGGATCGGTCGCAGATATTTCTCGGCGCCGGCGATGAGTTCGTCGGCAGCGTTGGGCAGTTCGGGTTTGGTCCAGAAGATGACGACGTGGGAAAACATGATGGGTCGATGGATGATTGGAATTGTGAGGAGCGCTTTGGTAAGCGAAACACGCTCTGTCCAGCAATCCAGCAATCCAAATAATCCCCCATGTCTTCGACCACCTACCGCTTCTGTTTTGGCCCTTGGAATCTCAGCGAAGGCGCCGATCCCTACGGCCCCACGACCCGTCCCTCGCGTGACTTCGGTTGGAAACTGACCCAACTCCGCGAGCTGGGTTTCGAGGCGATGATGTTTCACGACGACGACGCCGTGCCGGATATCGACAGCAAGAGCGAGCATGCGATCGTCGAGGAGGCGAAGGAGCTGAAACGCCGCCTCGACGGCGAAGGCATCGTCGCGGAAATCGTCGCGCCGCGGTTGTGGTTTGCGCCGCAGACGATCGACGGCGCCTACACGAGCAACGATCCCGCGGCCCGGCAGTATGCGATCGACCGCTCGCGGCGATCGATCGACATCGCGAATATTCTCGGCACCGATCTCGTCGTGCTCTGGCTCGCCCGAGAGGGGACTTATTTGCGCGAAGCGAAGGTGGCTTCGCGCAGCTTTGACCGGCTCGTCGAAGCGCTCGACGCGATGCTCGCGCACGATCCGAAGATTCGCCTCGCGATCGAGCCAAAGCCGAATGAGCCGATGGATCACGCCTACATTCCGACGATCGGTCATGCGCTCGCCATCGCGCAGCTCACGCGTGATCCGGCCCGCGTCGGCGCGTTGATCGAGTCGGCGCACGCGATTCTCGCCGGGCTCGATCCGTCGGACGAAATCGAATTCGCGCTGCGCTTCGGGAAGCTGTGGTCGCTGCATCTCAACGACCAGAACGGGTTGAAGTTCGACCAGGACAAACCTTTCGGGAGCACGAATCTGCGCAGCGCGTTCAACCAGGTGCAGTCGCTGGAGCGCCACGGCTACGGCAGCCGCGGGGAATATGTGTGCTTCGACGTGCATCCCTTCCGCACGACGAAGCCCGAGCACTGGCTCGCGCATCTCGCCAACAGCCGCAGTACGTTTCTCCGGCTGGTCGAGAAGGCGCGGTCGTTTGATCAAGCGGCAGCGGACGCGCTGATCGCGGCGCGCGACTACCAGGCGCTCGACCAAATGGTGATCGAGCATTTGCTCGGCTAGAAGTTTAGAGCGGCACTTTCAGCGCCGGCTCGTCGCGCAGGATTCGCGCGGCGCGAGCCGTGACGATGGGAGAAGGATGCCGCGGATTTCGCTCCCGCGGATTGGGCAGGATCGCGGCGAGCAGAGCGGCCTGTTCGCGTTTCAATCCGCGAGCGCTCGTGCCGAAGTGCGCCTGCGCCGCGGCCTCCACACCGTACACGGAGTCGCCCATTTCGATGACGTTCGCGTAGAGCTCAAGGATGCGGCGCTTCGGGAGCAGCAGTTCCATCCAGAACGTGTAGTAGGCCTCGAGTCCTTTGCGAACCCACGAACGTCCCTGCCACAGGAACAGCGAACGCGCGCACTGCATGCTGATTGTGGACGCACCGCGCAGCGGTTTTCCACTGCGCTCGGCATCGCGCTGCGCGATCTTCATCTCCTTCCAGTCGAAGCCGTGATGCAAAAAGAAACGCTGATCTTCAGACGTGAGCACGCAACGCAGAAGCGGGCGGGGGATTTGCGCGAAGTCGATCCACGCGTAGCGGCGCGGTGGCGCCGGCTTGCCGTTGATGCGTGCTTCTGCTTCGCGCACAAGCATCAGAGGAGTGAGCGGTGGATTCACGGCCCGCACGCAGCCCACTTGGGCGATGGGCAGAATGAGAAGCGCCGCGAAGATGATCAGCGTCCAGCGGAGCCAGCGTCCACCGGCGCGGGACGGCGCCGACTTTCGGCTCAAAGAATCCGAACCTGCGGCGGCGGAACCACCACCGGACGGACGCGCGGAATCCTCAGGCCGCTATCGTACTCCCGCGGACCCTGAACGACCTCGGCCGAGGTGATGTCGATGACGTTCGCTTCCTTCTCCTTGCGCGGCTTGGCCTCACGCGAACGCGGCGGCGGAGCGGGTTCCGGCGCGGGCTCTGCGGTGCGGGCGGAATAGGTGGCTTGCGCGGCCACGTCGTCGAGCACGCGGCGCTGCTGGTTGATGAGTTCCTCGAGCCGGCGGCGGAGGCCGTCGCGCTGTTCGATGATGCTGTCGCGCTCGCGGCGGAGACGGGCCACGTCGCGTTCGAAGCGCGCGCCGAGTTCCTCTTCGCGTTTGTCGAGCGAGGCTTTTTCCTGGGCGAGTTCCGCGGATTTTTGTTCGAAGCGTTTGCGATCCGCTTCCAGCTGGGCCAGCGCGTCGTCGCGCTGTTTGACCACGGTTTTGAACTCACGCGCGAAGACCCCACTCTGCGCCTTGTGTGATTCCCTAGCTTCGTCGAGTTCGGAAGAAAGTGTCTTTTTGTCGAGCGCCAGCCGGTCGCGTTCGGCCGTGACCGCGGCAAGTTTCTTGTCCGCCTCGACGCCGATCGCGGCCATCTCCTGGGCGAGCGCGGTGGCGCCGCGCTCGGAGGTTTCGAGTTTGTCGGTGAGGTCGGCGATCTTCTGCTCGGCGCCGGTGAGTCGATTCAGGGTTTGATCGCGCTCCGCGGTGATCGCGGCGACCTGCTTTTGCAGCCGATCTTCGAGCGCGGCGAGTTCCTTCGATTTCTCCGCGACGAGCGTGGCCAGCGTCTTTTCGTGCTGCGTGGCGAGCGCGGCCAGCTTGTCGTCGGTCGTCGCGGCGAGTGCGGCCTTCTCGGCGGTGATGGCGGCGATGGTTGCGTCCTTCTCGGTGGTCAGCGCCGTGATCAAGAGCTGATGTTTGCCCGTCAGTGCATCGATCGCCTCGCCATGCTGCGCGGCGAGCGCCGCCGCCGATTTTTCGTGATGCTCGGCGGCGGCCTGTGCTGCGGCCAGCGCTTTGCTGAGTTGCTCGACGTTTTTCTCGAGAAGAATGATCTTCGCGTCCGCATCCTTCGTGCGCGTCTCGAAAGCAGCCTTCGCCTCGGCGAGCGCGTCGCGTTCGGCGGTCAATTCCGCGAAGGACTTCTCGTGCTTCATCCGCGTCGAACTGAATTCCGCCGCGAGTGCGTCCTTGGCCGCATTCAGGTCGCGATGCTTCTGATCCAGTGCCGCAAATGCGTCGCCGTGATCTTTCTTCGCTCCCTCGAGTTCCTGTTGAAGCGCCGAAATCTTACCCTGCAACTGATCGCGCTCGGCGGTGAGCCCGGCAACTTTGCCTTCCAGTTCGCCTCGCGTGTTCGCGGCCGTTTCGCGCTCGGTGCGAGCGTTGACGGTCATCGCCTCCAATTGCCGCTGGGCGGCGTCAAGCTGCTTGGCCAGATCAGCGGACTTGGCCTGCGATTCCTCGCGCTCGGCGGCGGCAGTGGCAGCCGCCTTCTCGAATTCGGCTCTTGCTGCGACGACCTCGTCGCGGGCCGCGTTCAGGTCCGTACCCGCCTTGGCGAGGTCCTTCTTGAGCGCCGCGACCTCGGTATTGAGGCGTTCGCGCTCGGCGCCGAGGCTGGCGGCGACGCTGCTGTGGTGGCTGCGCGTGTTGTTGAGCTCGGAGGTGAGTGTGGCCAACTGGCTTTGCAGCCCGGCGCGTTCGCGGATCGTCGCGGAAAGAGTCTGCTCGATTTCGGTCTTCGCTGTGCGCGCCTGCTTGAGGCGGCTCTCGTAGTCCGCGCGCAGGCGGACGAGCTCCTCCTTGGTGGCGACGGATTCTTTCGCGGCTTTCTCGCGTTCTTCGATGACCAAGGCGAGGCTCTTCTGATGCTGCTGGCGGGTGTTTTCGAGATCCTCGCGGGCATTGGCGAGCAGGGCATCGAGGCCCTCGCGATCGCGCATCGCAGTGTCCAGCGCTGCTTGCAGTTCGCTCTTCGTTGCGTGCGTTTCGCCTGCCGCCCGCTGATGATCGTCGAGCGCTTTGGCGAGCTGTTCGGTGAGCGACTTGGCCTGGTTCGCGAGCGTGTCGCGCTCGCCGATCAGGTCTTCGAAGGTGCGCTTCTGCTCCTCGAGCTTCGATTGCAGCGCAGCGAGTTCGTCCTTGGTCTGGGTATCCGCGAGGGCTCGCTCGTGGTCAGCCTTCAGCGTCTCGAAATCGGTGGCGAGCTTCTCCGCGCGGGCAAGCGCTTCGTCTCGTTCATGCGCGATCCGCTCTGCTTCGGCGCGGGCGGCGGTGGCGCCGGCGGCGAGTTGGGAGCGTTCGTCGTTGAGCTCCGTGGTGAGCCGGGCGATCTCCGCTCCGAGAGCCGCTTCGCGAGCCTTTACGTCGGCGCCCGCTTTTTCTTCCAGCTCTTTGAGCTGCGTAGCGAGTCGGTCGCGTTCGCTGACCAGTTCGGCGGTGATCTTCTCTTTTTCGGCCTTGGCTGCGTCGCGCTCCTGCAGGGTGACTTTGATCCGTCCTCGGTAGGATTCGATGTCGGCTTCGAGTTGCGCGACGGCGCGCGATTCCCATTCGGCTCGCTCGACGCGTGCGGCCTCGGCTTCCGCAATCTTCGCGGCAGCGGCGGCAGCGAGTTGAGCCCGGGTCTGGTGCAGATCGGCTTCGACGTTGCCGTGACTCGCTTGCAGTGTTTCCGCGTGCAGTCTTGCTTCGGATAGAGACTTCGCCAATTCGGATTCCCGCTGGCTGGCGGCTGTCTCCAACTCCCGCTTGAGGCGCTCGGCGGCGGCGGCAGCTTCGGCGGTGAGGCGGGTGCGGGTTGCGTCGAGTTCGGCGGCGAGTTTTTCCTTCGCGGTGTTGAGTTCGGAGATTTTGCCTTGCGCTTCCTGCAAGGTGCGGGCGGCTTCAGTCTCGCGCTGCGAAGCGGTGCTTTGCAGATCGTGCTTGAGGCGCTCGGCGGCGGCAGCGGCTTCGGCGGTGAGGCGGGTGCGGGTTTCTTCGAGCTCGGCGGCGAG
>JBAVML010000393.1:0-10516 GCA_049690035.1 Chthoniobacteraceae bacterium
CTACGGCTTGCTCGTGCTCGGCCCGATCATCGTCAACATCCTGGCCTTCCACGCGTTCATCACCAAAGGCGCCGGCCTTTTCGATCCCATGCTCATCGGCATCGTCGTCCTCGCTCTCTATCTTCTGTGGGTCGGGCGCAAGGGTTTCGTCGGCCTAAGTAACTAATCTAACTTTCAACCTCCGATGAGTAGCGTACGAGTTCTAGTCGGCACCAAGAAAGGTGCGTTCATTCTCACTTCGGACGGCATCCGCAAGGACTGGAAGGTCGAGGGTCCGCTCTTCGGCGGATGGGAGATGTATCACCTCAAGGGCTCGCCGCTGAACCCGGACCGCATCTTCGCGTCGCAGACCAGCGGCTGGTTTGGGCAGGTCATCCAGCGTTCCGACGACGGTGGTAAAACCTGGGCGACGCCCGACGGCTCCGCCCTGCCGAATCCCGGCGAGTTTCCTTCAGGCCGCAGCAACCGCTTCCTCTACGACGGCCCGGTCGGCACGCACATGTGGTACGACGGCACCGCGCACCCGTGGGAATTCAAGCGCGTCTGGCACCTCGAGCCGTCGCTCACCGAGCCCGACACGGTCTATGCCGGAGTGGAAGACGCGGCGCTTTTCAAAAGCACGGACGCCGGCGCGACGTGGCAGGAGTTGTCGGCGTTGCGCAATACCAAAGGTTCGCTCTGGCAACCTGGCGCGGGAGGCATGGCGGTGCACACCATTCTGCTCGATCCGAAGAACGCGAACCGGATGTTCGTTGCCATCTCGGCCGCGGGCGCTTTTCGCACCGACGACGCCGGGGCTTCGTGGAAACCGATCAACCGTGGGCTGAAGTCGCCCTACGAGTTGCCCGATCCCGATGCGGAAGTCGGCCACTGCGTCCACCGCATCGCGCTGCATCCCTCGCGCCCGGACACGCTCTTCATGCAAAAGCACTGGGACGTTCTGCGAACCGACAACGCCGGCGAGCAGTGGACCGAAGTGAGCGGCAATCTGCCGACCGACTTCGGCTTCCCCATCGACGTCCACGCGCACGAGCCCGAGACCATCTACGTCGTGCCGATCACCAGCGATTCGCTGCATTATCCGCCGGACGGAAAGCTGCGCGTTTATCGCAGCAAGACTGGGGGCAACGATTGGGAGCCGCTTACCCGCGGCCTGCCGCAACAGGATTGCTACGTGAACGTCCTGCGCGACGCCATGGCCGTCGATGCGCTCGACGAATGCGGAATCTACTTCGGCACGACTGGCGGCCAGGTCTATGCCTCGGCCGATTCAGGGGAAACGTGGCAGGCGATCGTCCGCGACCTGCCTGCGGTGTATTCCGTCGAAGTCCAGACCCTGCCGTGATCCGCGTCGTGCTGCCGTATCACCTGCGCAATCTCGCGCGGGTCGGCGACGAAGTGCAGTTGGAGGTGCCGAGCCCGGTCACCCTCGGCGCCGTCCTCGATGCGATCGAGGTCCGCTACCCTGCGCTTCAGGGCACAATCCGCGACCACGGTACGTTCAAGCGCCGCCCCTTCGTCCGCTTCTACGCCTGCAAGGAAGACCTCTCGCACGAACCGCCCGACACCCCGCTGCCCGCGGCCATCGTCAGCGGCTTGGAGCCTTTCATGATCGTCGGGGCCATGGCGGGCGGCTGACGGAGATCGGGGTACACTGCGGGGGCAGCTGCCCGGCGAGAATCACTTCCCGCGCGGAGCAGAGGGCGACTGCGATGGCAGTTGACTCACCACCGCAATCCCCGTTTTCTCCATTGATCCTGAGCCACAAAAACTCCCTACATTCGTCCGTTCACCAAGCCATGACTGCAGCCGGTTGTAGCAAGAACCCCTCAAACGTTTGCGCCACTCAGGGAGGGGCGCCCCGGGAATGAAAGGCTCTTCGCTTCGCGGCGATTTCAAGGATTACTACGCCACCCTGGGCGTCGCGAAGAACGCTACGCACGACGAAATCCGCAAAGCATTCCGTAAACTTGCCCGCCAGTATCATCCCGATGTGGCGAAGGATAAGAAAAACGCCGAAGCAAAGTTCAAGGAGATCAACGAGGCTTACGAGGTTCTCTCCGATGCGGATAAGCGCCAGAAGTACGACACGCTCGGAGCGGACTGGGATCGCCAACCGCCACCGCAGCATCGCGGCGCCGGGCCTCGAGGAGCCGGGGCAGATCCGTTTGGCGGCGGAGGATTCAGTTTCGGCGGCACCGGCTTCAGCGATTTTTTTGAGCAGTTCTTTGGCGGCAGCCAGGGCGGCGCGGCCCGCCGCAGCGGTGGTTTCACGGGATATCCGGGCGTGGCGGAGGAGGAGCGGCGGAGTAACATCGAAGCGGATTTGCTGGTGACCATCGAGGAGGCCCTCCACGGCGCAAAGAAGGCGATCAGCTTTCGTCGTGACGGGCGCAGTGCTGTGCAAACGTTTGAGGTGCGCATTCCGAAAGGGGTCCGCGAGGGGCAAAAGATCCGGCTGGCGGGCCAGGGCGGAGGTGCCGGCGCGCACGGCGCGGGAGATCTTTTGCTCCGCGTGCGTTTCGAGCGGCATCCGGACTATGAGGTGGACGGCTCCGATCTGATCTACGAATTGACGGTGCCGGTGGCGCAGGTCGTTCTGGGAACGGAGGTGGAAGTGCCGACGCCGGATGGTTCCGTGCGGCTGAAGATTCCCACGGGCAGCCAACCCGGCCGGAAATTTCGCCTCAAAGGACGTGGGCTGCCGACGAAAGCAGGCGAGCGCGGAGATTTCTACGTGAAGCTGGAGGTGCTGCTCCCGTCACGGTTGGAAGCGGACGAGCGTGCGCTGTGGACCGAGCTCAGCGAACTCGGGCGCTAGGCGGTCTTCCGCTCCTCGAAGGAATGGTAGATGACCCGCGGCGGCATCGGCTGCGCCATGATCTCGGCGACCTTGCGGCCGAGTGCATCGATCTCGTAGGGCTTGGCGATCATGCCGCAGAAGCCGAACTCCTGGTAGCGGCTCATCACCGGGTCATTGGCGTAGCCTGAAGAGACGATCGCCCGCACGTCGGGATCGAGTTCGCGGAGGCGACGGATCGCTTCCTGTCCGCTCATGCGGCCGGGCATGGTAAGGTCGCTGATCACAAGGTCGTACTTGCGTCCGCTCTTGAGCGCTTCGGCATATTTCTCCAGCGCCACGAGACCATCCTGGGTCTCCGTCACCTCATAACCCAGCGGTTCGAGAGCGCAGGTCACCAGCATGCAAATCGCCTCTTCGTCGTCGAGGATGAGGACGCGGCCTGTGCCGATGGGAGTGGGAGAGGGAGTGGACGGCTCGGGAGCCTTGCTCTCGATCGGCTTCTCGCTGGCCGGCAGGTAGACGTTGAACGTGCTTCCCACCGTCGGTGTGCTCTCCACGTGGATCACGCCGCCATGATTCTTCACGATGGAGTAGGCCGCCGCGAGCCCGAGTCCGCTGCCGGTGGGTTTGGTGGTAAAGTATGGATCAAAGATCTTCGTGAGATATTCCTCGGGAATGCCGACGCCGTGATCCTCGATCGTGAAGCGCACCCAGCGCCCGGCGGCCAGCCCGAGCGCGACGGATTCCACCGGCAGATCGGCATTCTCGGCCGACACCAGCAGAGCGCCGCCTGAAGGCATCGCCTGATCGGCATTGACGGTGATGTTAGCGATGACCTGCGCCAGTTGTCCGGGGTCCGCATCCACCGGCCAGAGATCCTCGGCGACCTGCGTGTCGCACGTCGTGTGGGATCCCGCGACCGCGCAGTGGACGGTATCGATGAGAAACTGGCCGAGGTTGATCGACTGCTTCACCGGAGCGCCGCCTTTGGCAAAGGTGAGCAGCTGGCCGGCGAGCTCCTGCGCCCGTTGTGCCGCCTTGCGTGCCGCTCCCAAGCGTTCGGTGATCGGGCCCGGAACTTCGGCGCCGCCCAGCACGAGGGAGACGTTGCCGAGGATGGTGGTGAGGATGTTATTGAAATCATGCGCGATGCCGCCTGCGACCAGACCGAGGGACTCCAGCTTCTCCGCTTTCTGCCGCTCTTCTTCCGCACGGCGGCGCTCGGTTACGTCGCGCAACACGATGATCGCCCCGAGCTTGCGACCGAGGCGGTCGCGGATCGGAGAACTGCTGGTCTCGACGAGTCGCTCCTCGTTCTCGAGGGAAATGAGCAGATGCAAACTCCCCGCGGCATCGCTCGCCCCGGTGGTGACGATCCGCTGGATGAGATGCTGTGACCGGCGGCGCGTGCGTTCGTCCACGAGGTGCAGCACGTCATTGACCAGCTTGCCTGTCGCATCTTCATGCACCCAGCCCGTCAGCCGCTCCGCCACGGGGTTGAACATCACCACGCGCCCGTCGTTATCGAGCGTAATACAAGCATCACCGATGGAGCGCAGCGTGACCGCGAGGCGCTCCTTTTCCGCGGCCAGCGCTTCTTCCGAGCGCTTGCGTTCGATTTCCGCTGCCGCCCGTGAGGCGAAGATTTGCAGAGTGCTTTCGATGGCCGCCGGTTCTTCCAGGCGCTTCTCCTGCAAGACCCCGATCACGCCCACCGCGCGCCCGCGGTGATCCACCAGCGGCATGGCGGCGATGGAGTCCGCCGCGTTCTCGTTGATGATGGCATCCTCGGGATACTGCTGCCGCGCACCCGCGGCGATCAGTTGGAAGCCCTTCCCGAGCACCTCCGCGCAAAGACTGTTGCGCAGTTCGGTGGCCACTGCGCCGCGGAGATCCCCATTTTCCGAGATGGTCAGCATCGCCACCGCGCTCTGCCCTTCGCCGAGGAGCTCCACGATGAAAGCACGGTTCGTCCCCACGGCCTTGGACAATTGGCGAAGCATCGCGCGCGTTCCGTCCAGCCCCGGCGTCGGCGTCACGCCCTGGCCGATTTGGCGCAGGGTATCGCTGCTGCGCTCGCTTGCTGAGGCATCATGCACGATCGCCACGAGGGAGCGGCGACCGTCGAGCATCAATTCGCTGACGCTCAATTCGAGAGGGAAAGTCTGGTTGCTCGGGCGCTGGCCGTTGGTCAGTGTGGTCCGCGGGAAGGGCGTGGAATCCTGCCACACTGCGCGATCTGGGATGAGCACCGAAATATTCTGACCCAGCACCCGAGAGACGGGCTGGCCGAAGATCTTCTCGCCTGCCGGATTCATCGACTGGATCCGCCCGTACTGGTCCATCACCACCACGCCATCGTGTGTGTTCGCGATGATCGTCTGCGTCTGCGCAAGCACGAGTTCGCCGTGCCGAAGATGTTCGCAATACAGCTTTTGGCCACGCTTTGTTGCGACGAGGAGCAGCCCGATGCTGGTGAGCATCACCAAGATCAGTCCCGCCTGATTCAGCTCCGTGGCTCCATTCGGCCCGAGACGCCCGACGACCGACGGGAGGGACGCGACGATGAGAATCACTGCGGCAAGAGTCGCGATGATGAGAATGCCAGGGACAACGCCCAAGGTGAGCTTTTGCGACAGCGCACGGCCGTCAGCCACCCAGCAATGCATCTTGCTGAAGGACGGGGCGTGCGTTGGTTGTGCCGGTGTCGCCATTATGATAACAACCATAAAAGCTATATCTATGCCTCTTTGAGTCAGACAATTCGGTTTGGCCAACGAATGTGGCCGATCTGGCGGCGAGAAACGTGGGTCATGCCCGGCCGAAAGGGCGGGCTCGCTTATGGAGCGCACGCTGCAGCCACGGCTTCGCCGGCCACCGTTGGCTCAGTCGCCAATTTCCGGCCTTCGCCCGGTGTCAGACCGCATTTCGCGCGGCGATCAGTCGGGAATAAAGCGCGTCGAGCGCTTCGGGCAGGACGCGGGTGTCGGCGAGGACCGGCATGAAGTTGTTGTCACCCTCCCAGCGAGGAACGATGTGCAGGTGCAAGTGATCGGCCACGCCCGCGCCGGCGCACTTGCCGAGGTTCAGCCCCACGTTGAATCCTTGGGCGCGGACCGCTTCGCGCAGGAGCGTCTGCCCAAGTTCCGCGAGCTCCCAGAGTTCCAGCTTCTCCTCTTTGGTGAGCGCGCCGAGTTCGGCCACCCGGCGATTGGGCACCGCCATAAGATGCCCGACGGCGTAGGGATAGCGATTCATGATGAGAAAGGTGTGTGCTCGCCGCGCGACGACGAGGTGAGCGGCGTCGTCGCTGGTCTGCGCGGCAGCGAGCAGGAAGTCAGGCGAGCCCGTGTTCACCTTGAAGTATTCCACCCGCCAGGGCGCCCAGAGCGCGGAGAGTTCTTCGGGGTTCATAGGTTGGCGGGAGCGTCGGTCGTCGCGCGGCTGCGTTCGAGGAGGAAATAGTGGTCACGCGGACCTTTGAATGGCGGCGCTTCGCGGCTGTGCATTGCGGATCCAAATTCCAGTTCGTGTTCGCGGAGATCTTTCTTGCCGATGATCAGCCAATCGAGTGCTCCGCTTTGCCAACCGCGGAGCGCCGCCTCGATTTTCGTGAACTTCGTTTTTCCCGTGTAGAGGAGGAGCCCCTCATCATCCGAGTCCACCACCGCGAGGCGTTCCGGTCGGGCGCTGGCGAGTTTGCGGGCTCCGTATCCGAAGCGCACCAAGCCACGGCGGTCTTCGCGGAAAGCGAGGGCGGCGGTGCTGATCGCATAGCCTGTGCAGACCACGCCTGAGACGAGGACGAGCGCGATCATCAGCCGCGCACGGCGCCGATCCGGGGCGCAGAACCATTGCTCCGCCAGCGCTGCGACGAGGAGGCAGAGCGGGGGAATGATCGGGAAGATGCGGTCCACCCGCTTCGACGGAACCAGCGACATGAAGACGAGTCCGCCGAACGTCCAGCAGGCGAGCCAGAGCAGCGCAGGATTTCCCCGCCAGTGGGCGCGCGTGCGGCGATCGCCAGCGAGGGCGAGGAGCGCGACACTCCACGGCGCCCACTTGTGCAGAAGATGCGGAACGTAGAACCAAAGCGGCTGGTGCTTATGCACCGGAGCATCCCTCATGTCGAAGCGGCCGAGGAATTCCTTGAGCACGACTTGCTCGTAAAAGTCGCGGCTCATCCACAGCCCGATGCCGACCCAGAGGGCAAACGCGAGCAGCGGCGCGAACCATGGCGTCCAGCCCGCCCAAGCGTGGTTCGGCTGCCCACTCCGGCGCACGAGGATGGAATAGACGACGAGCCCCGGCAGCAGGAACGCATAGAGGATCGGGCCTTTCGTCAGCAGCGAGCCGAGCACGGCGAGGCTGAGCCACAGGCGCTCGCGCCTGGTCCAGGCTTCGGCGCGCCGCACTTTTTCAAAGACGAGCCAGCCGGCAACGAAGATGAGCAGGGTCAGCAGCATGTCGGTGCGGACCAGCGTGGCGAGGTGCGGGGTGAGGAGATTGAAGCCAAACGCGCAACCGGCGATCAACGCGCCGCGCGGGCCAGCGAGTTCATTTCCACAGCGCCAGAGCATCGCGAGGAGCATCAGCGTGGCGGCAAACGACGGAAGGCGCCATGCGAACTCCCAACCATGTCCGCCAAAGGCAAGATACAGTCCGGCGGAAATCCAGCCGGCGAGCGGGGGTTTCGTCGCGACGCGATCGGAAGGCGTGTGCTGAAACCACCACTGGCCGTTCTCCACCATCTCGAAGCTGACAAACGCCTGCTTCGCCTGGTCGTAGTCGTCGAGGTGCCAGGGCAGATTCCGCACGATGAACGTGGCGATGAGAACCACGAGGAGGACGATCGAGAGGTGCCGGAGCGTCGCCGGCTCGGAGCGTGTCGCGTGCATTACACGGGAAGCTCGAGCGTTTCCGCGACGGCCTCCGCTGCGCGGCGAGCGGCGCCGTGACTGCCGAGTCCGCGGATGACTTCCGCAAGATCCTGCTCGAGCGCGGCACCGGCTGCAGGGTCGCGCAGCAGGCGCAGCATCTCGGCGCCGATGGCCTCGCCAGTGGCAGCGTGCTGGAGGAATTCGCGCGCAATCTCGCGGCCGGCGAGGACATTCGGCATGCCCAGAAATGGCACGCGCACGAGCCGTTTTCCCACGACGTAGGTGAGCCACGCGACCTTGTAGATCACGCACAATGGCAGCCCGAAAAACGCGGCCTCGAGCGTCGCTGTGCCGGAGCAGACCATACCCACCTCGGCGCGCTGCATGAGCTCGTGGGACGAACGGACGCGAACCGCGCAGAAGGTTTCGTCGCGTCCCGCTTTGCGCAGGTGCGCGAGCATTTCGTCGGCGAGTTCGTGCGAGGCCGCGGCAGCCTCGAAGCGTGTGTCCGGCCGCTGCCGGCGAATGTTTTCCGCGGCCTCGATCATCACCGGGAAAATGCGACGCACCTCCTTGCCGCGGCTGCCGGGAAAGAGCCCCACGAGGCCGGGCTCCCGCGGCTCGTCGATCCGCTTGGCCTCGAGCGAGTCGAGCATCGGATGCCCGACAAAAACCGTGTGCAGGCCGCTCGCTTCGTAGAGCGGTTTTTCGAACGGGAAAATGCAGAGCATCACGTCGAGATATCGCGCCATCTTCGGGATTCGGCTGCGGTGCCAGGCCCAGACCTGCGGGCTGATGTAAAAGATTGTGCGCACTGCGGGGCAGCGCTTCTTCACCGCTTTGGCGAGGCGCAGGTTGAAGCCGGGATAGTCGATGAAGATCACCGCCGCCGGCGAGAGCCGCTCGATCTCGGCCAGCATGCGATCGAACTGCGCCTTGAAGTAGCCGTATTTCTTCAACACATCCCAGAGACCGACCACCGCCTCGCCCGCCCAATCGAGAAAATCGCCGCCCGCCAGCGACTTCATCTCGTGCCCGCCAGCGCCGTGAAATTCCAACGCGGTATGACGCTGCCGCAGGGCGCGCATCAACTCAGCGCCGCGGGCGTCTCCGCTGGCTTCACCGGCGACGAAATAAATCTTCACGATGGGTCTGAACTGGCGTGTCGCTGCGCCTCGGCTGCCTCGATCTGCCGGGTGATCTCGAGCGCCAGCTCCAGCGCGGCGGTCGCCTCGCGGCCGCCAACCTTGGGCTGCGCGCCGGCGCGGGCGCAGGCCACAAAGTCCGCGAGTTCGCGCTTGAGCGGTTCGCCTTTGTCCACGTCCACGGGCTCGCGCACGATCTTCCGTCCGGCGAATTCCGTGACGATGCTCGCGTCGGTCGCGACGCCGAGCAGCTTGCCGAGGAGCGAACTTTCCTTTTCGTCGTCGCGCGCGAGGCGGAGCAGGTAGCCCTCCTGTTTCTGGTAGTCGAGCGAGAGGTAGGCGTCTTTTTGGAAGAGGCGAATCTTGCGCAGCTTTTCCTGGCTGATGCGGCTCGCGGTGATGTTCGCGACGCAGCCGTTTTCAAAGCGAATGCGGACGTTGGCGATATCCTCGCGCTTGCTCAACACGGCGACGCCCACGGCATCGACCTGCACCCACGGCGAACGGACCAGATGCAGGATGATCTCGAGATCGTGAATCATCACATCGAGCACCACGCCCACGTCGAGGCTGCGCCCGGGATAGGGCGAGAGGCGCGTGGATTCGATGAAGCGAGGATGCGTGAGCCGCGCTTCGAGCGCCGGAAGCACGGGGTTGAATCGTTCGATGTGTCCGACCTGCAGGACGAGTCCCTGTCGCTGGGCGAGGTCGCAGAGCTCGCGCGCCTGGCCGGGAGTTTCGGTGAAAGGCTTCTCGACGAGCACGTGCTTGCCGTTTTCGAGAAGCTGCCGCGCGATCTCGAAATGCGTTACGGTCGGCGTGGCGATCGTCGCGGCGTCCACGGCTGCGATGAATTGCGGCAGCGTGGTGATCGCGCGGGCGCCGTATTTCCCGGCGACCTCGGCGGCGACCTCGGCCCGTTCGTCGAAGACCGCGGCGAATTCCACGTCGGGCAACTCGCCGAAAATACGCGCGTGATTTCGCCCCATGCTGCCCGTGCCGATGACCCCCACGCGGATGCGGCCGGATAGGTTGCGAGTGGTGGAGTCAGTCACGGATTGGTGCCAAAGATGGAAACGCGGTGTTCGTCGGCCAGCGCGGTGAGCCGTTCTTTTTCGAGGAGAAGCGTGCGTCCGGCCTCGATGCCGAGCACGCGGATCCGGGCCTCGCGAGCGGCCTCGAGGGTGAGGGGGCCGATCACCGGCACGTCGAAGCGGAAGTCCTGATTGGGCTTCGAGACTTTCACCATCACCGCGTCCTTGCGTCCGAGTTCGCCGCCACGCTTCATCGCGGCGTTGGTGCCCTCGAAGGCTTCGACGGCGAGGACGGTGCCGTTTTTCACCACGACGGTTTGTCCGATGTCGAGGCGGCTCGTTTCCTTGGCGACTCGGAAGCCGTAGCTCACGTCTTCGGTCTCCCGGCGGCTGAGCTTCGGTCCGGCGATAATTCCTGGCGAGGCGAGCTGATCCTGCATGTAGGTGGTGGCCGGCAGCAGCTCGACGCCGATTTTCGTCATCTCGTCGGCGATCGCGCCGAAGATGGATTCGGCATTGCGCTGCCGAAGCTTGCCGAGCATGACGAGCGCTTTGAGATCGGGACGC
Organism: Chthoniobacteraceae bacterium; assembly: GCA_049690035.1. GTDB lineage: Bacteria > Verrucomicrobiota > Verrucomicrobiia > Chthoniobacterales > Chthoniobacteraceae > Chthoniobacter. Next base: position 10,430 of record JBAVML010000393.1, read on the forward strand.
AGGTCGAAGAGATTTTTCGGGTGAATCTGGCCGGACATCACCGCGTGGCGGGTGCCGCTCTCCTTGAGAAAAGCGAGCATCCGTCCG
>JBAVML010000394.1:0-20522 GCA_049690035.1 Chthoniobacteraceae bacterium
TCACTCCCCTGCTCAGGAAAAATTGTTACTGAACCTGCTCGAGGAGACGACCCGACTCGTGACGATCACCGAAGAGCTGCTGCTCCTCTCGCGCGCTGATGCGGGCAAGCTTCAACTGGAAACCACCCCGCTCGATTTGAGCCTTCTTCTCGGCGACATGATCGAGGACGTGGAAATCCTCGCGGAGCGCCGGTCGATCGAGATCCACACGGAGATTCCGCCCGATGTCCGAGCTCAGGCGAACGATCAATTCCTCCGCCAGCTCCTGCTCAACCTTTTTGAAAATGCGATCAAGTACAACCACGCCGGCGGTCGGTTGCGCGTCCGCGTGATTCCGGGCGTCGTCTCGCACGAGTTTGCCATTGCCAATACGGGCCCGGGTTTGACTGCCGAACAGGCTGGCCGGGTCTTCAATCGTTTCTACCGTGCCGATGCCGCGCGCGATCACGGAATCGGTGGGCACGGTCTCGGACTCAGCATCTGCCGTGAAATCGCGCGGGCGCTCAGTGGTGAAATCAGCGTGCGGACTGACGAAACTGGCTGGACCGAATTTCGCGTCACATTGCCGGTCGCAAGAGGGGATGCGACCCGTGAAGATCGCGCGCCGCTCGTGATTCCGAAAATGAGCAGTTTGTCATCGGCACCCTTATAGAGGTGTCATTTTGGCGGGCTTTAGTGCGCCCGCTCATGTCACCCACACCTACTGCACTACGACCTCCGGCGCGTCCCATGCGCCGCACCATCTTCACCGGAACGGCAGCCCTGCTCATCGGCGCGGCCACTCTCCACGCGGCGGGCGACGCCCCGATCACTCGCAAGGAATACGAACAAATGAAGCGCGAGATGGCCGCCATGCGCGCTGAACTCGACGCGGTCAAAGCGAAGAGCGCTCCAGCCGCCGACGGACCTCAAGTCCGTGGCGCCGGTGCGTCCGCAATCGCGTTGCTCAACAGGAAGGTCGATGAACTCACGGACATCGCGAAACCCGGTGAGAGCAAGTTTCACCTCGCGGGCAGCGCGTCCGCGACTTTCAGTTCGTCGCAGAATGAAAGCTCGAACTTCGCCGCCACTTTCAGTCCGGTCCTGCTCTGGCACCTGAACGACCACCTTCTGTTCGAAGGTGAAGTTGAGTTCGAGCTCGATGGAGGCGACACCGTCACCAAGCTCGAGTACGCCGCGCTCGACTGGTCGCTCAACGACTACGTCACCCTGGTAGCCGGCAAGTTTCTCAATCCGATGAACAACTTCGTCGAGCGCTACGAACCGAAGTGGATCAACAAACTCCCCGACACTCCGTTCGGCATCTATGACGGCTTTCTGCCCGAATCCAACGTGGGCGCACAGCTCCGCGGCGTCATTCCGATCGGCTCCACGAAGATCAACCTGGCCGGTTATGTCAGCAACGCGCCACGCCTGATTACCGACGACGCGGGCGCACTCGGGCAGTTGAACTTTGATAACTTCACGTCCTCATCCGACGACAAAGCGGTCGGCGGACACATCGGCTTCCAACTTTGTCCAAACTTCGAAATCGGCTATGGCGTCCAATACGCGAAAGTGCAGGGCGACACGCAGCCATCGGTGCGATCGCTGCAACAGTCCATCGACCTGAGCACGCACCTCGACGCGCTCAGCGGTCGCTTCACTCTTCTCGGCCAGTATGCGTGGAGTGATGTCGGCAACACGACCTACAACGCCGATGGAAGCCTCGGCGTGGGCCCACTGGATTACAGCAACAAACGCAAGGGCGGCTACGGACAGCTATCCTATCGCGGGCGGAAATTTGAGTCCGACCTCCTGAACAAGTGTGAGTTCATCGTCCGAGCTGATCACGTGAGTGCCCCGGCAGGCGATCCCAACAGCACCGACCAAAAACGCCTCACCCTCGGCCTAGACTACTGGGTAAGCAGCTCGGTCGTGGTGAAGACCGCTTACGAATTCGAACGCAACGGCAAAGGCGAGCCAAACAACGACACCTTCCTCATCGGCATCGCCACCGGCCTCTAACCACGACTGACTTCCATGAAACTCATCCGTCACTTCATTCTCACCGTCATCGTCACCGCCGCGCTGGCCCACACCGCGTCCGCAGGTGGAGATGCCAAGCGCACGTCCACCGATGAAGGCGGTGGCCCGGATGCCGCAAAGCTCTGGGCGCAAAACTGTTCCCGCTGCCACAACGTCCGCGCTGCCGTCACCTATAGCGATGCGCAATGGGACGTCCTAGTTCACCACATGCGCGTCCGCGCTTACCTCACCGGAGCGGAATCCCGCGCCATTGTCCAATTCCTGAAAGAAGCCAACTAACTCCATCAACCACACCTGACAAACCATGACTAAACTAACTCGCATCCTCGCCCTGGCGACTCTGTTCGGCACCCTCGCCGCACTGCCAGCTCACGCTACCAAACAGCACATCTGCCCCGTCTCCGGTGACATCCTCGGCGGCGACGCAGGCCCTCCGGTCGAATACAGCGAAGGCGGCAAGACCGTTCTTTTCTGCTGCAAAAGCTGCGTGAAAAAATACAAAGCCAACCCGCAGAAATTCGCTGCAGCAGTGCAGAAAGCTATCGCCGGAAGCTAGCATCGTCCGGCGCCCAAGGCGCGGTCTCCGCGACTATGCTGCAGACCCGCATTCAGCCCCGGCTGAGTGCGGGTCTGTCTTTGTCCGCACCGGCTATAGCTTTGCTTCGAGTCGCGACAGCGCCTGGACGAACTCCGATCCCGACGCTGCCGTGCGCAGACGCTCTTCCGAGGCCTGATCCTTCACGATCCGCGCGAGCAAGCCGACGATCCGCAGATAGTCCGCCGCCAACGCAAGCTGCACCCCAATACAGAACAGGTAGCGCACGGGAACCGCGCTCGCGGGAAAGATGATCCCCTCCGAAGACCGCCCCACGCTCATCACCAATGAGGTCACCTGATCCGTACGCGTGTGCGGGATGCAAATCGCAAACGCCGGCGAGACAGGCAGGCACGGGGCCACTTTGAAAAAGCCAGCGAGGAGCGCATCCCAATCCAGCACACGTTCGTCGAGGCGCAGAGGCGCCGCCGCTTCGCCGATCGCCGCCTCAGCCGTCCGTGCGCGCACTTCGAGCGTGACGTGCTCGGGTTTCAAGATATCCGCGATCGTGATCATACCGCGCTGCCGCTCCACTTCAGCTTGTGCCGCAGCACCTCGAAGAACGACATGCCGGGCAGCAGGGCGAGTGAGAGCGTTTGTGGAGCCTTGGTAATTCGCACGCGATCCTCTGCGCCAACGCGCAAATGAAGCTGGCCGTCGAGCGTGAGGAAAACATCGTCATGCCCGGCCGCTGGTATGACCTCGATCAAAGAACGGTCGCTGACCATGACGGGCCGCATGGTGAGCACATGTGGGCAGACGGGCGTGATCACGAATGCGCCGCTATCCGGCGTCAGCACCGGACCGCCCGCGCTGAGCGAATAGGCCGTCGAACCCGTCGGCGTCGCGACGATCAGGCCGTCCGCGTTGTATTCGCTGAGCATCGCGCGATCGACGAAGACGTTGAGCCGGATCAACCGGGATAGTTCGCCGCGCGTCACCACCGCATCATTGAGAGCGAGTCGGCGGTGGAGGACTTGCGCACCGCGGCGCACCTCCACATCGAGGAGCGAGCGCTTGCTCAGTTGAAACGTACCATTGGCGATCGCCTCGACGGCCTTCGCCCAATCCTTGGAACTTACGCAGGTCAGAAAACCAAGGGTGCCAAGATTGATGCCGAGAATGGGCGGTAGCTCGTGGTGCAACTCGTGCATTACTTTCAACATCGTGCCGTCGCCGCCGAGGACGACAAGGAGGTCGCAAGAACGCGCGAGATCCGCGGGAGCGGAGGCGGATTCCTTGCCGATCAGGGCCGCGGTGCGCGCCTCGAGCGTGAAGGCAAGGCTGTGTCGGCCGAATGCCTCAATGATTTCACTGACCAGCGCGCCGGCGCCGTCCTTGCCGTCGTTGGCGATCAGGCCGATGTGATGCGGAGACATGCGAGGAACTCTTTGTTGCCTTCACCGCCGAGGATCGGAGACTCGATCACACCGTCCCAGCGCAGGCACGGCAGGGTCGCCACGACTCCGCGGATCTTTTCCACGGCTGCCACGTGCAGCGCCTCATCGCGCACCACGCCTCCCTTGCCGACCTGCTCCTTGCGCAGTTCGAACTGGGGTTTGATCAGCGAGATGATCACTCCGCCATTGCTCAGCAAGGCTGCGGCGGGTGGCAAGATCAAACTCAGGGAGATGAACGAGACGTCGATCACGCAGATGTCGATCGCATCGGGAATATCTTCGCGCGTGAGATGGCGGGCGTTGAGTTTTTCGCGGACGATCACGCGCGGATCGCTGCGGATTTTCCAGTCGAGTTGCGCATGCCCGACGTCAATCGCCCACACCTTCGCCGCGCCATGCTGGAGCAGGCAATCGGTGAACCCGCCGGTGGACGCACCGATGTCGAGGCAGGTGGCGCCGGTCGGATCGATGGCGAAGTGCGCCAGCGCTGCTTCGAGCTTGAGCCCACCGCGGCCGACGTAGCGCTCCGAGCTCTTCACGACGATGGGCGCATCTTCGGCAATGCGCGTGCCCGCTTTGTCCACGATCCGTTCGTCCACGGTCACCTCGCCCGCCATGATCGCGCGCTGTGCCTTCTCGCGGCTCTCAAAGAAACCACGCGCGACGAGAAGCTGGTCGAGGCGGATCTTCTCAGGCATCCCTCGTCCCGGTCACCTGGATGCCGCCGGGGCTTCGGGCGCGAACACCTCATTGAGCACCGCCGCGAGCCGGTATCCGGCGAGCGCTACCCGCATCTGCGCGATCTGGCCGGCGCGCTGAACAAATTCCGGCTTGAGGTCGATCACCTCGTGATCGCTCGGATGCGGGCCGAGTGGATAAGCCGCAAGGCAGCCGACCTCGTGGGTCTCGCAGGCCCAGTTCGCAGCCGTGTTGTGGCGGGCGAGTTGGGGCAGTGATCCTGGCCGGAATGCCGCCATGATCTTTGCGGCCTGCTCGGCGATCACGCCTTCACCGGGTGCCTTCGGCCGATCCGCGATTCTCGGACTTTCCCACAACTGCACGTTCACCCCGTCGCGGCCGTCGTAGCGAAATGCCTTGTCCCAAAACGAATGCAGATTTGGGACGCTGCCGGGGAAGAGGTCGGTGAAGGGAATGCCGTGAATGAGGTAGCCGTTTCCGCCGCGATCATTCCAATCCGTGGCGTGCAGTGGCTGGTGCAGGTCGCCGGTGAAATGCATGAGCATAGCCAGCGCCTCTGCTAGCTGCGCGGGCGTCGCGGCCGCATCGCGCAGCGTTTTCAGATTCTCATCGATCGCCCACACCACGTGCGGCCCCTCGTCGGGGATGGCGCACGGCGCACCGCTCGGGGTAAAGGCGATGTCCACGTAGTGCCACTTGGACCACGCGTAGCCCTTCTTGCCGCGCATATCGTCCATCCAACAGCTCGCGGTAACGAAGTTGTAGGGTTGCCCTTCGTTGAACGTATTCTCCAACGTCGCGGCGAGTGCGCTGACTTTCTCCCGCGCCGCGGGGCGAGTGTGCTCCCACGCGATCTGCCCCACGAGCATATGTCCGGCGGCATCCCACGCGGAAGCGACCAGCGGGATGAAGGCGAGCGATCCGGCGGCGAGGAGCCGTTTCATTGAATCTCCTGCACCTGTTCCCACTTCTCGATTTCGATCTGCAACGCACCATTGTGCTCGGCCACCTTGCCGGAAGCGCGAATCTTTTTCCCCACCCACGCGGCCACCTTCTCCATCGCGAATTCTTCGCCACCTTTACTGACAAAGAACACGAGCCCGAGGCTCTCCTTGTAGTTCTTGGTGAAGTTGAGATAGCGCACCGTTTTCGTTTTGCTCTCGCCGCTCGCCACGATGGTTCCCTCCACCGCGACGGTCTGCCCGATCGCCATCCGCAGCGCGTCGAGATCCGATGGCGCATAGACTTTCGCGGGCTCGGCGGGCGGCGCCGTGGCGCTAGGCTTCGTCGTTTCGGCGGCAGCGAAAGTGTCGAGCGGGAGTGTGCCGACGAGCAGCAGCGCGATGCAGACGAGGCGTGGAAATCTCATAGAGTCACCGAAGCTAGCCGGCCCGCTGAAGAGTGCGACTGGAGAATTCTGCGGCCGTCAGAAGCGGCGCAGCTTGATCTCGCGCACCGCGGCTTGCGTGCGGAATGTCGCCAGGCCGAAGGGCGCGGAAAGCTCGATCTCGCCAGGGCGCATGCTGATCTTCTTGCCCTGCGTCTCGACGTTCAACACCTGGTCGTCGTCAATCCAGCCTTCGATCTTCGTCGGCGTCACCCGCACGCGAATCTTGTACCAGCGCCCATTGTCGAACTTTCGCGCCTGCATCGTTTCGTTTTCCGAAGCGTCATCGCCGTTAATGCTCGAAAGCCCGACGAGTCCCCCGCCCCATCCGCCGATGACAAACGTGCAGGCGTTTTCGCCGTAGGGAAAAGTAAACCCGCAGAAGAAATCGCTGCCCAAAACCCGCATCGCTTCGAGCGACACTTCATAGTTCATCCGCGGGACTTCCTTCGCGTAGTTGATTCCGGTAAGGTCGTTGCCCTGGTAAAGCATCATCTTCCCGCCCTCGACAAGGACCTCGCCCTGTCCGCTGAACTTCGGAAACGTCCAGCCTTCCAAAGTCTTGCCGTCGAAGAGCGGTACCCACGCTGCGTCCGCGGTTTTCGCCGGCGCTCCGGTCAACTGTCCACCCAACTCGCCGAGCCAGCGCGGCACCGCCGTCCACGGATCTTCCTTCGCCTCGTACTCGAGCGCCACCCAGCCTTGGTAGTTTGCGTCGCGCAGGATCTTCACGACCTTCGGCAAATCGGACAACTCGGGAGTCTTCGATCCCGCACGCAAGATTTCCGCCTTCACCTGCAAATTCACCGCATAAGGCGCGATCAACGCCATCTCGGCATACGGATCCTCGGAGTGAAAATTTCCGGTGTCCAAATTCACTCCGAACCACGGGCTCTTCACCGCCTTGATGATTTCGAGCATGCCCTCCGCCTTGGCCACGATGCCGCCGTGATTTTCCAAGCCGAGGAAAATGCCTTTCGTGCCCGCGTAGGCGCAGCATTCCTCGATCGCTGAAATGCACATCGCGCGCGCGTCCGCGTCGCTGATCCCCTTCGCCGCCCCGGCGAAGATGCGGATGTGCGGCGCACCCAGGATCGCGGCGTAGTCGATCCACTTCTTCACATCCGCGATCTCCTTGTCGCGCGCCGGGCCGACCGGCAGCGCGAAGTTATTTCCCACCGAAGTTCCGCTGATCGCCACGCCCCGCAGAAACGCGTGCCGCCGCACCTTCAGCAGATATTCCTCCGTCACGTCTTTCGGGAAAAAGTAGCTCGTTAATTCCGCCCCCGCGCAGCCGTGATCGGCGCAGTAGTCGATGAACCCGAGCATATCGAGCTTCCCGTCGGGATTCGTCGGCTTGCCTTTCTGATCCTTGAAGGATTCACGAAAGGAATACGCCGCGAGGCTGAGTTGCAGCCGCGGCGAACCCGCGCGGGCCAAGGGTTCGATCGCGCGCGCCAGCGGAGCGGCAAAAAGGGAGGCGGCACCGAGACGGAGAAAGTGACGACGGGGGAGCGGAGACATGGTCCGGCGATTCTGCCGCGTGGCGCCTGTGGCGCAACCTCGAAACCCGCGCTACGCCGCCGGGCCGAGGTGCTCCTCGATGCAGGCGGTGATGGCGTCGAGGCTCACCGGCTTGGCGAGGAAGGGGAAGCCGCCGATCTCCTTCGCCGTCTCGCGCGCGGAGACGATGGCGGTGAGGAAGATGATCGGCACATGCGCGAGGGCCGGGTCGCTGCGGATCTGCTGGGCGACGTCGCCGCCGTCGATCTTCGGCATGACGATGTCGAGGAAGACGAGGTCGGGCTTGAACTCGCGGGCCGCGAGCCACGCCACCGTGCCGTCATTTTCCTCGCGGACGACATAGCGTCCGGTGCGTTCGAGGGTGAGCTTGAGCAGGCGGGTGAAGCCGGACTCGTCGTCCACGATAAAGATGCGCTTTTTGGTGGGTTCCATAGCGGGGGAAACTCTACGCGGCGGGGCTCAGACTTGAAACATAATCGTCACGCGCGCACCGCTCTCGTGCAGATTCCGCACGTCGATGGTGGCGCCGTGCAGATCGACGATGGTCTTCACCACCGAAAGGCCGAGACCGGTGCCGATACCCGTAGGCTTGGTGGTAAAGAAGGGCTCGAAGATCTTGGCGAGCTTGTCCTCGGGGATGCCGTGGCCGGTGTCGTCGATCTCGACGACGACGATATTGCTGCCCACGCGAAAGGATTCGCTCCGCGTGCCACTGATATTCGCGCCGACGCCCGTGAGCTGCTTGCTGTAGGTGCGGACGGTGAGCGTGCCTTTTTCGCCGATGGCGTGCAGGGCGTTGATGAAGAGATTGACGAACACCTGGCTCATCTTCGCTGCGTCGAGGGCGAGCGCGGGCAGCCGGGGTTGAAGCTCGCGGATGATTTCCACGCCGGGTTTCATTTCGCCGCGCACGAGCTTGAGCGCCTGGTCGATGATGGCGTTGATGTCCTCGTGTTTGACGTCGAGTTTCTTGGGTGCGGAAAAATCGAGCAGCCCGCGCACGACATCGTCCGCCCGCTGCACCGCATCGGACATTTCCTTCAGGATCAAAGTCGTGTGCTCGTCGCTCGAGGCGGATTGCGAGAGGAACTCGAGGCCCATCCTGACGATGGCGAGCGGGTTTTTCACCTCGTGCGCCACGCCGGCGGCGAGGCGTCCGATCGACTTCATCTTCTCCGCGTCGATAAGTTGGAGTTGGACGTCGCGCAGCTCTTGATGGGCGGCTTGCAGCTTGCCCATGGCCATGAGCAGTTCCTCGCGGTTGGCGGCGAGTTTCTCGTTGGCCTGCATCAGCCTCGCCTCGGCGCGCTTTTGCTCGGTGATGTCGCGCTTCAAGCAGACGAGTCCATGCACGCGACCATCTTCGGAGAGCCACGGCACCTTGGTGAGCAGCGCCCAGTGGGTGTTGCCTTGCGCGTCGATCGTTTTTTCCTCGTGATTCACCTCGGGTTGACCGCTGAGGAGCACCGGCCGATCCGCCTCGGCGAAGGCGCGCGCGGTTTCGTCGGGAAAGAAATCGAACGGAGTGCGTCCCACCACCTCCGAAGGATCCGACGCGCCGAGCCAGCGCATGTGGGCCACGTTATCGAGAAGGTAGTGGCCTTCCGCGTCCTTGAGGAAGATGTGATCGGGCACGTTATCGATCACGGCCCGGAGCAGATTGCGCTCATTTTCGAGCGTGGCTTCCATTTCCTTGAGGTCGGTGATTTCCCGCGAGATGCCACAGGTGCCGACGATGGCGCCAGTGCGGTCGCGGAGGGGAAGCTTGGTGGTGAGCGACCACGCGCGCGTGCCGTCGTGGAGCGTCTCGGACTCGACCTTGTTCAGCACCGGCTCACCCGTCGCCATCACCTGTCGTTCGTCAGCGAGCGCATCCTGGGCGTGGTCGCCGCCATAGAAATCGGCGTCGGTGCGACCATAGGCATCTTCCGGACGTTCAAGACCGAACAGGCGCATCAGCGCGCGGTTGATCCGAATGAAGCGGCTTTCGCGATCCTTGAAGTAGATGCGGTCGGGAATGTTATCGAGGAGCGTATTCAGCAGGTCGCGCTCGCGGGAAAACTGCGTCTCGCTGCGGGAGCGTTCCACCGCATAGCGGAGCGCGCGCTGCAAGAGGTGGGCATCGGTTCGGCTCTTCACCAGATAGTCCTGCGCCCCGAGATGCACCGCCTCCGCCGCGAATTCCTCGTCGTCGATCCCGCTGAGGATAATAACGGGGAGTGCGGGTGCCGCCGAGCGGACGTGAATGAACGTTTGCAGCTCGCGGGAATCGGGAAGATTCAGATCGAGCAACACCACGTCGATGCCCCCGGCGCGCATCCGCTCGATTCCACCGGCGAGATCGCCGGCCATTCCGGCGACCCGAAAGTGCGCCGTGGTTCCACCTTCCACCAGCTCTCGCAAGAGCGAGAGGTATTCCGCGTCATCCTCGATCAGGAGGACGCGGATCGGTTCCGAAGGAGACATGCGGAAAAGGCTAAAGGCGAAAGGCGGCGGGCGAAAGGAAGTTTGGCTACCCGCGGGTCGCCAAAAGAATTTGGCTCATTACCTTTCGCCTCTCCGTCACCTCCCGGTGACCTTCGACATCGCCGAGCGGAGCGCGGCGAGGGTGAAGGGTTTGCTGACCACGAGATCGACCCCGGGTGGCTGCTCGCCGGAGCCGATCATCAGGTCCCCGAAGCCGGTGAGCAGGATGATCGGCTGCTGCGGGTTGAGCTTCTTAATCTCGACGGCGAGTTGATCGCCATTCATCTCGGGCATCGCGCGATCGGTCATAACCAAATCGAACGGTCCAACCGTCCTGAACTGCTCCAGACCGATCCTTCCGTTGACCGCGAGAACGACGTCGTGAGCATCTTCCTCGAGATAGACGGCGAGGACTTCGCGCACGAGCGGTTCATCTTCGACGACAAGGATACGCAGCGGGGCGACTACGGGCGCGGTGACCTTGGGCGACTCGAGTTCCTCGGCCTTTCGCTCGAGGGGAAGGGAAATCGCGACAGACGTACCACGCCCGGGCTCGCTCTGGATTTCGATCTCGCCCTTATGGCGCCGCACGATTCCGTACACGCTGCCCAGTCCCAGGCCAGTGCCCTCATTTTGCTTGGTGCTGAAAAAAGGCTCCAGGCAGCGGGCTCGCACTTCTTCGGTCATCCCCACGCCATTGTCGGTCACCGTGATGACGAGCCAGGCTCCTTGCACTTCGGTGCGCAGCAGAATGGTGCCCCTCTTCGGAATCGCGTCGATGGCGTTGAAGACGACATTGGCGACAGCCTCGCGCAGTTCGGATTCATTGCCGGGAATGGTGGGCACGTTGCTCATTTCCGTGCGCACGTCGATGGTCACACCTGCGGCGAGCGCCTGATCCTTCCAGCGCGGTTGGGTGAGCGAGATGACCTGGAGGACGAGATCGTTGATGACCACCGGCACGAAGACTTCACCCTCGTCGCGATAGCGATAAAACTCGCGGAGGCGCGAGACAACGACCGCGCTTTCTTTGGCCGCGTTGTGAATCATCTCGAGGTAGCCCCGTGCGCGCGTGGGATCCTGGAGCGTCTCGGGTTTCATGAGCATCAGTTCACTGAAACCGAGGATCGGGGCGAGGGCGTTGTTGAAATCGTGGGCGATGCCGTTGGCCATGCGACCCAGCGCGTGCATGCGTTCGCGCTGAATGATCTCATCCTGCGTGGCTTTGAGCTGGGCCAGCGCGGTCGCCAGTTGCGTGTTGCTCTCGATCACTGCTTCCTCGGCTTTGCGTCGCTCGGCCACTTCCTGCTGGAGGCGGACATTCGCTTGTTGCAGAGCCTCCGTGCGCTCGCGCACCCGGCGTTCGAGCAGGTCATTGGCTCGCCGGAGCTGGAGTTGCACGCGCTTGCGCTCCACGGCGTACTGGATGGAGCGCGTCAGGAGGTGGTTATCGACCTGGCCTTTGACGAGGTAGTCCTGCGCCCCCCGCTGCACCGTCTCGAGCGCCAGCGACACATCCTGCACGCCGCTCATCACGACCACGGGCAGATCCGGGACGGCTTCGATGATCCGGGTAAATGTCGCCAGCCCCTCGCTGTCGGGCAGGGTCAGATCCAGCAGCACCAGATCCACGCCATCCTCCTCCAGTCGCGCCAGAGCGTCCCCGAGCGAACCCGCCACCCGTATCGCGAACAACTCTCGCGAGGATGCAAAAAGGCGCTCGAGGAAATGGACGTGTTCCTCGGAATCTTCGACGACGAGAATTCGCAACGGGGGGAGATCAGGCATGGGGATCGCAACCGGGGAACCAACCAGCAGCGACCCGCGGATGCGGGAAGCGCGTCGAAAATGGGTTTAGCGGAGGCACCATCGAATCTAGCAGACGTTCAGTTTTACCAAGTTCGTTTTATTGCCCAAAAGCCAACAGAGATGCCAGCAATCCCCGCCATCGGCTCAAAAACGGAGCCCCCCCGGGCGATCGGCGCCCGGGTGCGGCAAAAGAGGAAAACATTTTCGGGCCGTCCATTCATCCCGGACCTAGCAGACGCTGTACCTCCATCCCGACGGTGCGCCCCTTGGCTCCAAATCCGCCCGTCTCCGAGACGCTCGGTGCAGCATCATTCACAGTCTCAACGCTTGGACGCGCGGAGGCGGGCGCTCTTACCGCTCCACGTCGTCGATGACGTCGCGAACCTTCTGGGCGAGGTCCGCCGGGGTGAATGGCTTCTGCAGGAAGGCGGACCCGGGCTGGAGTCCATGGCGCTTGAGGATGTTTTCGTCCACGTAGCCGGAGGTGAAAAGGATCCGCGTCTGGCAGTTTTTGGTTTTGAACCAAGCGGCCAGCTCGCTGCCTCCCGCATCGGGCAGCACCACGTCGGAAAAAAGGAGCGCGATGTCCTGGCCACCGTTTTCTTCCACGAGGTCGCGCGCCTGCTTGCCGTCGCTCGCTTCGAGCACGGTGTAGCCCAGTCGCCGCAACACGTGCGAGGTGAGGCTGCGCACGGTGACTTCATCCTCCACATATAGGATCGTCTCGTTGCCACCCGGGAGCTGGCCCACTTCCTTGCGGACGCTCGATTTCTCCCCGCTCTCATCGACCCGCGGCAGGTAGATCGTGAAAGTAGAGCCGACGCCCACCGTGCTGTCCACGGTGATGTAGCCGCCGGTCTGTTTCACGATGCCGTAGCAGGTCGCCAGACCGAGACCGGTGCCCTGGCCTTTTTCTTTGGTGGTAAAGAAGGGCTCGAAAATGTGCTTCGTCACCTCAGGCGTCATGCCGGTGCCGGTGTCGGTCACCGTGAGCTTCACGTATTCCCCCGCGGGCATTTCATTCACCGAGTAGAGGTCATCGAGGAAGTAAGTCACGTCCTTGGTGGCGATGGTGATCGTGCCGCCCTTGGGCATGGCGTCGCGCGCATTGACGCAGAGATTGAGCAGCACCTGATCGAGCTGGCCCGAATCGGCTTTCACCCGGCCGATCTTCGCTTCGAACTGCGTCACGATCTGAATGTGCTCGCCGATCACCCGCCGCAGCATTTTTTCCAGATTGCGGATCGTATCATCGATGTGCATCACGCGCAGGAACAGCGGCTGCCGGCGGCTGAAGGCGAGCAACTGGTGGGTGAGCGAGGCGGCGAAGTCAGCCGCTTTGCGGATCTCCGTGAGATGTTTGAACATCCATTGCCGCTCATCGATCTGGCCGATGATCAAGTCGCTGTAGCCGAGGATCGCGGTGAGGATGTTGTTAAAGTCATGCGCGATGCCGCCTGCGAGCCGGCCCACCGCGTCCATCTTTTGCGACTGGAGCAGCTCTTCCTCGAGCCGCTTGCGCTCGGTGATGTCACGCGCGATCGACGAAAGGCCGGTGATCCTCCCGCCTTCACCGCGGATCGGGGAATCCGTCAGCGACACGCTGATCTTCCGCCCGTCCTTGCGCAGCCGCACAGTCTCGTAGTTGGCGAGGCTGTCGCCGCGTTTCACGGCAGTCAGGGTCTGCGGAAATTCATCGAGCCGATCGGGCGGAATCAACATGTGCAGCGGACGCCCAATCACTTCGTCCGCGACATAGCCGAAGACCCGCTCCGCGCCGACATTCCAGCTCCGAATCGCACCTTCCAGCGTGCAGGCGACGATGGCGTCATTCGAGTTTGCCACCACCAGCGCAAGTTCCGAGGTGAGCCGCTCGGCCTCCTTTCGCTGGGTGATATCGCGGAGGTAGGCTGTGAACATCGGCTGGCCGTCGATGACGATCCGAATGACTGCTACCTCCACCGGGCATTCGCTGCCATCGGCACGGCGCGCGAGCAGTTCGCGCCGCTGGCCCGTGGCCCCCTGCTGACTCGCGTGGAACAGTGCCAGCCCGCGCGGCTCATCGCCGAGAGGCAAGTCGGGAAAAATGAGCGTTGCCACTTCGCATTCCAGCGCCTCTCGCTGCGGATACCCGAAAGCCCGTTCGGCCGCCGGGTTGAACTCGATGACCTTCCCCTCGAGATCGAAGGTGACGATGCAATCGAGCGCCGACTGGAGAATTGCCGCCTTGCGCATCTCGCTCTTGCGCAGGTCTTCCTCCGCGCGCTTGCGCTCGATCATGTTCCCCAGTTCGCGCGCGATTCCGCCCAGCGTTTGCAGCAGCTCGGGGTCGGAAACGGAAATCTTCGGGCTGAAGAACTCCAGCACATGCACCACCTGTCCCTTTACCCGCACCGGCACGGCGAAGGCCGACGACATGCCGCTGGCCAGCGCGATCGGCGCGTTCGCATATTCCGTCGCGCTTTCGAGATCCGTGATCCATTGCGGCTCGCCGCTCGCCCATGCCTGGCCCGCCAGCCCTTCGCCCCGGTGGATCGCCGACTCGGAGTTCACCCGTTCGAAAATCGAGACGTCGACCTCCGGCACGTGCCACACCTCGACGCACTGCATCACTCCTGCTTCCGCTTTGACATCCCATACTGCGCCCATGTCCCATTCGAGCGTCTCGCAGATCGTGCTGAGGATCTGCGGACGAGCTTCATCCACGGAAGCCGCCTCGCTGAGCACCTTCGCCGTGGCGTAGTGCAGCCGCCGGCGCTGCTCGCTCCACCATTGATTCGAAATATCCTCCACCGTTCCTTCGAGATAGAGAAGCTGGCCCGCTGCGTCACGCACTGCCCGCACGTTCTCCCGCACCCAGATGGTGCGCCCATCCACGCGGAGCATTTCGCATTCGAAATTCGACACGACATCTGACTGCTTCAGCGCCTCAAAAAGCGCCTCCCGCTGCGCCGGATCGACGTAGAACTGCGTCGAGATATCCGTCAGCTTCTCGATGAGTTCCTCCGGGGACGTGTAGCCATACATCGCCGCCAGCGCTTGATTCGCAGTAATGAAGCGCCCGTCGGGAGTGGTCTGGAAGACACCCTCGACTGCGTTGTCGAAGATCGAGCGGTACTTCAGTTCCGCCTCCCGCACCTGCTCGAGCAGTCGCTCCTTTTCCTCCACGATCCGATGCTCGCGGCCGGCGCGTTCGCGAAAATAAATCGCCGCCCCGAGAACCAGCACGAGCAACGTCGCGGCAACCAAGTATTCGAGGTTGAGAAAGGTGGACGCCACCCGCTCCTGCGTGGCGAACAGCCGATGCTCCACCTGCAGGGCATGCTCCTTGAGATGCGCATAAGCAGCGATCGCCTCGTCGTATCGGCGCTCGAGCGAATGCATTCGCTCCTTCACCTTTTCCTGGTCCGCAGAGGCCCGCACCGCGGGCGGATTATCAATCTCCCGCATCAACTCCTGCACTGGACTCCGGATCGCCTCGAGTTCGCGAAGCAGCTGTTCGCGATCCGCCGCGTTGCTCAGCCTCTCGAGGTCAGCCTTCACGACCGCAAAGGTTTTCTCGAAATCCTGCCTCGCCTTCGCTGAGCGCTGCGCCAAGAGTTCGGGCAGAGGGCTGATCGCCGCGGAGAATACATCAGCTACATCCGGGACGAGTTCGGTCGAATGATCCAGAGTCTCAACAAACTGCTCTGCCTCCAGCGCCGCTCGGGACCGCTCCCCGGCCAGACGTTGGAGCACGAGGACGCCGATCAGCAGCACGGCGAGGAACGCAATCGCCAGCGTCAGCCCCACCCGGTCAACCACTGAACTCGCGCCGGTCGCGGATACTCGGTGAGGGTCGGAGGTCATAGCGGCAGCGCTTCGGGCCGCTTCGTCGCCGCGTCGGGGATGCCCCTAACTAATTGATTGCAACGACTTTGAAAAGGATGGGTGCGTAAAGGAAGAGACAAGGAGTTTTGACTATGGGAAAAAGGCGTCTCGGTGCCAGCAGTATTCCCGCCAATCCTCGGCAGAGCTTTCATCTTGGTCAAATCGGCGCGGCTCGTAGCATCGGTTGCATGAAACTGCCCCCGTCGATTCCCGGAATCGCCACTTTCCACGCAGGGCCTGACGGTCTCACTCGCCTGCGCGTCGCCTCGGCGCTCGCCACGGCTGAGATCACGCTCGACGGTGCCCACGTCACCCACTTTCAGCCCGCCGGAGCGGCCCCAGTACTTTTCCTCAGCCGTTCCAGTCACTTCGCACCGGGCAAGCCGATCCGCGGCGGCGTGCCGGTGTGCTTTCCGTGGTTCGGCCCGCGCGCTGGCCATCCCGAATCACCCGCGCATGGCTTTGCGCGCGTCCATTGTTGGGAGGCTGAATCACTCGCCGCAGAAGAGTCCGGCAGTGTCACCGCCATTCTTCGCCTCGCCAGTGATGAACAAACCCGCGCCCATTGGCCGCACGACTTCATCGCCCGCCTGCGCATCGACGTCGCCCGCCAACTCACCATCACCCTCCACGTCGAGAATACCGGCCCCGCGCAGTTTCAGTTCGAAGAGGCGCTGCACACGTACTTCGCTGTCTCCGACATCCGCGAGGTTCTCATCACCGGCCTCGAAGGCGCAGCGTATATCGACAAGACGGACAGCCTCAAACGCAAGCAACTCGGCTCCGAACACCTCCGCCTTGCCGCCGAAACCGACTGCGTCTTCCCTGCGACGACGGCCACCTGCATCATCAACGACCCCGCACTGCACCGACGCATCCTTGTCGAAAAATCCGGCTCGCAAACGACTGTCGTGTGGAATCCTTGGATCGCCAAAGCCGCTGCGATGCCGGATTTCGGCGACGACGAATGGCCGCAGATGCTCTGCATCGAGACGGCCAATACCGGTGACGACGCGATCACCCTCGCGCCCGGCTCCACTCATTCCATGAGCGCGACGATCAGCCTGCGCTGATTCACCACGCCAGTGCTTCGCCGGGCACCCGCGGCTCGCTGACGCCGATAAATTTCCCGTCAAAAAATCCCACCGCGTTGCTGGCGCCGGAGTGCTCCACCACGCTGAGCTGCTGCCCGAATCCCACCAGCCGCTCACGCACGCTCTCCGGCCAGGTGTTTTCGATCCGCAGCTCATTCGGCTGCCATTGATGATGGAACCGCGGCGCCGCCAGCGCCGCCTCCAGCGACAACCCGAGATCGAGAACGCCCACGAGATTGATCACGGTCTGCGAGATGATCGTCGGCCCGCCGGCCGCGCCGAGGGAAAGGATCGGCTTCCCATCGCGAAGCACGATGGTCGGCGCCATGCTCGACAGCGGCCGCTTCCCTGGCGCGATCGCGTTCGCCTCAGCGCCCACCAACTTGAAGGCATTGGGCACACCGGGCTCGATCGAAAAATCATCCATCTGATCGTTCAGCAGAATGCCCGTGCCGGGGATCACCACCTTCGACCCGAAGGCGGTATTCACCGTCGCCGTGCAAGCCACCCAATTGCAGTCCGCATCCGCGGTCGAGAAATGCGTCGTGTGCTTTCCGAAAAAATCGGTCACTGCGTCGGGCGGCTCGCCGTGTGTCGGCGCAGCGCACACCGCCTCGGGCCGGATCCGCGCGGCCAGCGTCTTCGCATAGTCCGCGCGCAGCAGTCCGCGCGGCACCGGCACAAAATCCGGATCCCCCAGCCAGAAGGCGCGATCGGCGAAGGCCAGTTTCATCGCCTCCGCCATCACATTCACGCGCGACGCATCATCCATCTTCTTCAGTTCGAAGTTCGCGAGAATGTTCAGGATTTGCAGCACGTGAACACCGCCCGAACTCGGCGGCGGAAAGCTCACCACCTCGCAGCCGCGATAGCTCCCGCGCACCGGTTCGCGCAGCACCAGCTGGTAGCGCGCGAAATCATCCGCGCTGAGAATCCCGCCATTCGCTTTCATCCAAGCCTCCAGCTGCGGGGGAAAGGCGCCGCGATAAAACCAGTCCGCACCATCCTTCGCCAGCGCACGATAGCTCGCCGCGAGATCCCGCTGCTTCAAGATTTCACCAGCGGTGAATGCCGATCCGTCCGGCTTGAGAAAGATCGCCCGTGAAGCCTCGAATCGGCCGAGGTCGGCCGCCGCTCCCGCGAGCTTGCGGGCATACACTTCATCGATCGGAAATCCTTCCTCGGCGATTTGCGCCGCCGGCTCCAGGAGCTCGGCGAAGCTCTTTCGTCCAAACTTTTCCAGCGCGTAACTGTAAACCGCCACCGAGCCCGGCACGGCGCTGGCCAGCGCTCCCGTCTGACTCAGCGCCACATCACCTTTGCCCGCGCGGAGGAACATCTCGCGCGTCGCCGCCGCCCCCGCCATCTCGCGCCCGTCGATCGCCACGAATTCCCCATTCGCCCGCCGGATCAGCATGAAGCATCCTCCGCCGATCCCCGAGTCGTGGCCGTCCACGACCCCGAGCGTCAGGCCGATCGCCACCGCTGCGTCGATCGCATTGCCGCCGCTTTGCATCGCCGCGAGCCCCGCCCGCGACGCCAGTGGCTGCACTGAGGCCACCGCTCCTCTTTCACCACGAGCCACCGAAGGAGCAGCAGACACCGCGACGGACGCGATGAGCCAGAGGACGACAATCAGGCGCAGGAACATGCCGGCATCATCGACCATGTCTTCGCCGATGACGAGCCCGCTCGCTCCGGGCGGAGGCCATCAGCGGCCTCCAAGCAAAGCGGGCGAGGCCAACCCGCGCGGAGATATGGTCAAGAGACGTGTAGCCGCCTAGCGTCGGCAACCCTCATCTATTCCCCCTATGAATCCCTCCAAGTGCCGTGCCCTCTCCAACCTCTGCTTTATCGCGGGATGCATTTCGATCATTGCTTCGATCGGCGTGTGGTGGTTACTCGATCGCGATACGGTCGAAGCCGCCGCCCATGCCGAGCGCTTCGGGATCTTCATCGGCCTCTGGGCGCCGACGCTCCTCATTCTCTCGAATCGCTTCGACCGCTACGCCGACAAGGCGCGTCCTCTCCCCGGCCTCGACCCGAACGTGCTCGCAGCGGCGGACGAAGAATTGTAGGCGAAAAGGTCGGCGAGGCCGCCTCGACCTGCGCGCCTTCGCCGGACGGCGCCGCTTAACGCGGGACCGCACTGCCCATCACCCCGGCTGCTTAATAGATGTTCGGCTCAGGCAACTTGAACGCGTCGCGGATGAGATTGAACTCTGGCCGCTCGTCGGTGAGCACGATCTCCACGATATCGAAGCGAAAAAGAACCTCCGGGTTATTGAGCAAATGCAGCCAGGCCAGCGCACCACGGGCGATGAGCTTTTGCTTCGCCCGCGTGACGGATTCCGATGGTGCGCCGTAGGCCAGGCTGCGCCGCGTCTTGACCTCCACAAAGACCAGCGTCCCGCAGGTCTTGTCGCGGCAGACGATGTCCACTTCGCCGCCTTTGGGGGCGCGGAAGTTTCGGTAGAGAATCTTGTAACGATTGCGGCGGAGATAACCCAGCGCGAGTCGTTCGCCTTCGCGGCCGAGCCATTGATCCTCATTCTCCCCGTGATCAGGCAAACGGGAAAAGCGCCTGCTGAACGGGGAGAAAAGTTTTCCGATGAATCGGACAAGGCCCATGCGCGCGGAGTTTAGCGAGATGCAGCGCGGTGCCATAGCCTTTATGCTGCGCAAATTCGTAGCCGGGATATCGCGCATCCATCTCCACCATGATGCGGTCCCGCGTGACCTTGGCGATGACGCTCGCCGCCGCAATACTGAAGCTCCGCGCGTCCCCGCCGACCAATGCGGTCTGTGCGATCGGGAAAGGCCGCACCGGCAACCCGTCGATGAGCGCGTGATCCGGCTCCTCCGGCAGCGCAGCCACGGCGCGCCGCATGGCCTGATGCGTGGCGCGCAGGATATTGATGAGATCGATTTCCTCGACCTCCACGATGGATACCGACCACGCGATCCCGCTGTGGCCGGTCACCTCGCGGTAGATTTCTTCCCGGCGCTCCGCCGAGAGTTTTTTCGAATCGGTCAGGAATTTGTGCCGGAAGCGCTCCGGCAACATCACCGCGGCGGCGACCACGGGACCGGCGAGAGGTCCCCGCCCGGCTTCGTCGATTCCGGCGACACGGGCGAAGCCCCGTGCGCGCACCTCGCGCTCGGGCTGGAGACTGCACTTCATCGCCCGGCGCTGCGGCGGGGAACCGGGGCGGCGATTTAGGCCGCCGAACTCGCGAGCACCCGCTTCTCGCGAACCGCCATGGCGCTCTTGCCTTTGCGATTGCGCAGATAGGTCAGCTTCGCGCGGCGGGCGGTGCCGGACGTTTCCACTTCCACCTTCGAAATCCGGGGCGAATGAATCGGGAAGACGCGCTCGACGCCCTCGCCGTAGCTGATGCGGCGGACGGTGAACGTCGCGTTGATCAGCGAGCCTTTGCGCGCGATCACGATCCCGCTGAAAATCTGCACGCGCTCCTTTTCCCCCTCCTTCACGACGGTATGAACACGGACACTGTCACCCACGTTGAACTTCGTGACTTCGGGTTTCATTTGCTCCTGATTGATCTTGGCGATGATAGACATGGGTCGAGGCTCCTTGGAGAGGTATGGGATGTGGAAAAGGGACGGGAGTAATAGCTTGATTCGCT
>JBAVML010000395.1:0-1552 GCA_049690035.1 Chthoniobacteraceae bacterium
ACACTGGCGAGGACGGATTTGAAATCATCGGGCCGGATTCCACCATCCAGCATTTGTGGGACAAACTGCTCGCCGCCGGTGCGCTGTTCGGCATCAAGCCGTGCGGCCTCGGCGCGCGCGACACGCTGCGCACGGAAATGGGCTATCCGCTTTACGGCCACGAACTCGACGAGCAAACCACGCCCATCGAGGCCGGCGTCGGATTTTTTGTGGCGCTTGACAAGGGCGAATTCAACGGCCGCGTCGTGCTCGCGGAACAGAAGGCCAACGGCACGCAGAAAAAACTCGTCGCCTTCAAGATGACGGACAAATCCGCGCCGCCGCGTCCGCATTATCCGATTTGGGTGGGCGAAAAAAATGTCGGCCTCGTCACCAGCGGCACGCAAAGTCCGTCGCTGAACTGCGGTATCGGCATGGGTTTCGTGCCGCCGGAGTTCGCCCGGCCGGATACAAAGATTGAGATTGAAATCCGTGGTCGGCGCTTTGCGGCCATCACCGTGCCGAAGCCGATTTACAAGGCTGGCAAATGATTCGGGCGTCGGCATGACGGAATCATTCAAAATGAAAATTTTTCTTTAACCTAAAATTGGCGCGCTAATGACAATTTTAGAGCGGTAAAAGTTAATTTTGGGGAATCGCCCGCGCGGACGGT
This sequence comes from Chthoniobacteraceae bacterium, assembly GCA_049690035.1. Taxonomy (GTDB): domain Bacteria; phylum Verrucomicrobiota; class Verrucomicrobiia; order Chthoniobacterales; family Chthoniobacteraceae; genus Chthoniobacter. Next base: position 653 of record JBAVML010000395.1, read on the forward strand.
CTGGTATTCGTGTTAATGTCCTTGAGCTTTTGAAGCATTCGGGACGTGGTAACAATGCAATCGTCCAATTCATATCTGGTTTTGATCCTGCTGGCCGTGGCGGCGGTGGGATTTGCCGCGATGCCGCTCACGGCGGCGTGGGCTTGGGCGCACTTCTTCTCGCCGAACAAGCCGGGCAAGGACAAGAACGCCATTTACGAGTGCGGCCTCGAATCCAAGGGTGATGCGTGGATCCATTTCCGCTCCGAATACTACCTTTACGCCATCATCTTTCTGGTGTTCGACGTGGAAACGATTTTCCTGTTGCCGTTCGCGGTGTCGTTCACAACGCTGCCGGTCGGGGCGTTTGTGGCGATGGTGATTTTTCTCCTGCTCCTAGTCGAGGGGTTGGTCTGGGCGTGGCGCAAGGGATTTTTGAACTGGAAATGATTTGCCATGATTGACGAAGGCCTCAAAAGCGAACTCCAGAAACAAGGCGTCTATGTGACGACCTTGGAGGATTTGTATAATTGGGGTCGCGCGAATTCGGTGTGGCCGCTGACGTTCGGCCTCGCCTGCTGCGCCATCGAAATGATGGCGGCATCCATGGCGCGTTTCGACCTCGCGCGGTTCGGCGCGGAAGTGTTCCGGCCCTCGCCACGACAGGCGGATTTGATGATCGTCGCCGGCACCGTCACCAAGAAGATGATGCCGATCGTCGTGCGCCTGTACAACCAGATGCCCGAGCCCAAATACGTGGTCGCCATGGGTGCCTGCGCCTCGGGCCGCGGCGGACAACCGGGAATCGCCACATCCACCGGCAGATAACGGTCAATGCCCTTGAGCACGTTGTAGCCCTGCTTGAACGGCCCACCGGAAATCGCGCACGCCCCCATCGCGATGACGTATTTCGGCTCGGGC
>JBAVML010000396.1:0-29529 GCA_049690035.1 Chthoniobacteraceae bacterium
CTCCACGCCATTGCCGCGGATGCTGGTCGTCGGGCTGGTGGAAATGATGAACTGCCCGACCGCACTGCGACTGAGCGTGATCCGGTCGTTCCCCGAAGTGGCCGTGAATTCCAGCGAGTCATTGTCCGCACCGTTCGAAGCAAAGATCTCGCTCCCGAGACCCGCCGTGTTGAGGCGCACGATGTCATCGCCGCCGCCGGGGTAGATCATGTCCTTGCCACCGCCGCCCACGATCAGGTCGTTGCCGTTGCCGCCGAGCGTCGGATCGTCGCCGTAAATAATATCGTCCGCCGGTCCGCCGGTAATCTGGTCCTTGTCGAGACCGCCGATGATCGTCGCCTTGCCGGTGCCTTTCTGGATGATGTAGTCCTCGCCGGCGCCGCCGTTGAGCGTGATCAACGCCGCGTTGCTGAAATTCTGAATCACGTCATTGCCGTCATTGCCGTTGATCGTCGCATTGCCGAGTCCGTTGTAGATGAACGAATCGTTGCCGGGCCCGCCGTCGAGCATGACCGGCACGAGCACGCCCGGACCGACCACCACGTCGTCGTCGCCCGTGCCGAAGTCGCCCACGATCGATGAGACATGCTCGAACACGTTGCTGCGACCCATCGTCGTGACTTTCACCGTCTCGTCGCCAGCTGTCCCGCCGACGTGCTCGATCGAGTAGCTTTCGTTGGTCGCGAATTCGCCGATGCCGCGGTTGTAGTTGCGCGAGCCGGTGTTGAGGTTCAACTGCCCGCCGCTCCACCGGCGCGTATTGCCGAGGCCGGCGTCGCCCGCGAGATATACCGGTTTCGGCAGCTCGAGGTAGCCGATGGTGAAATCGTGCGAGAAGGTGATGCTGAAGAAGAAGAAGTCGATCGTCACCGAGAGCGAGAGAACGATCGGCACGGTGCCGTTGCCTTCCGCATGGAAACGAGCGCCAAGGCTCACGCCGAGCGGGAAGCCGAAGATAAACGCCCTCACATAGCCGGTGAGTTCGAGGTTGAAGATGAAGTAGTCGTTCCCGATGTTGTCCTTCGTCACCACGGAAGTGATGTTGAAGTGGACGCCGCCCTCGATGCCGAAGAAGTCGTTTCCGATCTTCAATCGGCCATCGACGGTCACGCTGAAGTTTCCACCCGAATCGAGCCAGCCGACCACGCTCATGCCGGCGAAGCCGAACAGGTTGACCCCGGCGCTGAAGTCGAAACGCCATGAATTGAACGACGAAACGCGGATCGAGAAGCTCGCGTCGAGTTTGAGGATTTTGAGAATCTCGACGTGCCCGCTGAGCGCAAGGTAGAAGCCGGCCTGCACGCCGTCGCGCGTCGCGCCGGTGGTATTGATCTGGAGCCGGCCGGAGGCCTCGATGTCAAAGACCGCGACGCTGGCGCTCACCTTGATGCCGATATCGAGCACGAGGCCGCTCGTATAGACCGCGGCCAGACCATGCGCCTCGAAGCCCAGTCCGCCGAGGTAGAACGAGACGTCAAACTGGATGCGCAGGCCATCCGCGCCGATGTAGATGAGGATCTTACCGTCGCCCCGGGCGAAGCCGAGGAAGGTGACCGAGCCGCTGATCGAGATGAGCAGGCCCGGTGCGATCGAGGCGCCGTTGAGTTCCTGTGTGGTGCTGAAGGTATTGATTTCCAACAGTGCCGAGACCGAGAACTGCAACCCGACCGAACCGCCGAAGCTGGCATCGAGCGAGACCGCAAAGCGCGCCACCAGACCGCCAGACGTCACCCGGAATCCGCCGGAGACACTGACTTCTCCCAGCGGCCCGATGCGCGCCTTCGCATTCGCGGTGACCTCGAGCGAATCCGGCCCGAGCTCGAAGCTGAAGTCGCCGTCCAGCGTGATCGCGTTCGCGATGCTCAGCGACCCGCGCATCTTCAACTGCACGCCGACCGGAATATCCACGTCGATGACCTGCAGCTTGTTGTTGGCGTCGCGCAGGAAGCGCCCGGTCGTCGGGTCGGTGCCGAACGTCTTGATCGTTTGCGTCGAACCGAAGGTGTTGATCTGCAGCAGGAATTCGCCGTCGAAGCGCACGCCCGGAATGCCATTGGCGACGAGAATCAAATAGGCGCGGCCGACAACCCCGGTTTGATTGCCGACGAAGACGGTCAGGTTGATCGTTCCCGAGATCGCGCCGAGCACGGGAATCACGCCGCCGACCGCACCAGTAACGCTGAAGGTGGCCTGGCCACTCGAGACCTCCGCCTTGATCTGGAGGAAGCCGGTGAGCGTGATCACCCGTGCGATGGTCAGCTCGGCCTCGATCGTGGCGATGAAGTAAACCGACGGAATGCCGCTCGGATTGCGCATCCCGTCGAGCCCCGGCGCGGCGGCATACACGGCAACGCTCGTCGGGTCACCGGGGTTGAGATACGGGATGAACGACTCGGGAATCTGGAAGGTCTGGTCCGCGAAGGTGGTGTTGAACATCAGCGTCACCGAGCCGCTCACGCGGAAGATGTCGCCCACATTCGGCAGGCCGATGCCCGCGCTACTGCTTACCTTGAGGTAGCCGGCGACGCCGGGTATTTCGCCGGGTCGCGTGGGCTGGAAGATGACCTCGAGCAGGCCGGTCACCTTGCTGTAGGTGATCTGGGTATCCCCGATGCCGAAGGAAAGCTCGGTATCGAGCCAGATGTCGAAGCGCTCCGGATTGATCCGCAGATAGAAGAGACCGCGCGCGGTGAAGAGCGGCGCGTCGCTGCCCGGCGGCTTGATCTGCGCGAAGCCGATCAACTCCAGCGAGAAGCTCTGCTTGGCCAGCACGTAGGTGCGCTCGAGCGGGCCGCCGTTCGGGCCGAGGCCCGGCAGGGTGATCTTCTCGGTCTTCGGCGCGCTGGTAGTGTTGATTTGCAGCGTGCCTTTCGCGGTGAGGTAAATGCCGTACTGCTCGAGCACCGAGAGATTGCTCTGGATCGTGGCCACGCCCCAGAACTGCGGCGCCGGTCCCGTGGTCCCGCTCAGATCGAGCACGAACCGGCCCGCCGTCGCCCCCACGGTGCCGATCTTGAAGAGCTTGAGGCTGCCGTTGAAGTCCAGCGAGACGATCTTGCGCGCACTGTCGATCTCGATGATCACCTGCGCCTTCAATTCCACGAGCGGCTCGTTCAGGCCGGGAATGTTCAGCGTCACCCCGCCCGAGATCTCGATGAAGAAGGACTGCGCGTTGGTGATGATCCCGAGGGTCTGCACCGAGGCGCCACCCTTGGTCCCACCGCTATCCGCCCAGCTTCCGGCCTTGAAGTTGACGTTCAGCGCGCCGGTGTCGAACTGGCCGGTGAACGCATACCGCCAGGTGTTCGTCCCCGCGAGAGCACCGGGCTGCGTCGGCGTGCCGTTGACCAGGATGTTCTCCCCGTTCGCCCCGGTCAGCGTGAACTCGTCGCCGTTCAGAGTCGAGGCGTCGACGGTGTTCGTGCCGGTCGGGGTGAAGGTCACGTCGATGTAGCGCCGGCCGTTGAGTTCCTCCCGATCAATCGTCGAGCCCGACGCGAAGCCGGTGAGCGCCGCGCGGCCGACCTGCACGTTGAAGACTTCGGTCTCCGCGAGGTTCCCGACCCCGGCGTTGTCCATGAAGCTGTTCGCCGCGATCTCCACGGTGTAGCCGCCAGGCGCGAGCGCTCCGGTGAAACGATACTGCCAGCTATTCGTCCCCTGCCCGTTCACCAGCACTCGCACCGGCGCACTGAGCGGAATGACGACGCCGGCGGAGTTTTTCAGGGTGATTTCGCCGCCGTTGATGCTGTTCGCATCGATCGAGCTGCCGAGCGGCGCACGGAACGTGACTTCGATGTAGCCGTTCGCGTTGATTCGATCCGCGCCGATCCCTGAGCCGGTGACCGGATTGCTCAGGTCGGCGGTGCTGCCGGTGACGGTGAAGGTCGGCGTGGTGTCCGCCGTGCTCGCGATGCTGCCGTTGGCCGAGGCACCCATTTCCGTCCAGCCTTCCTCGCCGCTGAGCGCGAGAAAACCCACTCCGACGGAACCGATGCTGAACGAGCCGTTGAGGAAATAGCGGTAGGTGACGATCTCGTTCCGGTCACCAGTGCTGCCCAGGCGCAATGGCGTCGCGTCCACAGTCACGCCGTTGCTCGTCGCGCCGAGACCGGTCAACTCGAACTCCGCCCCTGCGTCGGTGATCGAGGTTTCATCCAGCATCGGACCCGTGGTCGGGCTGAGGCTTTTCGACGGGCTGAACGTGACATCGAGGTAGCTGTGATTAGCCGGGCTCGAGATCGGAACCGCGGTCTTTGTCCCGGGAGAAGAAGACACGCCCTCGGTCCACGATCCGTCGAGGTAGTTCACCGTCACCGTGCGATCGGTGACGCCCGGATCGGTAACGAAACGTCCGGTCAGCCAGTACCGATAAACCACACCGGTTCCCGTGGTCCCGACCATCACCGGCGCGTCGCTCGGATTTGGCCGCGCCGAACCCACGCCCGGACCCGAGAGCACAAATTCCGGCGCGTCGTCGGTGATCGTGTCCGCGTTCGCGCCGGTCGGGAACTCGACGTCGAGATAGTTGCGCCCGTTGAGCGTGTTTACGTCGATCGCGCCGTTTGCGCCCGGATTGAGCAGCATCGCGCTCGCGCCGAGCACCGTGAATTTGCTGCTCGCGGCTTCGTTGCCCATGCCGACCACATTCGTGCCATTGGCATCGAGCCGGTCTGCATTCTTGAAGCCCGCTCCGGTTCCCGCGTCGTAGGCCGAGAAGATCACCTCGACCGCACCGGTGCCAAAACCGGTGAACGGCGTCGCCGACATGTCAGTGCTGACGGTGATGAAATAACGAAACCGCGCGATGCCGGAATTGGTGATCTCGGTCTGCACTGCCGCCAGATCCGCCCCGGTCACGCCCTCCACTACGGTCGTGCCGTTCTCATCCAGCGAGCTCTTCAGCGGCACCGGCACCCCGTGCGTATGGTAGGTCTTTCCATTTGCCGAGACGACGAATTCTTCCGCCGTGTCAAAGATCGAGGCGTAATCCAGCGACTGACCCGCGGGCGCCTTGAAGTTGACGTCAATATACGGCCCGTTCATCGAGCTCACGCTGCCCAGCGGGGTGAGCGGAGTGAGTGTGCGGTTGTTAATGACATTGATGTCCTGCGGCGTGCCGGACGGATCGAGCAGGACCACCGTGGGTTTCACTGCCACGGCGCCGGCGCCGGCGCCGCCGGCCGCCGAACCGTCGGCAAAGGCAAACTCCACGTCCTGCCCGCTCGCATTGCGGAAGCCCATCTTCAACTTGCCCTGGATGGTTAGCAGGCGGAACTGATCCGGAATATCGACGAGGAAGAGAACAACGACCTTGCCGGTGGTGACCGCGGAGAGGTCGAGATAAAGCTTTGCGCTCAGGCTGATCGCGTTGTTGGCGAAGTTGAGCTGACCGCCGATCAGGATCTTGCCGTCCGTGCTGATCTTGAGCGTCACAACCGCGTTGAAGACTTCCGGCGGCAGCGCCTTGTGGCCGATCTGCGCCGAGCCGGTGATCAGCATCGGCTCGGTGAAGGCGGCGAGGAAGCCGTTCGTCTCCGGATGCGCCTGGATGCGGCGATACTGCTTCACCACCTGAAGCTTGATTTGGTCGAGCCATTGATCCGGCGGGATGGCGGCGGCGCTCAGACTGAAGCCCGGGCCGCGAAGCTGAAGCGGATCTTCGATCGCCGGGAGAGAAGTGAAGAATTCGATGCCGCCGGTGAACTGCTGGATCTCGAAGCCGTAGGGCAACGTGACCTTTGCCTTGACGGTGATCTGCACGCCGAGCGGGCCGAGTTCGGTGAGCGCGAAGCGAATGTCGAGGCCCAGCCCGTTCATCTCGAATCCGCCCTCGACACCGAGGAAGAAGATGCGCTTGGCCACCTGGCCCTCAAGCGCCGTCGCAGGCAGGATATTGCCGTTCGTGTCGAGCTTGAGAATCCCGCCGATCAGCGAGGCGTTCAACTTGCCGCCGAAAAGCGGACCGCTGACGCTGACGCCGAGCGCGGCGATGTCGGTGATGGGGAATTCGCCGCGGATCAGCTTGCCGACGTCGATCTTGACGCCCTCGATGAAGCCGGAGAATTCGAGGCCCTTGATCCCGTGAATGCCGGTGACCGCCGCGGACAGCGTGAGCACGAAGTCCTCGGGATGGTTTTCGATGTCCACCCAGGACAGGCCGATCTCCGTGATCTTGATCGGCAGCCAGCTCGGCCACTTGAAGGTGCTGCCCGTCGCCGCACCCACGCTGATCGAGACCCCGAACGGCGCGCCGTTCAGGCCGGGCTTGAATTTGCCGTTGCCGAGGATCTGGAAGTTGCGTCCTTCGCCGCCGAGGATCAGCCCGCCGATGTTAACCTCCGCGCCCACCGCGCCGACGCTGAGCAGCGGCTGATCACCGACCGCGCCGGTGTCGAGCCGCAGATCGCTGCCCACCAGCGTGAGCACACTGCCGATCTGCACGCGGATCGTGTCGATGTCGAATTTGAACGCGTCCGGCTTGCCATCCTTGAAGGTGAGCGTCGCGCGCATCGCCTCGGTGTCCGGCGTGCCATTGGGCAGATCCTTGCCGGGCTCGACGGTGAGCCGGTCGGTGATGGTGATCGAGAAGCCGCCGCCGACCATGAGCTTCGCGCCACCCGTGGCGATGAAGACTGAACCGTTGAAGACGACTGGATTGGCGGCGTCGAAGTTGACCGAGAAATTGGTGACGCCGACGCGGATGTCGTCGAATTCCAGGATGCTGCCGAACTTGATCTTGGTCCCCGCGGGAGCCGGCGTGCCATCGGTGGCCAGCGGCGTGGCGGTCGTGGGCATGGTGCCCGTGGTGGGCTGGACTCCGCCGTATTGCAGAATGAGCTGGCCGATGGTGAAGCCATTCTGCCGAACCACGAGTCCGGGAATGATTGTCGAAGTCGGCGGCCCGGTCGTCTGGGTCGTGTTCAGCGGCTTCGCGTCCTGCGCCATCTCGGCGTCCGTCGCGCCGCGGTTCTGCTGCGTCGCAGTATCGAAGGGACGCAGGCTTCCCTTGATGTTCAGCGGGAGAATGACGATGTCGGCCTGATAGATGCGGACCAGTTCCTGCGAGCGCGGCGCGGATGGATCGTAGGCGATCCGTACACCCTGCGCCGTGACCATCAGCACGCCCGGCACCTTCACCTCGAGCGAGGAGACCGCGAAGCTGAACTTGCCGGGCACGCTGATGCTGCCGCCGATGTCGCCGCCGATCGCCTTGAAGACATCGATCGCTACATCGAACGATCCATGCACGCCGAGCAGATCGGCGGTCACACCGCTGTTCGACTGCTGCCCGGCACTCGGCGCGGGCTGCGTGGTCGCCCCGCCTCCGGTTGGCGCGGGTGAACCCCCACCGAAGGCCAGCGACGCGCGATCCACGCCGATGCCCACGCTGATGACCAGCTTGCCGCCCTTGAAGGCGACCTTGTCGATGCCGATCATCGGTCCCTGCAACGTGAGCGGACCGATATTGATCGGGCCACCCGCGACCGGCCCGCTCTGCGGCGTGGCGTCGAGAACGAACCGCTCCTGGCTGGCCGCATTCACCGCTCCGCCCGTGGTGCGGAAGCCCCACGCTTGCTGCGCGGCGAAGTTCGGATCGGCCGGATTCGTGCTCGGCGCAACGAAGTCCACGAAGACTTCCGACGGCGCCGTGGTCGTGCCCGCGCGGAAGAGACCGACCGCGTCGCCGGGCGTGGAATCCTTCAGATAGTAGCGATACGTGGTGCCCTGGATGAGCAGCGGCGTGCCGACGATCTCCGGGAAGCCGGCGGCGGTCGTTTTGATCTGCGCGACCCCGCTGCCGCTAAGCTTGAATTCATTGCCATCGATCGAACTCGACTCGATCGCCGTCCCGTCTTTCGCCACGAAAGTCACGTCGATCCACTGGCGCCCGTTGAGCGTCGCGAGCTGCGCGGTGCCAACCGGGTTGACGAGTTGCGCGGTCGCGCCCTGCACGCTGCCCGGTGCGACGAGGCCGCCGACATAGGAGAACGCAGCGGGCAGGAACGCGACCTCGATATTCGCATTCTCCGGAATCGTGCCGGCGTAGGTGAAGCGCCAGGTGTTTGGTTTCCCGGCCACGGCTGTCGGCGCGACCGTGCGGGAGAGGACCACTCCGGGAATCGCCTGGCCATTCGACTTGAGCACGAATTCGGGATCGAGATCGGTGATCGACGAGGCGCTGATGTCGGCGGTGCCGATCTTGTAGAAGGTCACCTCCACCGTTTTCGCCCCGCGATTGATCGCCGAGTCCGCGAGGTACTTCGAGTAAGTGACGAAGGTTTCGCTGCGAGCCGGGCTGCCCACGTTGTTGATGTCGGTGAAGGCATTCGCCGGGAAATCGAGCGTGACGCTACCGTTCGTGGGCAGGCTGCCGGTATAGTAGTAGCGGTAGGTGTCCTTCTTCACCGGGTCTTTCACCGGCACCGGGTTGACCACGATGCTGGAAGCGACGCCGTCCACCTTCACCGTGAACTCCTGAGCCGTATCGGCGATCGAGTCGTCCTTCAATTTCGCGCCCGTCGGGCTGAGCAGTACTACTTCGAGATACTTGCCGCTGGTGTCGGTCTGTCGCGCGAGGTCCGCCGCATCGACAAAGCGCGTGCCGATCGTGAACGATTGCGTTTCGCCGATGTTGGAGATGTTCAGTTTGTCCGTCCACGACTGGGGCAGGAAGGTGACCTGGACCTGCCCCTCGGGCAGATCGCCGAAGAATTCGTAGCGCCATACATTCGTCAGGCCCTGGCGCTTCGGCACCGTGCTTATGGTCACACCGGCAGGCGTAAAGCCGTTCACCGTCAGCGTGAACTCGGGCGTGGTGTCCTCGATCGTCTCCGCCTTCAAGCCGGCGCGGTTGGTGTCGTTGAAGAGGATGTCGATGTAGTGCCGGCGATTCAGCGCCGCGCGGTCAGCGAGCAGGCCCGCGATCGGGTCCGCGAGGTCCGCCGTCGGCGGCAGGAGATTCGCCGGCGCGCTCGAGATGGTCAGCGTCTGACCGAAGACCGACACACCGGCGACGCGCAGCGTCTGGAGTTGGAAGCCATTCGCGCCGCCCATGCTGAAGATCGCCGAGCCGGAGATGCTGAAGGCGTCCTCGCCATTCACGGCGATGCGCAACTTCGCCGGATGCGCCGCATCCGTGCCCGTGACGGTGACCTGCGTCTCCCCATTCGGCTTCTTCACGAAGGAAATCTTGCCCTCGACCGAGAAGACATCGCCGACGGAGAACTTCAGATTGTCCGCGACAAACGTCGCGACGTCGTCCGGCGTCGAGTAGCTCAGCCCGATCGACACGCCGCCGACAGTCTGCACCGGCACGTTCACGATCTGGCCGGTGTTGTTGAAGTTGAGCGTCGCCGTGCCGCTCACGGTCAGGCCGTCGAGACCGATGAGTTGCACCGTGCCGGTGGCGAAGGCGGCGTAGCGCTTCACGCCATCCGCGCCCGTCACCCGCTTGATCAGTGCCTTCGCATCCTTGAGGACCACGCCGGTCGCATTCGGATTCAGCGTTCCGTCCGCCAGCGTGTACGGCCCCTGGCCGAGGAAGATGGTCACGCCGGTCGCCGCCACGGTGTCACTGGTGAAGCGGACGACACCCTCGATGCTCACGAAGTCGCCGAGCTTCAGCGTAAGATCAGCCTCGATGATCGGCTCGACGTAAGCCTTGCCATTCGACTTCACCTGACCCGGCGAGGCGAACTGCAGATTAAAGATGCGCCCGTTCACGTCGAAGGTCTCGCTCACCGCCTGAGTCGAAGTATTGATTCGCACTCCCGCGGTGAGGCCGAGTTGGAAGTCACCCGAGCCGACCTCGATCTCGCCGGTGAATTCACCCGCGACCCCGCCGATTCCCGGTCCTCCCGGCACCACCACCAGCGCGCCGCTGGCGTTCTTGATCACGCTGAGGCTCGGGTCGCCGAGATTGCCGAGGCGCACGTTGGAGAGCGCGACCCGGGTCAGCTTGCTGCCATCGGTGCGCGTGATCTGGTCAAAGTAGAAGTCGCCGCCCAGGGTGATGCCGCCGAGCGTCGCCGAGGAGTTGAAGGCGGTGACGCGCAGATACGGACCGGCCTGCACCGCGAGGCGCACCGTCGTGCCGTTGAGGGTGAAGCTTTCATCCACCGCTGTTTTCAGCGTGTTGATCTGCAAGCCGACGGTGCTGCTGAAGACGAAGGAGTCGCCGATGGTCACGCGCGCATCGATGCTGAGCGATGCGGTGATGCCGCCGGGTTTGATGACCAGCGCGCCGCTGCCATTGGAGAGAACGATGAGGTCGTTCGGGGTGGGCGTGGCGCCATCGGTGATCTTCAGCGCGACTTCCGTCGCCACGATCCGCACCACTTTCGCGCCGGTCGCCGTGGTGATGCGCTCGAAGGCAAAGTTGCCGGAAAGTTCCTGGCCGAGCACCTGCAGCCGGAGATCAGTGCCTTCCACGCGGATAAACGGACCAGCCGGGAGGGTCAGCGTGTTCAAGCCGAGGCCGACGATTTGATTCGTGCCCGCCGCCGCCTGGCCGGCGAGACCGAGGCGGCTCGCGGTGGTCAGGCCATTCAGGGCGAGAACCGTGAGGCGGCCGGAGCCGGTCGAGGTATCGACGAGCTTCAGGCGATCGCCGTCGAGGCTCACCGCGAGTTTGCCATCCGCATTCTGCGGCGCGGTTTTAATGCTGTTGATCAGGTCGTTGACCGTCACCGCGCCACCGAGGTTGACGTTCCAAGTCGCACCGTCGCGCCGCGTGATCTTGAACTGCGCATCGCTCGCCTGAGTCGCCGTGAAGCCCGTCACCGTTGCCGCCGTAAACGCGAAGCCGGTCACCAGCGGATCGATCACCCGCAGGCGCAGCTTGTTGCCGAAGAGTTCCGCCTTCACCTGCGTGGCCAGCCCGGCGCTGGTCAGCGCCGTGTTCACATCCGCCACCGCGTCGGCGCGAGTCGCATTGCCGGTGGTGGAGAATGTCACCGGCGTGGTCGTCGCCACCCCGCCCTTCACCAGACGCACGGTGAAGCTCGGGCTGCCGGTGATCTGCCCGTTGGCCGCGAGATCGACCGACGACGTCATCGTCAGATCGACCGCAAAACCGTCGCTGCCCTTCACCGTGGAAAGTACCGTGGCGGTGGTCACCGCAGCCGTTCCCGCGAGCGGCACGTTCACCGCGACCGTGCTGTTATTGATCAGCAGGCGGAAGCTGCCGGAGAAGCTCACGTCCGTGATGTTGTTGATCGCGACATCCGCCGCGATCTCACCGGCGACGCCCGCCGGCGTGATGATCAGGGAGCCGCGGCCATTCGTGAGGCTGACGAACTCGGTCGTCCCGTCGCCGAGCCCGAGGTGCACGTTCGACGCCATGATCTTCACGATCTGCGTCGGGCCGATGCCGGATTTTTCGAAGGAGAAATTGCCGCCGAGCTGCTGGCCGGCGATCTCCAGCAGCACATCGGTGCCCGACACCTTCAGGTAACTGCCGCCGCCCGGGGATCCCGGCACCAGCAGCGCAAAGCTGTTCAGATCCGTGCCGGTAATCACGCCGGTCGTGCTCGTGGTGAGAATACCCAGCGCCGCCGCCGCCCCGGAATTGTTCATCACCTGGACCTCAAAGGTGCCCGCGGTGGTCGCCGTGTCGGTGAGCTTCAGCTTCGTTCCTTCAAGCACGGCGATGTTCGCACCGGCGGCCGTGTTGATCGCCGTGAGCACGTCACCCACCGTCGTAGCGCCGACCAAATTCACGTCGAAGCGGGTGCCGTCACGGCGCTTGATCGTGAGCTGCGGTCCGGTGCCGAGCGCCACACCGCCGCCCGCGTGGAGATCGCTGAGCAGCGTGCTTTCATTCACCGCGCCGACGGTGAGCGTTTCATTCACCGCGATCGCACTGTTATTGAAGGCAACGCCGAAGCGCCCGCGGAAGGTCACACCGGGCACGAGCAACTCCACATCCGCGCTCACGCTGCCCGCCAGGACGTTAGTCGCACCGGGGCCGGTGCCGCTCTTCTTGATCACCAGCGCGCCGCGGCCGTTGGTCACCCGCACGTAGTCCTGGTTCGCGTCGCCAAGGCGGAGGGCGATATTCGCCGCCGCGACGGAGAGGAACGTGATCTGGTTCGGCGCGGTGCCCGTGACTTTCTTCTCGAACGAGAAGTCGCCGCTCAGCACCTGACCCGCGATCGTCAGGTTCACCCCGGTGCCATCGACCCGCACATAAGGACCGGCGGGCAGAGTTAGCGTCTTCGTCACGCCACCGACGGTGAACCGCTCGCTGATCGGGGCCGTGGTGTTGTTGATCCTCAGGCTGAAGGTGCCGGCGAAGCTGACGGACGGGACGTTCAACGTCACCGTTCCTGAGACCTCGCCCGCAATGCCGCCCGCACTCGCCGGTAACGCTGGCGTGGTCGCCGTCGCCGCCTTTGCCGGCAGCGCCGGGCGGACGACGAAATTCGCGGAACCATTCCGCAGCGAGAGGAAGTCGCCGAAGTCGACGCTGACCGCGCTGACCGCGATGCGGATGATCTTCGCCGTGGGCGAGACGGTGATCTGCTCGAAGGAGAAGTTTCCGGTGATGTCCTGGCCGGCCACGCTCAGCGTGACGCTGTTGAGTTCGACCCGCACGAACGGCCCCGCCGGCAGCGAAAGGGCGAACGCGCCGGTCTCATTGATCGCGGTCGCGGTGTTATTGATCGCCAGCGCGACATCGCCCTCGAAGTCGAAGCCCGGAATGTTCTGCAACTTCACGTGGACGCTCAGTTTGCCCGCGATGCCTGTGGGCAGGATGACGAAGGTGCCGCTGCCCTGAGTGATGGTGACGTACTCGGTGGTGCCGTCGCCGAGGTGCAACTCGGCATTGCGCACCGCGATGCGAATGACTTTCTGGCCGGGTGCCTTCTGGAATTGCTCGAATTCGAAATCGCCCTGCAGCGACTGGTCGGCAACGGTGAGTTTCACGCCGACCCCAGTTACCCGCAGATAGGCCGACCCCACCGGCGCCGCCGGCACTTGGAGGGTTTCCGGCTTCGTCGTCTGGAGTTTGCCTCCGAGCAGCGTGCCCGGCGTCGATCCCGTCACGGCTCCCGCCGCCGAGGTCAGCTTGAGGTCGGTGGCGGCGGTGAAGCCATTGAGCACGGCGACCACCGGCACGGTCGCGCCGACCGCCGAGTCAACGATCTGAATCCGGCCATCGGTCGTCACGCTGGCCACGAGCAACGTCTCGAGGCCCGCGGCCTTCGCCGCCTGATTGATCTTGGTCACCACGGCCCCGAGCGTCGTGGCGCCGCCGAGGTTGATGGTGAGGATGCTGCCATTGCTCCTTGTGATCTTGAAATGAGCGTCGCTCGCCTGATCTTCGGTGAGTCCAGCCACTCCGCCGATCGTCACTGAGAAGGTCTTCACCGTCGCGTCGAGCACGCGGAACTGCACGTAGGAAGTCGATCCGCCCCACGCTTCGGCGACCACCTTGCCTTGCAGGTTCGCGGGCAGCGCGTTGTTCAAGTCGAGGAGCAGATCAGCCAGCCCGCTGTTTCCCGCCTGCGCCGCGGCGGTGAGTGAGACCGTCGTCGCCACGCCATCGAGACTGACGCGGAAGTCGAGCGCCGCGCCGCCGGCAAATTTCCCGCCGGTCGCCTCCGCATCGACATTCTGGATCAACACCGAATTCAGCACCGAGCCCGCCGGAGCGACCGGAACCACGAAGCCGGGCACGGTCGAGCTGGTCACCGTGAGCGTGGTGACGGTCGGGTCGATGACGCGGAACCGGAGGCTGGTATCGCTGAACTCGGCGACAATCTTCGACGCGAGGCCCGCGCCCGAGAGGATCACGTTCCAATCCGCCACGAGCTGATCGCGAGTGGTGTTGTCGTTCTGCTTTGTCCCGCTGGTCTGCGCGCTGGCGAGCGGCAGCGCGGCGGTGATCGGCAGGGCGCCATTCAGGCTGAAGCTGAGGCTCACGTCCGCGCCGTAGCTGCCATTGTTCGGCATTGGAATCGTCGCGGTGATTGAGCGACCGGCCAGACCGAGTCCGCGCACGCCGGTGACCGAGAGCGACGACACCGTCGCATCGATCGCGCGGAACTTGAGCAGGCCGCCGGTGGCGGACACAGAGATCTGCGTGCCGAGACCGGCCGTTCCGAGCGCGTCATTCAGGTCGCTCGCAAAGTCTGCCGCCGAGGTGTTCGTGCTCTGTGCTTCGGTGGTCACGGTCACGGTCTTGATCACCCCGCTCACCTTCACAAAGAAGGTCACCGGCGCCACGCCGTTCCCCGCGATGGGGTCCGTGAATTTGCCCGTGGACGGCACCGGCACGGAGGTCGTAAGGCTGATCGCGTTGCCCACACCGGTGCCGTTGTTCAGCGCAGTCAGGACCGTCGCGCCGTCCAGCGTGCTGATCGAGAGCTCGGTATTCACTTCCGGCCCGGTGTTCACCGCGATGGTGAAATTCCCCTCGAAGGTGACGCCGGGCACGTTCAGCGCGACGTCGCCGCTCAACCGTCCCGCGATGCTCTTCGTCGCACCGGCGCCGGAGATGATGAAGTTCCCCTTCCCGTTGTGGAAGCCCACGATCTCCGTGGTGCCGTCGCCCAGGCTGAGGTTCACCTTCTCGGCGCTGATGCGGGTCTGCTGGGTCGTCGTATTGGTCGCGAGATCCTTTACGCTGACCTGTTCGAAAGCGAACGTGCCGCTCAGGCTCTGACCCGCGATGCTCAGCACGAGATTTTCGCCCTTCACCTGGAGGTAAGGTCCCGCGGGCAAATGCAGCTCGATGGTGTCTTCGCCGGCGGTAAACGTCTCGTTGACCGGCTTGGCCGTGTTGTTGATCGAGAAGCCGAAGGTGCCCTGGAAGGTGACGCCCGCGGGCAGCCCGGTCAGTGCCACGTCGGCCTGGAGCGAACCGGCGAGGCCGTCCGGCGTGAGGAGGAAGGAGCCGCGGCCATTGGTCACCGAAACAATGCCGCCGAGGCTGATCCCCACCTGGCTGACCGCGACGCGCACGCGCTTCTGGCCAGTTGCGTTGCTCGTCTGCTCGAAGGAGAAATTGCCCGCCAGGGTCTGGCCCGCCACGGTGAGCTGCGCCGCGCCGCCACTCGCGCCGACGAGTTCGGCGCGGAGGTACGGGCCGGCGGGCAGATCGAGGTTGAAGGATTTGTCGGTCGGGACGCCCGCCACCAGGACGCTCACGGTGAATGTCTCGTTCACCGCGGCGGTGGTGTTGTTGATCGCCACGCTCACCGTCGCGTTGTTCAGGCCAATCGCGTTGCCGATGTGCAGCACCGGATTTGCCTCGATGCGACCGGCGAGCCCCGCCGGGGTGATGACGAAGAGCGCCGCCTGATCCGCGCTCTGGGTGATCTCGAGAATCGGGCTGTCCGGATCACCGAGTTTGATCACAGCGTTGGTGACCGCGACCTTCACCACGCGCACGCCGTTCGGCTTGGTGAATTGTTCGAACGCAAAGTCCCCGCCGATCTGCTGACCGGCGATCACCACCTTCACATCCGAGCCCGTGACCTTGAGGAACGGCCCCTTCGGCAGATCGATGTGCACGGAGTCGGTGGCGAGCGCCGCGCTGGAAATCTCGTTGCCCGTCGCCGCCGCAGTCGGGAACCCGAGTTGGGCCACGACCGTCGAGCCGTTCAATGCGCTCACCGCAAAGGCGCCGGCGCCGGTCGTGCTGTCGGTGAGAATGATCTTCGAATCCTGCAACCGCGCCATGGTCGTGCCGGCGGCGATGTTGATCCGCGCCACCAGGTCACCCAGCGTCGCCGCGTCGATCAGGTTCACGTCGAGCGTCGTATTGTTGTGGCGCGTGATCCGCAGATGCGGCGTTTGCGTGCCCGGCGCCGGGACGCGTTCGATGGTGATGCCCTTCCCGCCAGACACGGCATTCTTCAGATCCGTCAGCGGCGTCTCGCCGCTCAGGTTGCTCACCGAGAAGTCCGCGACCACCGGCGCGGCGGTATTGTTCAGCGCGACCTTGAAGGTGCCGGCCAGGGTCACGTTGGGGACGTTCACGTTCACCGCGCCGCTGATCTCGCCGGCGAGGCCCGCCGTGGTCAGGAGCAGCGAGGCGGAGCCATTGGTCAGGCTCACGTAATCGGTCGTGCCGTCGCCCAGCCGCACCACCACGTTCCGCGCGATGACTCGCGTCACCTTCACGGCCGGAGCGCCGACCTTGCTCGTCTGTTCGAACGCGAAGTCGCCGCTGATCTGCTGGCCCGCGACGCTCAGTTTCAGTCCGGTGCCTTCAAAACGCACGAACGGCCCGGCCGGGACGGTCAGCGAATAGTTCACCCCGGCGACCTTGAACTGCTCGTTCACCGCCGCCGTGCTGTTGTTGAGCATCAGCTTCAAGCTGCCGCTGAAACCGATGATCGGGATCGCCACCGTGCCGCTGACTTCGCCGGCCATGCCCGCCGCCTTGATCACGAAGAAGCCGCTGCCGTCGGTGAGGCTGACGATGTCCGTCGCACCATCTTTCAGTGCAAATTTCAGCTTCGTCACCGCGACCCGCACGACTTTGGTGGTGCCGCCCGGCTGCGTGTATTGTTCGAAGGCGAAGTTAGCCTGCAACTCCTGGCCAGCGATCCGAAGGGTGATCGGTGCGGCTTCCGTTCCGCCCTCGATCTTGATGTAAGGTCCGCCCGGCTGCTTGACCGCGATGGTGTCGATCGCGCTGAGCGGCACGGTGAGCAGGATGTCCGCGTTCGCGCCCGTGCCGGCGGTGGCCGCGCGGGTCAGGCCGAGTTGTTCCGCGATGGAACCCGCGGCCGCGGTGAGTGCGAGCTTGCCGCCGACCGTCGCGGTCGAGTTGTCGGTGAGTTGAATGCTGTAGCCGACGAGCGAGGCCTTGATCTCCGGACCGGCCGCGGTGTTGATCGCCGCCACCACGTCGGCCAGCGTGGTGTTGGCTCCGTTCGGAAGAGTGACCGGGACCGCGACGCCGCTGCGCTTCGTGATCGTGAGGGCCGCTGCGCCGCCGAGATTGACGCCGAGCGCGGGGCCGCTGGCAGCGTTGAGTTTGGTGTTCGCATCGACGACCGGCACCGACACCGAGGTATCCACCGCGGCGGGGTTGGTGTTGATGTTCACCGCGAAGGTGCCGAGGAACTGGACGGAACCCGGCACGTTCACCGAAATGTCCGCGCTCAACGAACCGGTCACACCCGCGGGAGCGATCACAAAGGCGCCGCGGCCGTTGTCCACGCTCAGGAATTCAGTCGTACCGTCGCCGAGTCCGATGTGGACGTTGGACACGCCGACCTTGAGCTGCTTCACCCCGTTGATCGTCTCGGTGCCGAAGCTGAAGTTGCCCTTCAAGGTCTGACCGGCGACCTGCAGCGTGAGCGCGCCGGAGAAGCTGGCAAACGGCACCAGCGCCGAACCCGTCGGGATCTTCACCGTCGTCGCATCGGCGAGCGTCAGCGTCTGCGCCGTGCCGGTGTCGTTGTAGGAAACTGTGACGAGTCCGGTGAAGACCACATCTGGAATTCCGAGCACGGAGACTTCACCGGTCGCGAAGAGCGCAAACTTCCCGGCGACGTCCTTCTGGAAGGCGAACGTCGCGTTATTGATGAGCAGGCCTTTCGCGCTCGGGTTGAGCTCCGCGCCGTCGAGCGTCGCCGGACCCTGACCGATGAAGATCTTCACTCCCGTCCCGCTCAATCCGTTGCCCGAGATGGCCAGCGTCTTACTTTCGATGGTGACGAAGCCGCCGATTTTCACCACGAAGTTGCTCGCGGTGAAGGCGATGGTCGGCGACGCGGGAACCTTGATCGGGAAGACCTGGCCGCTAAACGAAACCGCGTCGTCCACATCCACGCCCGTGGTGTTAATCTTCACCGCGAGATTGCCACCGACGCTCACGCCACCCCCGCCGCCGACGCTGATGTCCACCTCGCCGGAAACGACGCCGGCGATGCCCGCAGGACGAATGATCAGCGCGCCCTGGCCGTTCTTGATCCCCTGGCCGTTGAAGCTCAGCGTGAGGTTGGCAAAGGCGAGGCTGCTGATGTTGACGCCATTGAAGTAGAGCCGCGCGCCTTCACCCTCGACACCGCTCAGCAGGTCGAGGTCGGCGTCGCCATCCACATTGGCCAGCGCGATCGAGCGCAGGTTCGCCGCGGCGAAGAGCGCGGTGGACTGGTTCAGCACTTCAAAGGTGCCGACGGTCGGATCGATCACGCGCAGCGCGAGGCGCCCGGTCGCGTCGACCTCCGCCGCGACCTTCGCAGACACGCCCGCTGTGCTGAGGGCAGCGTTGAAATCCACCACGAGATTCGCCGCCGTTGCGTTCCCCGTGCTGGTGACGGAGACCGCGGTGAGCGTGCCGCCGTCGAGCTTCACGTTGAAGGTGAAGGCCGCGCCGAGTTGGCCGTTCGCCGGCGCCACCGCCGTGGTGCGATACTGCGCACCGATCAGCACCGGCTTCACGTTGTTGAACGGATCCGCGGTGCCGGCGTTGATGAAGACGCGGGACTGGCCATCGGCGAGGCCGAGGACGAGGTCGAGCTTGCTGTCGCCGTTCAGATCGCCGAGCGCGACGGCGCGGACCGGCAGCGTGGTCAGCCCGCCGATTTGCTTGAGATGCACGGTGTCGGCGGGCGCGTTCGTGAACGGCGTCGTGGTTCCGTTGTTGAGAATGAGCATGCTCGCTTCACCCGTCCGGCCGATGACGAGATCCGCGAGTTGATCGCCGTCGAGGTCGCCGAGCGCCAGCGCCGTGGTCGCCCCGGCGGTGCCCAGCGTCTGCGCGTCGGCCACGCTGAAGACCGGCGAGGCGGTCGTGGAGAAGAAGGCGAACGCCTCGCTGATCAGCGAGATCGAGGAGACCGTCGCCGCGTCCGTCGAACGGATGCGGAACTTCGTTCCCGCGGCCTCGGCAACCAGCCCGGTGCCGGTGAGCGCGGTGCTGAGGTTGGTCAGGAAGGTGCCGCCGCCCGCGACGTTCACCGTGGTATTCGTGGCCGCGCCATTCAGCTTCAAGACGAGGGTCACGCCGCCGCCAAAGTCCGTCGCGGGCAGATCGACCAGGGAGGTGAACGCCGGCACCCCACCCGCTCCAACCGGCGCGAAGAGTGCCGTGGACTGGCTGATCACCGAAATCGACGTGACCAGCGGATCGAGAACCTGCAGGGCGATCTTGCCGGTATCCGCGCCCGAACCGATGAGGACCGCCTTCACCCGCGCGCCGATGCCGGCGGTGGTCAGTGCGGCGTTGAAATCCGTCACCAAATTGCCCCGGGCCACTTCCGGAGTGAACGCCGTGCCGCTCGCGTTGAGGGCGTTGTCCGCCATCACATCCGCGCTCACCGTCACCGTACTGGCCGCCCCGTTGTTCAGTTTGATGCTGAACGTGAACGTCGCCGCGAGCGTGCCGTTCGCGGGTGCCACCGCGCTCGTCTGGTAAATATTGCGGGCGCCGAGCGCGTCAGTGAGCAGCGAGTCGGCATTCGCGCCGAAGAGGTCGAGCGCCTGATTGGTGATTTCCACCGTGTTCACCGAGCGGTCGATCGCGCGCAGCCGGACGGAGAAGTCAGGGAGCAGATCGGCCGTGAGTTTCGTGCCGAGTTCCGCCGCGCCGAGCGCCGCGTTGATGTCGTCCACTAACTTGGTCCGCGACGCGAGCTTCGCCGCCGCCGCGACTGTCGCGTTGGGGTCATTGATGTTCCCGACTGTATTGTCCGCCTGCGCACCGGCGGTCACAGTGACCAGCACCGGCGCCGCGCCGTTGATCTTCACGCTGAAGCCGAAGGCGATCCCCGCGCCGCCGAGTTTGCCGTTGGCCGGCGCGACGAGGAGCGAGCGGAAGGAAACGCCGTTGTTGATCAGCAGCGAGTTCGCAGTTCCGTTGTTGCCGATGACGATGTCGGGACGCCCGTCGCCGTTCACGTCGCCAACCGCAACCGCCGTGGTGACCGGCGTGCCGGTGCTCACCGGGATCCCGACGACCGAGGTGAACGGAGTCGCCGTGCCGTTGTTGATGAAGACCAGGCTCGGGCCGCCGCTGACGCCGATGAGCAGGTCGAGCTTGCCATCGCCGCTGAAGTCCGCCGCCGCCACCGCGGTGCTGCCGGTCGTGCCGGTCAGAGCCACACCGGCCACCGCATTGAACGCGGTTGCCGTGCCGTTGTTCACGAAGAGGAGGCTCGGCGCGGCATTGATCGACACGAGCAGGTCCGCCTTGCCGTCGCCGTTGAAGTCGCCGGAGGTCACCGCGTTCACATCCATGTTCGCCCCTACGCTGATCGGCGTAACCGCGTTGTAGGGCGAAGTCGTGCCGTTGTTCAGATAGACCTGCACCGGCAGGTTCGCGCGGGCCACGATCAGATCGAGTTTGCCGTCGCCATTGATGTCGCCTGCCGTGATCGACCGCACCGCATCGGTCGCTCCGCCGATAGCGATCGCCGCGTTGAATTCGCTCCGCGTGCTCTGCTCGAAGAAAAAGTCGCCGCCGATCGACTCGCCCGCGAGGCTGGTAATGTCGAGCGTCGCTCCGAGGACCGCGACCCGCACGAACGGACCCGCCGGCAGGTTCAGTGTTTCCGTCACGGCCGGAGTACCGAAGGTGAACTTCTCATTCACCGGCAGCGGCTGCGTGTTGATCTGCACCGAGACCGAAGTGGTCGTGACCGTGATACCCGGTAGGCTGATCACCAAGCCCGGCCCGCCACCCGTCGCCGGATCAATGGTCAGGCTCGCCGCCACGCCGGTGCGGTTCACGAGAATCGAGCCGTGGCCATTCTTCACCTCCACGAACGGCGTGCCGCCGGGAGGCCCGATTGACATGGTCAGATTGCTGATCCCGATGCGCACGACCTTCTCGTCGTCCGCGTTGCCCGCGACCTTGTCCTTGCCCGAGGTCTTGATCTGCTCGATCGCGAAAGTGCCGCCGAGCTTCTGGCCGGCGATGTTGAGTTGCGCGCCGCTCGCTTCCACGCGCAGGAATTGCCCGGTGCCGAAGCTGATCGTTTTCGGCACAGTGCCAGTCGCGGGCGCGGTGGCCGGGACGTTGAAAGTCTCATTCACCGCCCCATCCAGCGTCTTGATCTGCACGCTGAAGCTCGCGTCGAAAGTTACCCCAGGAATATCCACCGCCACGGTCGCCGCGAGACTGCCGGCGATGCCCTTCTTCGCCGAGGCCCCGGTGCCTTGATTCAGGATGACAAAGTAACCGCTGCCATTCGTCACCCGGACAAAGTCGCGCGTTCCGTCACCGAGCCCGAAGCTGACATTCGCCAGCGCAATCCGCGTGACCGACTTCGGCGACGCGCCGGTGGTGGTGATTTGCTCGAAGGCAAAGTCGCCCTTGAGCGTCACGCCGGAGACCGCGAGTTCGAGATTCGTGCCATCGACGCGCAGGAATTTGCCCGCCGGCAAATCGATCGTCTTCGCCGTCCCGCCCACCGTGAAGGTCTCGGTCACGGCCGTGGTCAGCGTGTTCACTTTCACCCCGAGCGTGCCACTGAGCGTGATGCCCGGGATGTTCACCGCGACCGTGCCGCTGAAGGTGCCGGCCACGCCGCCCATCACCGCGCCGACCGTGGGCCGCAGCACAAAGTAGCCTTCCCCCTTCGTGACGCTGAGGAAGGTGTTCGCGCCGTCGCCGAGGCTGAGGCTCACGTCGCTGAGCGCGATGCGCACGAGCTTCACCGCGGACGGGCCGGTGCCGCTGGTGAATTGCTCGAAGGAGAAGTTGCCGCTCAGGCTCTGGCCGGCAACGCCGAGCACCACATTGTCGCCGGTCACGCGCAGGAACGGACCCGCCGGCAGGTCGAGTGAGAGCACGTTGCCGCCGACCTTCAGCGTGTCTTTCACCGCGGCGCCCGTGTTGTTGATCGAGAGCGAGAAGGTGCCGCCGAGCGTAACGTCCGGCACGTTCAACGCCACCGTGGCACTGATGCTGCCCGCGAGCCCGGCGGGGCTGAGGAGGAAGAAGCCGGTCGCTTTGGAAACGGTGAGGATCGGGTTCGCCGGATCGCCCAGCTTCAAGGCGCCATCCGCCACGCCGACGCGCACCACGCGCGATCCATCCGTGCGCGTCGCCTGCTCGAGGACGAAGCTGGCTTCCAGCACCTGGCCGAGGACCGTGAGCTTCGCCGGATGCGTGGCGTCGGTGCCGGTGATCTCGATGCGGAGATACGGGCCGGCGGGCAGGTTCAGCGTCGCCGCCGGGTTCGCGAGCGTCTGATTCACCGCGGCGCCGGTGCTGTTCACCCGGACACTGACCGCGCCGGACAGCGAGACGCCGGTGACGTCGACCGCGACCGTCGCGTCGAACTGGCCCGCCAGTCCGGCCTGCGTGAGCAGGAAATCGCCATGACCGCCGGTGACCGTCACCGCGCCGGCGCCGAGGTTCAGCGTGCCATTGCGCAACGAGACGCGCACTTTCTTCACTCCCGCGATCGCGCTCTGCTCGACCGTGAAATCGCCGCCGATCGACTGGCCAAAGACCGTCAGCGTCATGTTCAAACGCTCCACGCGCAGATACGGCCCGGCGCCGATATCGAGGACCACGGGCGTCACGCCGACGAGGAACGTCTCGCTCACCGCCACCGGCAGCGTATTGACCATCACATTGAAGCTCCCGCCGAACTCCACGTTCGGGACATTGATCGCCACATCCGCGCTGAAGGTACCTGCGACACCCGCCGGAACCGCCGGATTCGCGCCGGACGCCGGAACCGCGGGCCGGATGAGGAAGAAGCCGGTGCCATTGGTCAGTTCGACGATCGGCGTCGCGCCGTCGCCGATCGCGAAGCGAATATTGGAGAGACCGATGCGGGTGATCGCACCGCCCGCCGCGCCGGCTTTGGTCACGCGCTCAAACGCGAAATCGCCCGTGAGCGTGAGGCCGGCGATGCCCATCTCGACATTCGTGCCCTCGACCCGCAGATACGGACCGGCGGGCAGATCGAGGGCGATCGTCCGGTTGCCGACCACGAACATTTCCTTCACCGGCGCGCCGCCGCTATTGATCGCGAGGCCGAAGGTGCCGCGCAGGGTGAAGCCGAGCGACGGGTCAATCGCGATGGTGCCGCTGACCCGGCCGGCAAAGCCCGAGGTCTTCACCGAGAAAACGCCCTCGCCATTGCGCAGGGTGACGATGCTGGTCGTGCCGCTCTTGAGGTCGAGCGAGACGTTGGTGATCGCGAGGCGCACCGTCTTGTTGCCGGTCAGCGCGGAGCCGGTTTGTTCGAAGCTGAAGTCGCCACTGAGTTCCTGGCCGGCGACGCGCACGGTGATGTCGTCGCCCGCGACACGGACGAACGGACCGGCCGGCACATCGAGCGTGATCTTCTCCGCACCGACGAAGAACTCGGTCTTCACCGGAGCAGTGGTCGTGTTGATCTGGAGCGAAAGCTTTCCGACGCGAAGATCGAAGCCGGTGAAGTTCGTCACGATGCCCGCGGAGAAGGAACCGGCGACGCCCGCGGAGGTCAGGAGCAGCGAACCTTCGCCTTCCGTCACGCTGATCAGTTCGGTCGTGCCATCGCCGAGACCGATGCGCACATGCTTCGCCGCGATCCGCAGCGCGCCTGTCGCGGCGCCGCTGGTCACCTTGTCAAAAGCGAAGTCGCCATGCAGCGTCTGACCGGCGACTTGCAGGTCCACGTCGAGCGCCTGGAAAGCCGTGTAGTTCTTGTGGTCGGCGTCGAACTCGATGTTGATCGAGTCGCTGGTGTTCGGGATGGTCAGCGTCTCCATGACGGTGCGGCCGGTGTTGTTCACCAGAATCATCGCTTCGCCGTTGAGCACGATGCCGTTCAGCCCGAGCACCTCGACCGTGCCGGTGGCGACGAAGGCGACTTTGCCGTCCGGATATTTCACGAGGCCGACGCGCGCGTCGTTTAGCAGCAGCCCGGTCGCCGCCGGATTCACTTCGCCGTTCGGCAGTTTGCCCGGACCCTGACCGAGGAACACCGAGAGGTTCGTCCCGGCAAAGGTCAGCTTGCCGCCGACGTTCACGAACGAAACGCTGCCTTCGATGGTGACGAAGCCGCCAATGCTGAGCGTCAAATCCTCGGCGAAGAACGCGAACAAGTCGCCTTCCGCCGCACCGAACTTCACGTTTACCGTGCGGCCGTTGATGTCGATCGTTTCGTCCACTGCGCCGCCGCTCTTATTCACCCGGAAGCCCGCGCGACCACCGAGGCTCGCGCCGCCCGCGCTGACTGCGATCTCACCGCTGAGAATGCCCGCGACTCCGGTCGGTGTGATGACAAACGCGCCCTCCGCGTTCTTGATTCCCTGACCGCCGAAGCTCACCGACACATTCGCCAGCGCGATGCGGGTGACCTTGGTGCCGTTGGCGCGGGTGCTTTGGTCGAAGAGGAAGTCGCCGTGCAGCGCAACACCGCCGACCACGATGTCCGTGTTGAAGACGCCGACACGGACGAACGGACCGGCGGGCAGGTCGAGGTCGATCGTGGTGCCGGCGACCACGAACATTTCCTTCACCGGCGCCATCGTGTTGTTCACCTGGATGGAAACGTCGCCCGCGATCTGCACGCCCGGGATGTTGAACGCCGCGCTCACGCTGAGGCTGCCCGCGATGCCCGCCGGCGTGACGATGAACGCGCCCTGGCCGTTGGTCAGCGTGACGAAGTCCGTGGTGCCGTCGCCGAGCTTCAGCGAAACGCCGCTGATCGCCACGCGCACGATCTTCGCCCCACCGAGCGTGGTGGCCTGCGAGAAGCTGAAGTTGCCGCGCAGCGTCTGGCCCGCGATCGAGAGCGCGACATCCGTGCCGCTGACTTTCACGAACGGACCGGCGGGCAGCTTGAGCGCCACGGTCTGGCCACCGACGACGAACGTTTCGTCGATGCCGGTCGCCGTGTTGTTCACCTCGGCCTTGAAGGTGCCGGTGAAGCTGACGTTCGGGATGTTGAAGGTGACGCTGCCGGTAAAGGAACCGGCGAGGCCCGTGGCGCTGACTACGAAGTAAGCCGAAGCGCCGCTGACCACGACGAGATCATTGCTACCGTCCCCTAGCGCGAGGCGCGCATTCGCGATCGCCACGCGGATCTTCGAGACGCCGGCGGAATTAGTCGCGCGCTCGATCGCGAAGTCGCCACTGATCGTCTGGCCGAGCACGCTGAGGCTCACGCCCGTGCCGGCGATGCGGACGAATGGTCCGGCGGGCAGCGCGAGATTCACTGTCGTTCCGCCGACTACGAGCGATTCGTTCACCGCCGCGGTCGTGTTGTTGATCTCCAGCGCGAGCGCGCCGCTCAGGCTCACGCCGGGGATGTTCGTCGCGATGTTCGCGCTGAGGCGACCGGCGATGCCGGCGTTGGTGACGAGCAGGCTGCCCTCACCCTGCGAAAGCGTGACGAGATCGGTCGTGCCGTCGCCGAGACGGAGGGAAACATTCGTCGCTCCGATGCGCACCGCCTTGCCCGCTCCGGCGCGGGTGATTTGCTCGAAGGCAAAATTGCCGCCCAGCGTCTGGCCGGCGACGGAAAGATTCACGCCGATCGCATCGACTCGCAGATACGGCCCGGCGGGCAGGTCGAACATCAGCGTCTCGCCGCCTGCTTCAAAGGACTGCATCACCGCCGCAGTCGTCGTATTCACCGCGACGCCAAACGAGCCGCTGAACGCGATGCCCGGAACGTTCAACGCGACATCCGCATCGATGCGCCCCGCGAGACCCGCCGCGGTGATCAGGAAGCTGCCCCGGCCATTCGTGACGCTGACGAAATCGGTGCTGCCGTCGCCCAGCTTCAGCGAGACCTTGCTCACGGCGACGCGCGTGATCTTCGCTCCGCCGGTCTGCGTGATCTGCTCGAGCGCGAAGTTGCCGGTGAGCACCTGGCCCGCGACCGCGAGCGTGATGTTCTCTGCCTTCACGCTCAGGAACGGACCGGCCGGCAGCTTCAGCGCGACCGTGCTCGTGCCGACCGCGAACTGCCGATCGACCGGCTGTGTAGTGCCGTTCACCGCGATGCTGAAGGTGCCGCTGAACTGCACGCCCGGCACATTCAACGCGACCGTCGCATTGCTGAGCTGGCCCGCGACGCCGGCTGGAGTAATGAGCAACGCACCCTCGGCGCCGGTCACGCTCGCCAGCGTGGTGGTGCCGTCGCCGAGCGAGAGCGCCACGTTCTTCGCCGCGACGCTGATCACCTGCACGCCGCCGACCACGTTTTTGTTGAAAGCAAAGTCGCCCTTCAGCGTCTGGCCGAGCACGGTCAGCTCGAGCTGAGTGGCCTCGAAGGTGGTCACGAGGTCGGTCGTCGGGAACTTCACCAGCACCTCGCGCTCAGTATTCGGGATGGTCAGCATCTCGTTGACGATCTGGCCGCTGTTGTTCACCCGGACCAGCGCGTTGCCCTTCACCGTGATGCCATCCACGCCGATCACCTCGACCGTCCCGCTCGCCGCCAGCGCGTAGGTGCCGTTCGGGAATTTGATCAGGCCGACGCTCGCATTGCTGAGCAGCAGACCGGTCGCGAGCGGATTGGTTTCACCGTTGGAAAGTTTCGCCGGTCCCTGGCCGAGGAAGATGTTCAGCCCTTCGCCAGCGAAGATCGTCTTCCCGCCGACCGTGCTGAAGCTGACGTTGCCTTCGATGGTGACGAAGTTGCCGATGTTTAGCGAGAGGTCGCCGCCGAAGAACTGGAAGAACGCGCTGGTCGTCGCGACTTCGCTGTCGCTGAAGCGCACGTTGATCGTCCGCGAACCGATGGTGATGCTCTCGCTCACCGGTGCGGTCGTGGTGTTGATGCGAATGCCGAAGCTGCCGCCGACGCTCACCGGTCCGGCCGCGATGCTCGCCTCGCCGGTCAGGATGCCCGCGACGCCGGTCGGCTTGATGATGAACGCGCCCTCGCCGTTCTTGATCCCCTGCCCGCTCACCGCGACGGAGACGTTGGTCATCGCGATGCGCGTCACGCGGTTTGCCACATCGCCGGTTTGGTCGAAGAGGAAGTCGCCGACGAGATTGAAGCCGGTCGCGCCGCCGATGCTCAGGTTCGCACCGAGCACCGTGACGCGCAGGAACGGACCCGCCGGCACGTCGAGCGTGATGGTCTGGCCGCCGACCGCGAAGTTCTCCTTCACCGCGGCCGCGCCGGTATTCACCTGCACCCGCACCGACTGGAAGCTGAGCGCCAACCCGGCGGGCAGCGCGAAGGTCGCAGTCACGCCGAAGTCCGCCGCGACGCCGTTGCGATCAATGAGCAGCGAGCCCTGGCCGTTGGTGACGTTCACGTAAGGCGCGCCGTCCGGCCCGAGCGTCAGCTTCACGTTGTTCACCGCCACGCGCACGATCTTCTCCGTCGCGCTCTTGGTGATCTGCTCGAAGGAGAAATCCGCGACCAGCGACATGCCCGCGAAGCCGAGCGTGACGCCGGTGCCGCCGATGCGTAGGAAGCGGTTCGCCGGGTTCGTCGTGTCGCCCGCGATGCTGAAGTCGCCGCTGAAGATGACGCCGGGGATGTCGGTCGTGATTGTGACCTTCGGGAAGTTCACCACCGCGCCCGCCGGGCTTAGCGTGATCGTCCCCGGATCGGTCGTCGGAATATCCACCGAGACCAGCTCGCGCGTGCCGTCGCCAAGGCCGAGGTGCATCCGCGAGACGGTCACATCCACGCGCTTGGTGAGGTTGTTCTTTTTGAAAGTGAAGTCTCCCTGCAGGACCTGGCCGGCGACGGTCAGCGCGACATCGGTGCCGGTGACCTGCACGTAATTGCCCGCCGCCAGATCGAGTTTCAGCGTTTCGCCGCCAACCACGAAATCCTCGGCGATTGCTTGATTGGTATTGTTGATCTCCGCGCTGAGCGAAGCGCTCAAGGAGACACCCGGGAGATTGATCGCCGCCACGCCGCTGATCCGCCCGGCGATACCCGCGGTGGTGCCGGCCCCAGCGGCCGGAAGGATGATGAAAGTGCCCTGCCCTTGCGTGACGTTGACGAAGTTCGTGGTGCCATCCCCGAGCAACACGCTCACGTTCGTCGCCGCCACCCGCACGACGGTGCGGGCCGTTCCCACCGGCGGGCCGCGCGGCGTGCTGGTGATCTGCTCGAAGGCAAAATTGCCGCTGATCACCTGACCACCCACGCTCAACGCGACGTTGGTTCCTTCCACGCGGAAGTACGGACCAGCGGGCAATTGCACCCGCACCGTGCTGCCGGAAACCTCGATCGCTTCATCCACGGCCAGGGGCGTGTTGTTCAGCGACAGGGCGAAGGCGCCGGTGAAATTCACGCCTGGCACGTTCAGGACGATGTTCGCGCTCAGCGTGCCCGCCGCGCCGACCGGCGAAAGGATGAAGAAGCCGCGGGCGTTCGTGACCGTGACGTAGTCCGTGCCGCTCGCGCCGAGCTTCAGCGAGCCCTGATCCACCACGATCCGCACCCGCGGCGTGCCGTCCGGCGCGGTGCTGCGCTCGAAGGCGAAGTTGCCGCTGAGGATCTGGCCGAGCACGGTCAGCGTCGCCGGCGTGCCGGGCGCAGTTTCACCGACTTCGACGCGGAGATAAGGACCGGCGGGCAGCGCGAGCGTCACCGTCTCGGTGCCGACGGTGAAGCTCTCGTTCACCGCGGCGAGCGTGTTGTTCACCCGCACGGTGATCCGGCCGGTGAACGCGAGCGCGCCCGCCACCGCGAGATTGATCGTCGTGACGAGTTCGCCCGCGACGCCGGCCGAGTTGAAGAGGAACTTGCCGCTAAGCCCGGTTGCCTTCACCAAGCCGTCGCCGAGATCGATCACACCGCTGGTGATCGCGAGACGCGTCACGCGTTCGCCGTTCGTCCGGGTGAGTTGTTCGATCGCAAAATTCCCCGAGATCGTCTGGCCCGCGATGGTGAGGCCGACGTTCGTCCCCTCGATCCGCATGAACGGTCCGGCCGCCACGTCGAGGTTGATAGTCCGGTCGCCGACTTTGAAGGTGTCGGTGATCTGCGTCGCGGTGTTGTTGATCGCGATCTGGAAGGTGCCGGCGAAAGAAACGCCCGGCACATTGATCCGCACCGTGCCGCCGACCGTGCCGGCGAGTCCGTCCGGACGCACGAGGAACGCGCCCTCGCCACCGGTCAGGCTGACGAGTTCGGTGGTGCCGTCGCCGAGCGAAAGATGCGCATTTGCGATGGCCACGCGAATGACCGGCGCGCCGACGGTCGCAGGAGCGCCACCGACACCGGGGATGATCGCGTTGATTTTCTCGAAAGCGAAGTCGCCGCCGAGCACCTGGCCCGCGACACGCAGCGTAACTCCCGTGCCTTCCACCCGCACATACGGACCGCTCGGAAGCGCGAGCGCGATCGTCCGGCCGCCGACCACGATGGACTCGTTGACGTTCGTCAGCGTGTTGTTGATTGCGAGGGTGAAGGTGCCGCCGAAGTCCGCGCCACCGCCGGGGATGTTGATCACGACCTTGCCGCCGACGCGGCCGGCGAGCCCAGCGCCGCTGGCGACGAAGAAGCCCTCGCCTTCGGTCAGCGTCACGACTTCCGTTTCGCTGCCGACCGCGCCGGTCTTGATGTGCAATTCGACCTTCGTCGCCGCCACGCGGAGCAGCGCGGTGCCATCGGCCTTGGTGTAACG
>JBAVML010000397.1:0-3583 GCA_049690035.1 Chthoniobacteraceae bacterium
CTGTAGAGTTGGCGGGTGCCGTCGGTGCGCGGATCGCTCGGCGCGGTGATGATGCCGCGATTGGCGATTGGCTGGTAGGCGAGGAAGACATCTTCCAGCGCGAGGAACCCGGGCGCACGATTCATCCAGCCGCCGAGGCTGGCGAGCGCGGACGGCGAGAACAGGTCGGCCGCGTCATTGACATTGCCGACATTGCCAGCGCCGTTATTCCGCGCGTCCACCCCGCGGCCGGTGGCCATGTCCGTGCCAGCTGCACCGCCAACCGAGAGGCCGGCAGGCGCGCCGCCATCGATGTATTTGCGGTTGCCGAGTTCATGGTTGTCCCACGTCGTGTAGTTACCCTGCGCGGCGTAGAGCCCCTGGAGGCAGTTCTGCCCGCCGGTGTTCACCGGGAGAAAATTCTCGCGGTATTTCTTCGCATAGTCCGCGCGGAGCTGCGCCTGCGTCGCGAAGGGCGTGCCGGCAGGGATGAACGCGCGCGGGATGCCGTTGAAGTTCAGCGCGTCGTTCGAGAGCGTGACGGAGGGCGAGTTCAGCCACGAGGCGCCGTTGTGCACGCCGCTCGTGGTGAGGTTGCTCGCGTTCTCGTAGATCGTGTCGCCGAGGTTCACGTAGAAATCGAGGTTCTGGGCGGGGATCGTGGCAGCCAGCGCATAGGGACGAATCAACCCGTCGTTGTCGCCGCTGAAGGCAAAGTGAAGCGGAGCGGGCGCGTTCGGCGCCGGAGCCGTCTTAAACTTGCCCACGATGCTCGTCTCACCACTCGGCCCAACGAAGCGATAGTAATACTGCGTCCCCGGTGTCAGCGTATTGAAGTCAAGCTTCACCGTGAAGTCCTCCGCAGGATTGGTGACCCCCGTGAGGGTGATCGGACTGGTGATGTTTGAGTCGGTCGAGACCTGCGCTGTCACCGTCGTCGCCGCTGTCGGCGCCAGGGAATCTACGGCACGCGTCCAGACGATTGCATCGTTAGTCGAGGCATCACCCGCGGCGACGCCGAGAAATGAGACATTCGTCGAGATGGTGCCGGGCGGCGGCACGTCGGAGATCGCGTCCTGAGCGAAGCCGCATGGGGACAACGATAAGAGAGTGGCAATACCGGCCGCGAGGATCGCAGGGCGGAGGGAACGGAACGGATGGTGGTGATTCAAGGGTAGTAACTTGGTGTGGGTTGTGCCGGAACGGCCCTCGGTGAGAGTGAGTTACAAGTGAATGAATCCTCACAATCGCCAATGGGAACCGACTTAGCCGCCATTTCTGAACACCTTTCGTGACAAATGCGTGTCGCCGTTGTGTTATTTGGATAACGATTACATGACAGGTTCCCCGCGGGGGTCCAAACAGCCGATTGAGGCGATCATCCCCCAAAAAAACATCGATCACGGACCGAATGTTCGTGGCACCCGGCGGCAGAGCTGGTATTCGACGGGCGGATTTCCGTTTCCCCCCACTGAAAGCCAATGAACCCGAATGAAGCTCCATCTGGTCGGACTGATCTCGTTCCTCCCGCGCCTGCCGCGAAACCTCTCACGCGCCGATCCTTCCTGACGCGCAGCATCGCGGCGACCCTCGCTGCTGGCGGCGCGACGATCGGCGCCGGCGGGCTCGACGACACCGAGTTACTCGCGAAAGAAGTGGACCCACGCAGCAGGCTGTCGCGCGCGAATTTCGCCTACCGCTTGCGCTGCAAGGCCGCGCTCGGCCAGCGCCGCGTGCAGCCCGCGCTGCATCCGACCAATGGGGACGAAGAGCTTTACCCGAACCGCATCGGCAACTTCAGCAAGGGCCTTCCGCACAACTCGATCGGGGAGGTCGATCCGGCCGCCTACGAACTTTTTCTGCGCGCATTGAAGAAGGGCCACCCGGAGGAATTCGAGGCGATCCCGATGGGCGCGTCGTCGCCGACCCTGCAGCGCAAACTGGTGAATCCACAAGCAGGCCTGGCCTTCGACCTCGAAGGCGCGGATTCGCACGCGCTGGCGATCCCGCCCGCGCCCACGCTCGATAGCAAGGAAGCGGCGGGCGAGATGGTGGAGAACTATTGGATGGCGCTCGCGCGGGACGTTCCTTTTGAAGAATACGGAACCAACGCGATCACGCTCGCCGCCGCCCATGATCTCACGCGGCTCCAGGATTTCCGCGGCCCGAAGATCGCGCTGCAAGTCACGCCGCAGACGCTCTTCCGCGACACGCTGCCCGGCGCGACCACGGGGCCGTACATTTCGCAATTCCTCCTGCTCCCCGTCCCTTTCGGCGCAAACTACGTCGAGCAAATGATGCGCACCGCAGTGCCGGGCGTGGACTACATGACCACCTTCGCCGACTGGCTCAGCGTCCAGCGCGGCGAACGCCCGAGCCTCGCGATCCAGCACGACTCGCAGCGCCGCTACATCCGCAATGGACGCGACCTCGGCCAGTGGGTCCACATCGACGTGCTCTTCCAGGCTTACCTTCACGCGATGCTCATCCTGCTCGCGGGACCGGACGCCGACGACCCTGACAGCAGCGGCCTCGGCGTGCCCTTCGACGCCGGGAATCCCTATCACCTCTCTGCCAATCAAGACGGCTTCGCGACCTTCGGCGGCCCACACATCGCCACGCTGCTTTGCGAAGTCTCCACGCGCGCGCTCAAGGCCGCGTGGTTTCAAAAATGGTGCGTCCATCGCCGGCTGCGCCCCGAGGCCTACGCGGGCCTGGTCCACAACCGGCTCAACAACGTCGCCTCGTATCCGCTCGCGATGGATGAAATCACCGCCTCGCCGGCGCTCAGCATGCTTTCGAGCAAGTACGGCAGCTACCTGCTGCCCATGGCCTTCCCCGAAGGCTCGCCGCTGCATCCTTCCTACGCCGCGGGTCACGCGACCGTCGCCGGCGCGTGTGTCACGATCCTCAAGGCGTGGTTCGACGATTCCATGGTGATTCCAAATCCCGTCGTGCCATCGGCGGACGGACTCTCGCTTCTCCCCTACTCGGGCTCGCTGCTCACGGTCGGTGGAGAATTGAACAAACTCGCCTCGAATATCGCCACTGGGCGCAACATCGCCGGCGTCCACTGGCGCTCCGACGCGCGCGAATCCCTGGCGCTCGGCGAGGCCGTCGGGATCAGCGTGTTGAAAGATCAGCGGTTGCTCTGCAACGAGGATTTCGCCGGCTTCACGCTGACCAAGTTCGACGGCACGGTCGTCACCGTTTAGCGCTCGTCTTCAGGAGAAAATCGAGCAAGCGCCCCACGTTCGCCGGATTCGTCTGCAGCGCACCGTGACCCGCGGCTGAGTCCGATCCTCTCGACCACAATCGCGCCCCGGTCCTGGCGGCGTGGAGGCTCGCCGGAAACGTGCGCACCTTCCCCATGCACAACGCTGCGGATGGCCACGTGCCCAGAAAATTCCGTGCGCATCTCCGCTTCCGCGGACATCCTCCTCCTCTGCGCGATGGAAATCTGAAACTGCAATCCATCTTCGCCCCCATGCGAGCAGCGCGAATACATCGATCCCATGAGCACACCTGCCGACCTGCAAACTGAAGCCACCCGCTTCCGCGAAGATTTCCTGAAGCTGCGGAGCGCGATTGGTCAGGTCATCGT
>JBAVML010000398.1:0-5070 GCA_049690035.1 Chthoniobacteraceae bacterium
ACCACGGGCCGACGCTCTCCTTCCTTCAAGTCGCACGGCACGAGCAGCCAGCCCCACGCGAAGACATCGGGCAGCACGTCGAGCGTCACTTCGTAGCCGAGCCACTTCGATTCCTCGCGGATCAAGCGGGAATGAGGGTTCGCGGTTGATCGTGCGGCCGTGATTCGCCCGATCGATTCATCGTAAAGCCTCGTCCGCAACGCGCTCTGGGCGGTGTCCCATTCCGCACCGGGTTTCGTTTTGGAAAGCACCGCGGCGGTTCGGCTCCGCTCGGCGTCCATCATCAAGCGTCTTTGGAATTCCTCCAACTCCGCGATGCCGCGCTGCTGGCGGCCATCGCGCTGGCGGAGATCAAAGGACACGAGCTCGCGTTTGGTCGCAGGTCCTTCGTCGCGAGGCCGAAGTTGCAGCATGGAGAGAAACGCACGCACGATGCGATCCGACGTGATCGCCTGCGACTCATCGTTCGCGCCGCGCGCGAGGCGAACGGGTGAGGCGCTGCGCAGTTCATTGGCGCGACGGATTTCCTCGATGACCGCTGCTAGCGGCGGCTGCGTGATCCGGCCCGGCGCGGCTCCGGCGCGACCGGCGCGAACTTCAGGCGGCCCGCTGATTTCTCGAATGCTGGAGTGCGCCACGAGCAGCGGGCGCGGCGCGATCAGCGCCGCGAGTTCGGCGTCGCCGAAATCCTTCAGCAGTCCGAAGACGTTGCGGTAGAGCGGCTCGGCGAAGAGGCCTTCGCGCGGACCGAAGTATCCACCGACCAAAACCGCGCCGATGCGGTCATCGAGCGCCGCCGCGTGGAGCGCGAGCAACCCACCTTCGCCTTCACCCGCGAGCGCGACTGGCGCCGCGGCGTGCAAGCGCGATCCCGGCGTGGTGAACGCGTCCACGGCCGCGAGAATCTTTTGCACTTCGTATCCAATGACCGTGCGGCCGAGTTCGAAGGCCTGCCGCTGGATCCACTCGCGATGCGGCTGATTGGTGAATCGTTGCAGTGCGGCACTGCCCGAGAAATTGTCGCGCCGATCGAGCAACGCGGGAACGAGCACGAGGCAACCTTCCGCCGCGAGACGGTGCGCGAGAGGCGAGACTTCGGGGAGTTCATCCGCATCGGGCACGACAATGACAAAGCGGCGCGGCACTACCTCGGGTTGCAACAACACGCCTTCGCCATTCACCCCGGCGAAGACCGGCCAGCTCACGCGGCGCAGCGTGTAACCCGCGGCGGAGGCCACGGCCGGTGGCGCACCCGCTTCGCTGATTTCCTCGATCTTCCCCGGCGTGCGCGGATCGATCGCGCCGATCGCCTGCCGCAGTTTCTCGCGCTGCGTTTTGGCGAACGCAGGCCACTCGGGACCACTTGCCGCTTCATGCCAGCGCCGATCGCGATCCGCAGCGACACGTGCCGTCTCACGCTCCAGCCATGTGCCGATCCCCTGCACCATGCGCGCGGAGAAATCGCCGCTCTCGGTCAGCGGCGAAGTGCCGGCGAGCGGCCGCGGTTCTTGCGCGAGACAGCATGCGGCGGTGAGGAGGAGGGCCAGAGCGGCGCGCATCGGCCCGGAATTTAGGCCGAGTGAAACTTTGCGTAGCGCGGCTTGATCACGTCGTAGATCAGGCGCAGGCGCGAATCGAAATCGATGAACGCGCTCTTCGCGGAATTCATCGTGATCTTCTCGAGATCGCGCAGGTCGAGGCCGAAGGATTCGACGGCGACCTGAAACTCCTTGGTCATGGTCGTGTCGCTCATCAGCCGGTCGTCGGTGTTGATCGTCACGCGGAAGCCGCGCTGGTAGTAGAGCTTGAAGGGGTGGACATCCATCGAGCGCACCGCGCCGGTGTGAACGTTGCTGGAGAGACACATCTCGAGCGGAATGCGGCGGTCGAGAATGTACTGCGCGAGCGAACCCATCTTCACGATCTTACCATCGACGATCGTCATGCCATCAGTGAGCCGCGTGGCGTGGCCGAGTCGGTGCGCGCCGCAGATTTGCAGCGCCTGCCAAATCGACGCGATGCCGAAGGCCTCGCCCGCGTGCAGCGTGCTGTAAAAGTTCGCCGCCTGAATCGCCTGGAACGCTTCGGCGTGTTTCTTCGGCGGATAGCCCGCTTCTTCGCCCGCGAGGTCGAAGGCGACGACGCCGCGGTAACGGAAGTCGATCGCCATTTCCGCCCACTCCAGCGAGTCCGTCTTGTCGCGCATCGCGCAAATGATCAGGCCCCACTTCACGCCATACTTTTCCTCCCCGCGATGAAATCCATCGAGCGCCGCCTGCACCACCGCCTCGGGCGTGAGCCCCTGGCGGCTGTGGAAGCAAGGCGCGAAGCGGCACTC
Source organism: Chthoniobacteraceae bacterium (assembly GCA_049690035.1). Classification (GTDB taxonomy): domain Bacteria; phylum Verrucomicrobiota; class Verrucomicrobiia; order Chthoniobacterales; family Chthoniobacteraceae; genus Chthoniobacter. The sequence continues at coordinate 2,339 of JBAVML010000398.1, forward strand.
CGCGTAAACGACGCCGTCGTGATACATGTCCTCGATGAACTCGAACGCGACGCGCTCGATCGCTTCCTTGGTCTGCATCACCGCGATGGTGTGCGCGAAGCCTTCGAGATATTCCGGCAGCGAGCCCTTGTTCGCGCCGCGGTGAAACCATTCGCCGAGCGCCTTCGGATCGTCGGTCGGCAGGCTGGTGTAGCCGCAGTCCTTGGCGAGCGCGATGACCGTCGCGGGACGCAGGCCGCCGTCGAGATGTTCGTGGAGGAGAACTTTCGGGACTTGCTGGAGCAGTTCGGCGTCGAGCTTCATGCGGCGGAGAATCGTCGCGCGCCGCGGCGAAGACAAGCGAGCGCGCTCAGGCCGCCACGACTGGCGCGCGCAAATGCGCGGCGTTCTGCCCGCGCAGCACGGCGAGGATTTCCGCCATGATGCTCACCGCGATCTCCGCGGGTGCTTCCGCGCCGAGGTCGAGGCCGATCGGCGCAAAGACCTGCGAAAGCCCTTCAATGCTGGTTCCGCGAGCGATGAGCGCATCGAAGACCTGCCGCACTTTTCGACCGCTGCCCATCATGCCCAGGTAGCCCATGCCCCCGGCGCGCACCGCGGCGTGCAACGCTTCACGATCGAGTTCGTGATTGCGGCTAATCAGCACGAGCGCTTCGTCCGGCTGCCATGCGCGGCTCGCGATGAAGTCGGGAGCGGTGGGTGTCGTGAGCCGCTGTTGCGCGGGGAAATCGGCGAGCAACTCCGCGCGATCATCGATCACCGTCACGTGCCAGCCGCAGTCCTGCGCGAGCCGGGCGAGTGCGCGCGAACAGTGGCCGGCGCCGACGAGGAAGAGCGCTTCGCCAAGAATCTGCGGCTCGATGAGCACGGTCATTTCCCCGCCGCAGATCGCGCCGAAGGAAGCGACGTCGCACTCGTGCAGCGGATACGTTTTGAGCACCGGCGTCTTCCCGCCGAGCGCGACGAGCGCTTCCTCCGCGACCAGTGCCTCGAACTTCCCGCCGCCGATCGTGCCGACGAGCCGGCGGTCGGCGAAGACGAGCATCTTCGCGCCGGCCTCGCGCGGCACCGAGCCGCGGGTCGCCGCGACCGTGACCAGCGCGCAGCGCTCCCGCCGCTCGCGAGCGTCGAGCAACGCGCGCAGGACGTCGTCGCTCACAGCTTCGCGAGACAGATGTCGATGACCTCGAGCAGGAAATCGGCGTCCGCTTTGGTGAAACACATCGGCGGCTTGATGCGCAGCACATTGCCGTGAAAGCCGCCCTTGCCGATGAGCAGCCCCATGTCTTTCGCCATCTCGAAAAGGTGCGCGGTTTCTTCCTTCGCGGGCACTTTCGTCGTGCGATCCTTGACCAGCTCGACGCCGAGCATGAGGCCCTTGCCGCGCACGTCGCCGATGATCGTGTGCTTCTTCGCCAGCTCGCGAAAGCCGGCCAGCAGATGATTCCCGACCGATAGTGAGTTGGCCTGCAGGCCTTCGCGATCGATGACTTCGAGCACCGCCTCGCCCTGCGCGCAGACCACCGGATTGCCGCCGAAGGTATTGAAGTGGATGCGCGAGGCCAGCGCCTGCGCGATCTGCGGCGTGGTGACGACCGCCGCGAGCGGCACGCCGTTGCCGATCCCTTTCGCCATCGTGACGATGTCGGGCATCACGCCCTGCGTCTCGAAGCCCCAGTAGTGCGTGCCCGTGCGGCCGAAGCCCGCCTGCACTTCATCCGCGATGCACAGGCCACCCGCGGCGCGCACGTGTTCGTAGGCTTTTTGCAAATAGCCATCGGGGAAAACGATCGCGCCACCGACGCCTTGGATCGACTCGGCGAAGAAGCCCGCGACCTTTCCCGGCGTCGCGAAGTCGATCACGCTCTTCACGTCGTCCGCGTATTTTTTCCCGGCGTCTGGATCGCCCGCGAATGCGCCGCGATACGGATCGGGCGCGATGGCGTGATGCACGCCGAAGCTGTGCGGCACGTTGAATTTCCACGTCGAATGCGCAGTGAGCGCCATGCCGCTGGAGTTGCCGCCGTGGTAGCCGTTCCGCAGCGCGATGAGGTCGTAGTTACCCGTGTGCGCCCGGGCCATGAGCATCGCGAGGTCGTTGGCCTCCGAGCCGGAGTTGACGAAATAACACACTTTCAAGTCGCCCGGCATCTTCGCCGCGAGGGCCTGCGCGTACTCGGCGATGTTCGGATGGAGGTAGATCGTCGTAGTGTGCTGGATGAGCGCGTTCTGTTTGTTCACGGCCTCGATCACGTGCGGATGACAATGCCCGACGCTCACCGTCACGATGCCTGCGAACGCATCGAGATAGCGCCGCCCCTTTTCGTCGAAGAGATACTGCCCCTTGCCCTCCACGATCATGATCGGCCGCTTGTAGTAGGCGAAAATCGCGGGATTCAGGAACTCCTTGCGCAGCGCCAGCACCTCCTCCGCGCTCGGTCCGGTGTAAGGCTGCGGCGTATGGGCGAAGGGCGGTAGCTCGGGTGTTTTCATCGCGGTCGCCATTGAAAGGGCAAACTCAACAGCTCGCAAGCGCCACCCCTTGCCAGTGCCGTCGCGCGCCCAGTAATCTGCGCCGTGGCCGCGCATTTCCATCCACCGATTTCATGGGACTTCTGAAGTATCTGCGACGGCATCCGTTCCCGGTCGTCGCATGGTTCGACCGCGTCGCAGCGGTCTCGTTTGCCTTTCCGGAATCCGTCCTCCGCCCGCTCGTTCCAGCGGCACTGGAG
>JBAVML010000399.1:0-4941 GCA_049690035.1 Chthoniobacteraceae bacterium
TTGTGGTATTGGGTCAGCAGCTTCAGGGATTCCGGCAGTCCGAGTTCGTCCATCGATCGCACGTGCGAGTTGATGATCCGGAAGACCAGGTCCACGCCCAGGCGGTGTCGCACGACGCTGGCGCGGAAGCGCCCGAAATCGGTCGCGTAGGCGAAATCCACGTCGCCGCGTTCGGCGAGAAGCTGCTTTTGCGCATCCGTGAGAAAGCCCATCGCGAGTCGATCGGTATCGACGGAAGTGAGCTTGGCCGCCTGGAGCCAGATGGGCTCGAGCGTGCCGAAGCGGCGCCAGACCGGCGGCGAATCGACGCTGAGGTGCACGTCCGAGCAGTCAGATTCCTGTCCGAGACGAAGGTATTGATCGACGTGATCGAGAGCCTGAACTCCTCCGTCAGGGGTTGCGTGCGAAGGTATTGCCGTGGGGAGAGGGACTGCGTCAGCCATGCGCTTTTGGGGCCAAGAGAGCTAGCGGTGGCGGATTGAAATGCAATCGAAAGTTGCAGGAGCGCGCGTTCTTTTCTCCGGATTCACCGATTCACCGCCGTCCGGCCGGACATGGCGCGGCTGAGCGTGAGTTCGTCGGCGTGTTCGAGACCGCCGCCGGCGGGCAGCCCTTGGGCGAGCCGGGTGACCTTCACCGGCAATTCCCGAAGGACGCTGGCGAGATAGCTCGCGGTGGCTTCACCCTCCACGTCTGCGCCGACGGCGAGGATGATCTCGGTGGGTTGCTCGGTGCGAATGCGATCGAGCAGAGCGTCGATGCGCAGATCCTCCGGACCGACGTGATCGAGCGGAGCGATGCGTCCGCCGAGCGAATGGTAACGGCCGCGAAAGGCGCCGGTGCGTTCGAGCGGGAGAATTTCGGTGGGCTGCTCCACGACGCAAATCAGCGTGGCGTCGCGAGCGGGGTCGGCGCAAATCTCGCACACCGTCTCCGTGGTGAAGAAGCCGCAGCGCGAGCAGGGTTTGATCGTCCCCGTGGCGTCGCCGATGGCACGGGCGATCTCGCTGGCGCGGGCGTCGCGCGACTGGATCATCCACAGCGCGATGCGCTCCGCGCTGCGCGGACCGACGCCCGGCATGCGTTTGAGCTCGGCCACGAGCAATTTGATCGCCGATGGGTATTCGACGCGCTTCATCGCGGGCTAGAGCCGCGCACTGTTCCAATCCAGAGCCGCGAGTCCGCCGCGGAGCTGCTCGATGCGTCGGATGTAAAACTCGACCGGCCCATCCGAACCCTTCGGCGCGCGCGCGCTGTAGAAGAGATCGAGCGCTTCCTCCCAGAGCTGCGAGCGGTAGAAGACGACGCCTTTCCAGAAAAGATCGCGCCGCTCGAGCTCCTCGTCGGTGAGCACGTCGCGCATGCCGAGGAGCTCGTAGATCTCTTCGCGGCTACCGTCGTCGAAGCGCTGGATCATTTCCATCGGGCGCACCTCGATCGCGGGCTCGGCAAAATAAAACGTGCCGGCGCCGAGCAGGATTCGCGAGCCGTAGATCAGATTGGCGCGGCAGAGGCGACGGCCAAACTCCACGGGTTCGCCGGCGACGCTGTAGTTTCCCAGCCGCCGCGAGCCGTAGGCGCCGAGCACCATCTCGCCGCTGTTCACGCCGATGCGGAAGTCGAACATCTGCTTCCAGATCGTGTGGCATTCGCGGTTCACCGCGTTGAGCCGATCCTCCAGCGCCAGCGCGGCTTCGCAGGCGTTGGCGCCGTGATTGAGATCGCGCAATGGCGCACCGAAAACGACGCGCACGCTTTCGCCATCGCATTCATCGAGATAGCCGCCGCGCTCGACCAGCAGGTCGGCGACGTTGCGTCGGAAGGAATTCGTCAACGCCACGTAATCCGGCGCCGGCAGCGCGTCCTCGAGTTCGTCGTGATTGAAAATCTCGCAGACCACGATCGTCACCTCGCGGCGTTCGCCCTCGAGATTGAGCGGTTCGCTCGAGTCGATGAGTTTCTTGAAAGTGGTCTCCGAGACGCGGTCGCCGAGGATCTGACGCAGGATGCGTTTGCGGCTGCCCGCCTCACTCCGCGAGTAGAGGAAGCCGAGCGTGAAACTGCCCGCGATCGCCGTGAGCGCGGCGAAGGGGGAGAAATAGTGCCCGTAAAGCTTGAAGATTGTGGTCACGCCGATCACTTCGAGGAACGCCCCGAACGCGATCACGTGTTTCAGCGACGGCCGCGGGATATCGACCGTCGTCCAAGCGATGAGGAAGGCGAGCGTGATGCCAAGCGAATACTGAACGAACAGATTCCCGGCGCCGGGCTCAGGCAGCTTCAGGAAGTGCGCGAGCGCAAGATCGGGCCGCGCGAATGCGTGGCCTGCGATGAGCAGCGCGACAATGACGCCCACGAAGACGCCGAGAATGAGAGTTGCCTTGAGGTAGCGCAAAAGGTGTTGGGACGGGATGTAAACACTGCTTTTCGTGTCGGCGCAACCCTTGGGCGAACTGGTTCAGGCGACCGTGGCCGGTCCCGGTTGCGCGTTCGCGACGTTTGACCTGAAAACTCGATCACCTGACAACCTCAGAACCCACCCATGTTCAACATCGTCCTCGTCGAGCCAGAGATCCCGCCCAATACCGGCAACATCGGCCGCCTCTGCCTCGCCACGGGCGCGGAGTTGCACCTCGTGCGACCGCTGGGTTTCGACATCGATGACCGGACGCTGAAGCGCGCGGGCCTCGACTACTGGGCCGAGGTGAAAGTCACGCTCTGGGAATCATTCGCCGCGCTGCAAGCGGCACAGGCCGCGAGCTCGAGCTGGTTCTTTCTCACCACGAAAACGACGCGCGTCTATTGGGATGCTGCCTTTCGGCCGGGCGATTTTCTGGTCTTCGGTAGGGAAACGAAAGGGCTCCCCGAGCCGCTGCTCGCCGCCAATGCCGACCGCTGCCTCACCATCCCGATGCAGCCGCAGACGCGCAGCCTGAACCTGGCGACGGCGGTCGGGATCGTTCTCTACGAAGGGATGCGTCAGGTCGCGCGCGGCGCGGACTGATCAAGCCGCGTTCTTCGCCGAGGAGTCGGGAACGGCGATTCTTCCGATGTCTGCACGCGATGGTGTTTTGGGAAGATTGCGGCGGCTTGCCAGCCAGTCGCTCAGCGCGCTGAGGACGAAGGTGAGGACGCCGGCGCCGAGCAGCAGCCCCCAGCCATCGGTCAGCATTCGCGCCGCGGTGGTCAGCGGGCCGGGCGCGGCGGAGATGCGGCGGATGCCGATGCCGGTGGGCAGGATGTTTTGCGCGACGGGATCGCGGAGCAGGTCGGCGAGGATATCGAGGTCGGCGGGAGGCAGACCGAAGACGGGCTTGCCGCCGAGGTCGTCGCCCCGACCGTTGGTGACGAACTGGCGGACGGCGGCGATCTGGACGCGGTGGATCTTCTGCAGGCTGGGGAGGTCCAGGCGGAAATTGCGCTGGAGCAGGGGCACCAGCCCGGCGAGCGCGACCGCGGTCCAAACGGCGGCGCCGGGGACCAGCGCGCGGCGAGCCCAGATGGAAGGAGGCGAGGCGGAGCTCAGTTGGAAGAGGCGGAGCAGGCAGCAGAAGTTCACCAGCGCGCCGAGGGCGAGCAGATCCATGTAGCGCGAAATGACCGAGGCGACCGGGTGATTCCGCGAGTAGGCGATGGCCGCGGCCTGCAGCAACACCCAGAAGCCGAGCGGAAAGAGGAAATCCTCGATCGAAAACTCGCCCGCACGGTTTCGCCTCGCCGCGCGGAGCCGGAGGCAAACGAGCACCACAAATGGGGCGTAGGCGAGCAGCGCGAAGAACGGGGACGTGCTATTTGGCCAGCCGAGATGGATGGCGAAGCCCCACAGAAATGAACCGGGCGTTCGCGCCTGGAGCGCGCCGATGGAGGCGATCTTCGGCGGGGTATAGAGTGCGGATCCAAGTGCGCCGAGCGCCAGAGAAACGCCGAGCGTCGCCCAGCTTCCCGAGGCTCTCCGCGTCCCGGAATGGACGATCATTTTCAACCCGACCCAACCCGCGATCGCCAGGCCCGCAAGTCCGCCCGAGCCGAGACTGAGGCAGGCGAGCAGCCCGGCGACGGCGCCCATCCACCAACTCTTGCTTCCGGCGGCGGATCCGCCGAGGCCCCAGCAGGCGATGACGCTGAACAGGATGAGAAAATAGAACGAGGTTTGGAATCCCCAGAGCGTGTTCTGCCAGTCGAAGGGTAGGCAGAAGAGCACGAGCAGCGCGCCAAGGACCGGCACTGTGAATCTGCGGCCGAGTTGGCGCACCAGCACGGCTCCCAAAACAACGGCGCACGCGGCGTGGAGGAGCGCGCCGGCGATCATTTCGACCTGGGAGTCCCACTGCCGCGCATTGCCTTCAAACAACCCGAGGAGCAACACGCGGCTCGGTACGATGCGATGTTCGTTGAACGGCGCCACCAAATCGGTGATTCGCAGTTCACCCTTCATCCAGGGGCGCAGCACTTCGGCACCCTCGCCCTTCCACTGATCGAGGAAGGGCAGGGGCGAACTGAAGGAAGCGACCAACCACAGCTTGCAACCGACGATCACCAGCACCAGCGCGACGAGTTGCCAGGCGAACCCCGAGGGAAGGCGTCGCTCGGTGTCGGTGTTGGGAGGCGGGTTCATGGGAAAAGAGGCGGTCGTTTAAGCACGGCGCCTGCCATCGACCAGCCGCCACCACTTGCCAGACATCGAGGTGTTCCTCTCTACTCGTTTCTTCCCACCCGATGACATCGCTCACTTGCTCCCGATTCGCGCGCATTCTGCCGATCATCTCGATCTTGCTGCTGCACACCGGTCTGTGCGGCGCCGAGACCGCGGAATGGAAATGGCAGGAGGAGCTGGTGCCCGAGTTGGGTTTTGATCTCGATGCGGCGCAGGTGGTGCATGTGACTTCGCTCGACGCGCGAGGCGCCGGGACGCTGGAAGCGGCGCTGAAAACGAAGGGACCG
>JBAVML010000400.1:0-3792 GCA_049690035.1 Chthoniobacteraceae bacterium
GTCCACGAGATAGGAATGCCCGACCGCATCGCCGCCATCTCGACGATCTGCCCGCGCTGGCCGGCGCCGAGGAATTCGATGCGGCGGTAGTGCGGCAGCCACTCCGGCCAACGAGCCAGGTCGCGAACCATCGCGAAGACCTGTTCTCGCGGAGCCTTGATCTGGATGGAAGAGGCGGTGTGCAAAGCGCGGGGAATGTCGAAGTGAGGGCGGAGGGTGTCGAATACATTTCGACCCCGGGTTCTTTGACGGTTGTGAGCACTTTTCGGACGCGCGCAAAAACCTCGCACTAATGTTTCACCCGGTAACGGAGAAAACATTCACCCTCGACGATCTCCATCTTATCGAGAGCGAGCAAAATGGATTGCGGAAAGAAGTCCGGCGCAACGCCCGTGAGCGTCGGGGCGCCACTCCCCCCGAAGATGCGCGGACCCAGCGTGAGGTGAATCTCATCGACCAGATCCGCGGCGAGGAGCGAACGCAGAACCTGTGCGCCGCCTTCGCACACGAGCCGCTTCACACCGTAGTCCTGTCGCAACGTCGCGAGCATCGCGGTGAGATTCACCGTCGCCGACTCGTGCAGCCAGAGATCGGCCTTCCCCGCGAGCGCGGCCTGGGTGCGGGCCGGCATGCGCGTGGTGGAGAAGATGACGATCGGCGAGAAATCTTTCTCGAAAATGCGCAGCCGCGGATCGATCCGTCCGGAATTGGTCAGGAGGACGCGCGCGGGATATGGCGCCTGCTTTCGCCGCACGCGCGCGGCGCGGAGTCCTTCGTCGGGCAGCCCCATCAGCATGTTATCCGCCGCGAGTGTCTTCGCGCTGACGAGGACCGCGTCGCACTTGGCGCGGATCTCGACGAGGCGGCGTTTGTCGCTCTTGGAGGAAAAATCGGACGGGGTGCCGCGGCGCGTGGAGATGCGGGAGTCCCAAGTGAGAGCGAAGTTCGCGGTAACGAACGGACGCGCCGGCGCTTTCACGGCTTTTCCTTGTCGCTGCTCGCTTCCAGCGCGATCTCCTCCTCCGCCACGGTGTGCTCGAATGCGCGGACCTCCGCCTTGATCTCACCGAGCCGCGCGTGCTCGGAGGGACGGTAGAAAAGATAGATGAGGCCACCGATCAAGCCCCAGCCAAGCGTGAGCAGATAACCGACGGATGAGATCATCACCGCGACCGCTTCACTCACTCCGCAGAGCTGCCCGAGGAAGACCTGAAACAGCCCTTCGCGAACGCCAACTCCACCGAGGCTGATGGGCATCGAGGTGATGGTATTCACGATCGGCAGGATGGCACAAAAGTCGGCGAAGCTCGGGCTCGGCCGGCCGGGCTGGCGGAACGATTGCGCCGCGCAAAAGAAGACGCCGAAGTAGCCGAGATTGGCGAGGATCGAGAGGACGAAGGCGGCCAGCGACGCGCGCCATGCCTTGCCGTAAAGATTGTAGGCGAGCGCCAACTCGGCAAACTTGTCGCGGCCCGGGAGCCGGGCGGGCAGCCTGTGGATGAGATTGTGCCGCGTGATGATGTAGGTGAAGTGCAAGCCCGCCAGACTCGACCCGAGGATGCCCAATCCAGTCCAGACGTAACCCACGGTCGCGGGCGAACTCATCAGCCAGCTCCACCGAGTGAGCGCAAAGCAGGCGGCGATGGCGCACAGCGCGACCACACCGATGAGCCGATCGATCAAGACGGAAAGCAGCGCGACGGAGCGTTTGCCCGGCGTTTCCTTGAGCAAGTAAAAGATCTTCACCACGTCGCCACCGGTCCCGCCGGGGATGAAGTAATTGAAGAACAACCCGATGAGCAGCAGCGCGATCAGCCGGGCGGAGCCAAGCTGAATGCCCTGCACGCGCAGCAGCAGCAGCCAGCGTACGCCGGCGATCACTTCCACGAGGCCGTAGCAGGTGAAGCCGGCGACAAGCCACCAGCGATCCGCGCGACCGAGGAGCTGCACCATTTCCGCGCGCTTCGCCGGATCGCGGAAGACCAGGTAAAGGACGGTGAGCGTGAAGACGACCTGCAGCACCGTGAGCAGCGGCTTTTTCCATGCGCCGCCCTTGGGGGCTGCGGCCGCGGTTCGCGCCTCCGCGCCGCGATCACTCATGCGCCAAACTTCGCAATCCACTTCTCCCGCGCCGTGGTGATTTCCTCCGCGGTGCGACGCGGGCTCATTTCGAAAACGTAAAGCGTGTCGCGCGGCAGGAGCGGGATGAGCCGATCATATTCCACCCCGCCGGTGAAGGGCGCCATGTGATCGCGGCCCGGCCACGCGGTGTCGTGAAGATGGCAACCGACGAGCCGCGGCGCCACCTCGCGCAGCCACTCGTAGTGATCGACGAAACCCAGATTGTTCTTCACCTGCACGTGGCCAAAGTCGTGCCAATAGCCGACGTGCGGCACGTCGAACTGGCTCATCACCGTGAGCATCTCCAATTCATTCGGAATCTCCTCAAAGCTGTGCCGGCTCTCGACGCCGAGGGTGATGCTCTTCTTGTCCGCGTACTCCGCGATGCGCTTGAGGCACTCGAGCGCGCGGACGAAATACGGTCGCGCCGCCTCTTCGCGTTTCCGAATGCAGGCGAGCTTCTCCTTCACGTAGTCGCGCGAGTTGTGCATTCCCACTTCCGCCATGCGCACGAGCTTGTCGGTGTAATCGTCGAGCGGCGTGCGACCGAGATGCAGGACCACGAAAGGAGCCTCGAGCCGTTCGGCGAAGTCGATCGTCTGCAGGCTGTGCTTCACCGCGCGCTCGCGCTCCCGTTCGTCGGGCGAGGAGAATTTATAGCAGTCAGGCGAGGCGCGAGTGATCTCGATCGGCAGCGGGCAGAAATTGTGCAGGCTGGAGAAGCGCACCTTGCCGGCATGGAAGAGTTTCAGCACGCCTTCCATGAGCGAGAGGCGGATGCCGTGTCCGAGTTCGACGCGCTCGAACCCGAGGTCCAGCAGCTCTTGGCACATAGCTTCACCGTCGGTGTGACGGCCGGAGTTCCAACAAGTCGAGATGCTCAGCATGGGCAGGAAAAAGGGATCGCTAAAGTAGCGAGCCTCTCACGGTCGGCAATGGCGAAGCTGGAGTGACTTTAGTTGCGTCGGTCGCTTTCCCCATCACGGGAAGAACGCGACGTGTGGAAACGGAGGGACGCCCACACGTGCAAATGCCGCGCAGTGAAGTCGATCACCAGCGCGACCAGAACGCCGCTGAAGGCACCGCCGAGGGCGCCGTAGAGCAGCACCGGCCACCCGGCGCCATACGCTGCAAAGAACGATTGGGCGAGCCACGCGCAAACCGCACCCGCAGGGATGCCCGCGAGCAATCCGCACTGGAGCAAGAACACCCGAAACCCTAGCCCCGGACGCCCGCTCCGCAGGCCGATGAACGCCGAGGACGAAATCACGCCCAAGCCGAGAAGCATCACCGCCAGCACGCAACCCACCAGCCCCACCGCGACCCCCACTCCGATCAAGACCAGCGCGACGACGAAGAAAACGAGGGCGAACAGGGCCATGGTGCGATCGCCGCTATTTTAGTTCCTTGATCCGCAGATTGCGCCAGCGCACTTCCTCGCCGGCTCGTTCCGTTTTGTTGCCGATGCCGTGGACTTGCAGCGCGATGATGCCCTCCTTCGTCATCGAATCCTTGATGTCCGCCGCCAGCACGCCATTGATCCAAGTCTTGATGCTGTCGCCTCGGCACTCGATGCGTCCGGCATTCCAGGACTCGTTCTTGAAAGCCTTGCGCGCGGGTTCGTTGCCCTTCAGATCAGCGAGCCAGCCGCGGCGGGCTTCGTCGTAAACC
>JBAVML010000401.1:0-5671 GCA_049690035.1 Chthoniobacteraceae bacterium
GCTTGATCGCGTGAAACTTCGCTGCCTTCCAGCGGTCCTCGCTCGCATCAAACGTGGCGTTGAAGGCAAAACAATGGACGTGCAAATGCGGGTCCGGTTTGCCGCCGACCGGCCGCGCCGTGAAATGAACGAACTCCGCCCAGGCAAGGTTTCCGGTAACGCGGTCGGCCTGTTCACCCCGCTTGCGAATCCGTGTCGAAACCTGCGCTTCGATCTCCGCCATCGTCTCAGAAACCGCGGACCGGAACGCCACGAGCAAGTCATCATCGCCCGTAAATGCATGGACAATGGAGAGACTTTTCGGCGCATGGAAATTGAGATCGTAGCCGACGATTCGATCCGACTTGGTTCGCGGCGTCAGCCGCTCGCCCGTGCCCGGATGGCGATTTTCTACCAGCGCCGCGAATGCATCCGGCGTCACCTGCCCGGACAATCCGAGCACCTTCGCGGCCTTCCCATGCCACTTGCCGGCGACCTCCTGCCCCTCGGAATAATAGTCCTCCCGGCGCAGGCCCTCCGTGTAGTATTGGCGGGCAGCAGCCGCGCTCTGGTGAGGCACTACCCGAAGCATTTTTCCATCATACCAGATTCGCCGGACGAACGGAATCGCCCCGCCGGAAATTCTCACGACTGGGGAAAAACTTGCCGCATAGCGACCTCGCTTTCCAGCAATCTACCAAGCTCGCCAGCCAACTACTTTGCCAGCGGCCTACCTCGCTTGCGGGCCGTCTTTCTTCCTCTCTCGCGAGCATGGGAGCGACCTTACTTGCAAACTACCAAGCGAGTTTCCTTGCTACCTCGCAAGCCATCTTTGTTGCATTCAGACATCTGCCCTAAGCAGTGCTTAGGGGGAGAGGATTTGCGCTCGCCGAGCGACGAGCCCAGAGCCTAGCCTCGCTCCCAGGACACACCCCACTGATGGATTTTTCCCGCGCCGGATGCCGGCTTCACTCTTGAAAAACTGGCCTGACAACGACGAGGCGCTGCTGGAAATTTCGTCATGGAAGACGAAGATTTTGCCGGAGAACTATTGGTCGTTGAACGATGCCTTCCAAGGCGTGCAGGTCCTCGGGGGCACCGGGTCTGGAAAGTCTTCCGGCAGCGGCAGAGCACTGGCCGAGGCCTTCCTTGCCGCAGATATGGGCGGGCTCGTTTTGACCGCCAAAAACGATGAAATCCTCGCGTGGAAACAATACGCCGCCGATGCCGGGCGAAGCAAAGACCTGCTTATTTTTGAGCAGGGCTCGCCATACCGATTCAACTTTCTCCAATACGAATTTGAGCGTCCGGGAGTCGGGGCCGGGCACACCGAAAACCTCGTCAATCTCTTCACCAATGTGCTGGAGGCATCGGAGCGCCGGCAGGGACACGGTGGCACGCAGGATGCCTACTGGCAGCGCACCCTCAAACAGCTTCTTCGCAATGCGATTGACCTCGCGGTCCTCTCGATCGCGAAGCTGAGTTTGCCCGACCTCTACCGCATCATTACCTCCGCTCCACGGAACGCGGAGGAGGCGGCGAATCCCGAATGGCGCACAACCTCCGCCTGCTTCTCGTTGCTCGAAGTCGCCAAATCGAAAGCCGTCGAATTGAACCGGGAAACGGACTACCAGATGACCGAGGATTACTGGTTACGGGAGTTTCCAGGACTGGCCACCGAGACCCGTTCCGTCATCGTCTCGACCTTCACCAGCATGGCCGATTGTTTCCTCCGCGGGATGCTTCGAACCATGTTCTGTAGCGACCTCAATTTTCGGCCGGAAGACAGTTTTAGTGGCAAGATTATCGTCCTCAATCTGCCGGTGAAGGAGTTCAACGAGCTGGGGCAGTTCTCGCAAGTGCTTTTCAAATACGTCTGGCAGCGTGCTGCGGAACGGCGCATCGCGCCGGGTACTTCCCGGAAGGACAGCGAGGAGACAATTCGCCCGGTGTTTCTATGGGCGGATGAGAGCCAGTTTTTCGTTACCAGCTACGACGCGATGTTTCAGAGCACGGCTCGCGCTTCCCGCGTTTGCACCGTCTATCTGACGCAGAATCTCCCCAGCTACTTTTCCGTCTTTGGCGGGGCGAATTCCCGCTCCGATGCCGAAGCCTTTCTCGGCAATCTTCAGACCAAGATTTTCCACGCCAACGGCGACCCGACGACCAATAATTGGGCCGCTGAATCCATTGGGCGGAGACGGCAGATGACCTTTTCCACGGGAACGTCTGAATCCGTTTCTCAAGGTCGAAACCCCGGCATCAATCAGAGCGCCGGCGGCAGTCAGGTCATGGAATACGTCGTCCAGCCGCAGACCTTTACCATGCTTCGCACCGGTGGAGAGGAATGCGATTTCGAGGTGGATGGAATTATCTTCCAGGGCGGCCGGCGCTGGATCGTCCCCGAAAATGATGACCGGGTAACCAAGAATTTCATCCGCCACGTTTTCACGCAAAAGCATGAGGGACGCGCAGGCTAGAAACGGTCGAAGCTTTTGATTTATCGGTGAATCGACCCGGCTAGGGCAGGGCTATTGCTTCTCGCCCCGAATTTTGATATGATGGCAAAATGATCGTTTCAGTCGAGATCCCCGACCAGTTCGCCCGGCAGTTTCACCTGGATGATGCGTCGCATTCGCGCGCTTTGCTCGAGGCGTTTCTACTCCAGCGTTACGCTGAAGGTGATTTAACGACTGGCCAGGTAGGCGAAGTTCTCGGTCTTTCGTTTCATCAGACTGAGCAGTTCCTACACGATCACAACGCCCCTGGTCTCACCCCCGAGCAGAGCCTTCAAGGCGTTAGGAATCTGGAGCGGTTGCTCTCCAGATGAATGAAGTTCTGATTGTTTCGGACACTTCACCGTTAAATTATCTGATCTTGATCGGGGCGGTTGATCTCCTGCCAAAGCTCGTTTCAGGCGTCCTCATTCCTCCCGCAGTCGCAGCCGAATTGGCCGATCCCCGCGCGCCTCTCCTTGTCCGGCAATGGGTCGCAAATCCGCCTCCCTGGCTTCAATTGGTCGCGCCGCTCAAGGTCGATCCTTTGCTCGATCTCGACCGCGGCGAAGCCGAGGCCATTTCGCTAGCGACCGAACGGGACATTCGCGCAATTCTCATCGACGAGCGCAAAGGATTTGATGTGGCCAGATCACTCGGCCTTGAACCTCTCGGCATGCTGGCCGTGTTGGAAGTTTCAGCTCGGCGCGGGTTGATCGATTTCGATGACGCAATCCGTCGCCTGAGAACCACCACCTTTCATTTCCGCGAGCAACTCATCACCGACGCGAAGAAGCGACTCAGCATCGCCAGCGAATAGGTCCGGCTTCGTTTACCGAACAGCATGAGGGACACGCAGGTTGACCAGTCCGGGCAGTTCGCGCGCATTCCGATTGTCAGCACCGCGCTGCATTGCGTGGCGATGACCGTCCTCGTCTTCCTCCGCTCCAATTTCGGTTACCTCTACCTCCGTCCTCGGTCCCTCCTTTTCGGCATGGGCTGGACCGTCGCACTGTTCTCCGTTTACGCATGGCTGGAGCCCGGAATGTGGGCACGCTATCGGACGGTTTGCGTTTACGGGTTGACCGCCTTTGCTCTCTACTGCTTCCACCTCGCTTACTCCGTCTGGCAGCAAACGAGGAAAAGGGCGGTCAATGACCAGAGTTCGGGTAGATCCCATTTGTGGCGATTCATCCCGCAACCGGACGAGGGCAGGGCGGAGCTGGAATTCAAATTGCACCTCTTGGGTGAACCGATTCTTGTCCTCGCCATCGCCACTGCCTTCCGCCTCGCGAAAGTTCCGCGATTGCCGGCATGGCTCACCTTTGCCGCCATTTGTCTCTTCGCGTCGGAATTCGCGAACTACTGGTTAACGCTCCGGCGCGAGAAACGGCAGGAGGATATGATGACAGAAGCCGCCGAAAAGGGCGCGGCGGCCAGTGAAGGAATGGACATTCCCGCGCCGAAGGCGACCCGAAAGCCACCACGCCGGCGGAACAGCTCAGGCGGCTGATTCCTTGGCGACGGCGAAGCGAAGTTCCTTCACTTCATGCCCGACATTTTTCCATGCGGCGATCAGCCGGGGACCGAAAGTATTGCGGACATAATCCGCGATGAAATTCGACGGGGAATGGTAGGTGAGGGCGCCGCCTTCCAAGGATACGAATCGCAGCTTGCCAATCCACGCGTTCGCGCTCGCTTCGCCGAGCTGAACGCGAAACGATTCCAGCACATTTTGCCACGCTTCCTCCAGCGGACTCACCTCGACCAGCACAAGCTGTCGCTCAGGAAACGTTGGCTTTTCCCGCTGATTTTCCGCGCGCTGCATTTTCAGAACCGGTTCGCCCTTTTTTGAAACTGTTTGCTCCAGCCGCAGGCCGGGCAGCTCATTTTGTTTCACCAGATCCCGCAAGCGGCTCGCGTAATGTTTGAAAGCCTGCTGGGAAGCGGACTTCTGGTAGAGACTCTTGAAGGATTCTTTCCACACGCCATTCCCGCCGCCGGTCGCCTTCCGAGCGTAAAGATATAGCCAACGCTCCACACTCCCCGGGATGGCAAAATACTCCCGGTCCAAAGTGAGGACATGAAAGTCTTGAATACTGTCGAAAAGCCATTCGGCCAGGACGACCTCAATCCCGCGGATGCGCCCATCTTCCTCGGTCAGCTCCCATTCGGAAATCCACGAGAAAAGCTTCTTGCGATGCCGGCGTGAGCCGGATTCGTAGTCGAGGGTGGTTTCAATATTGGTGGTTTTCAGACGCACGAGCGCATCTCGGAGCCTTTGATAGGCACTGCCCGTCGGCTCGCGATTGATCCAGGTGAAGAACTGGTAAGGAGTGAATTGAATTCGCCGGGTTGCCGGCAGGCCGATCTTTTTTGCTTCAACCCATTGAGAAATCACGAACAGCAAAAGGTCCTGATCGTGAATCGTGGCTATTCCATATTCCGGCGTGCCCGAGATGCGGACGGATTCGACCTGCTTCGTGCGCGGGTCCACGAACGAATACTCGATTGGCTCCGTCCGCTTGGTGGTGTGGCTGAACCAGCACCGGCCCATCAGGTCGATTTGATCTTTGACCGGCAACTCACCGGAGAGCGCTGCAAAACGCTGTAAATCCTGATGTTCTGAAATTCCGCCAACCACCTTCTTTCCCATCCGCGACGCGTACCACAGTTTTCGCTTCAGTACAATATCGTCGGAGTAACGACCTTTTGCCCCTGAAAAGCTCAAGTAACCTTCGCCTATCGTCGCAGTAACGACCCGGTATCGTCGGAGAAACGACCCTATCGTCGGAGGAGCGACCAGACATCGTCGGAGCGGCGACTGGCCTATCGTCGCGCCAGCGACTTCGGTAACGTCGGAGCAGCGACCCGAATCCCGTCCAAAGTGAAGGTGAGGGCGGCGCTCCCGACCCGGAAACAGATTCTTAAACAAGAACTTAAACCCTTAAACCCGCCGGAAGGCCGCCGAGCCTTCGTAGAGGCTCGCCTTCCGGCGGAAGGGGCAGGGTTAAAACCTTGCCCTAAACGCCAAGCAAGAAAGCTAGCAAGCTAGCTTTGTTGCACGCAGAACACAGGGTTCAAGATTCGACATGCTGCCCAGCATTTTCGGACGGCGTTCATTGAAGTTTGCGGGCGGGGAAGTATTGCTCAGAAATCGAGGTAAAAATGATTTACGGGCTGACAAATTCGAAAGG
>JBAVML010000402.1:0-16579 GCA_049690035.1 Chthoniobacteraceae bacterium
GTCCACAGGCCCGACGCGACCTTGAGCAGCCCCGCGGTCGATTCCGCGACGCCTTCGATCACGCCGAGCGCCATCGCGCCCGCACCGAGCACCGACGCGAGGAAGATCGGCAGCAGTGGATAGATCATCTCGCTCGAAAGATCGGTGAGCAGGCTCACCAACCCGAGGGCAATGACGGTCCGCGGAATGCGCCGGACGAAGAAGCTCACGGGCGCGCTCCGGCTTCGCCGCCCCATTTTGCGATCACGCGCTGGCTCCCTTCCTCGCTCCGCTTTTGCCCGGGCGGGCCGGCGTAGCTGCCTGCGCGAGTTGCGCCACCATGCTTTCGAGCGCCGCGAGGCCGAAGCTGATCTTTTTGAAGAAAGACGGATCATGCGGCACGAGCACGAAACGCGGATGCCTCGACCACAGCGCCCGCAAGCGGGCATCGAGAATAACCGCCTGATCGACCGACTCGGTCCGCATCGGATTGCCGCCTTCGATCGAGGCACCGCCGACGGCGGCGGATTCAAAAAAGATGACGGCATCGTAGCGGCCGAGTTCCGTTTCAAAGGTGGTGCCCACGGAGCCGAAGTAGTCGTGCGCCTCGCCCGGCCAGTAGGCCGCGCCATCCACCGTGCCGCGGTCGCAGAGCAGGGCGCGACCGGGATACAGAGCGGCCTGCACCTCCTCGAGATCGCGCTGCACATGGAAGATGGCCGTCTGCGCAAACCGCCGCGCGCGCGGTTCGTCCGAGCGCGGAAAACCGCCCTGAAAAAGGATCGTCGCCGCCTCCGGCACGAGCACCACGCGATCGCCAATCTCGCGCCGGAACAAATCGGCAGCCGTCGTCTTCCCACCGCCCGGTCCTCCGGTGAGGACGATGCGGCAGCACGTTCTGGAGCGAGGTGTTCGTTTCATGGAAAAGCGTGGCGACGGCCGGGCTGGCGGGTCCTCTGGGCGAGGAATGATCGGCCACGGCGGATGGCCAGAACGATAGGCGCTAGTTCGCTGCCGACGATCTCAATTCTCTGCGACCAAGCGCGGCCGGCTGCCGCAACCGGATGGGCGGCGAATGTTGGCTGGAATGCACAGTCGATGAACGGACGCAGGCGGAGGACGATCGCCTCGGGTGAAGGTGTGAGCGGCGGGCAGAGTTGATTACGGGTGTGTGCTTACAGCCAGCGCGGGGCCGAAGTTCGAATACGCGGAGTGCTCGACAACCGCGCGACAGCTCCAACCACAGCCGACGCCGCGCCGCCGAGGAAGGTGCTGCTCGTCGATGACGACGAGACGTCGCGCCGACTGCTCGGCGCCAGTCTCCGCCATGCAGGGTTCGAATTGTCGTCGGCGACCGATGGAGCGGAGGCGCTGGCCGCGATCGAGTCTGCGCCGCCGGATGTCCTCGTGCTGGATTTTGAAATGCCGGGACTCGACGGCGCGGAGGTCTGTCGCCGCTTGCGCGCGTCGGAGCGAACGGCAGTCAATCAACTTCCCGTCATCATGCTCACCGGCCACACCGATGAGGCCGATGAGATCGCCTGCCTGACGGCGGGAGCGAACGACTTCGTGACCAAACCGGTGAGTCGCGCCGTGCTCGTTGCGCGCATCGAGACGCAATTGCGTCTCGGCGCGTTGAGTTCCGCCCTGCATGCGCAGAACAGCGAGATGGCCCTGTGGCGCGAGGCGCAGGAGGCCGACCTCGCTGTCGCCCGCACCACCCAGCAGGCGATCGTCACTTCCGCGCCTCCGCAGATCGACCACTGGCGGGTGGAGGCGGTTTATACGCCGCTGATTCAGGTCGGTGGGGATGTCTATGGCTGGCGGCAACTGGATCGTGACACCTGGCTCTTCTGGCTCGCCGACGCCACGGGACACGGAGTGGCGGCCGCTCTTTTCACGACTCTTGTCGCATTGCTTTTCGACCAGGCCAGCGCCGCCTGCATCTCGGCTCACGGGATCCTGACTCGCGTCAATGCGGATTTCTTCAGCCTGCTGCGCGGGAATTCCTTTATGACCGCGTGCTGTGCCGTCGTCACAAACGACGGGCGCTTGTCCTTCGCCGGGGCCGGCCATCCGCCCCTGCTCATCCGCCGGCGCGACGGGACCGTGGAGGCGCTGCCGTCGCTCAATACGATGATGGGGATCGATCTCTCGATCGAGATGCGAGAGGCGAAGACCACGCTCGGGTCCGGCGACATCGCGCTGCTTTTCACGGACGGCTTATTTAGTTTGAAAACCTCCGCCGGTGAGCGCCTCACGAGTGAGACCGTGGCGGAGATCCTCGCGCGGCTCGATGAAAGTGCCCATTCAATCCCGGGCTTGATCGCGGGACTCGTCGAGCAATCTGACGGACAGTCGTTTGACGATGACCTCGCCGCGATTCTCCTGCACCGCGAGTAGCCCGGATCCTTTCCTCCGCCTCGCTGGTTTCAGCGATCACCGCGCCAGGCCCGTCGCTACCAGCGCGCCGCTGCAAAAGGTCGCCATTCTCACCCGCCGCGCGTAGTTTCTCGGCCATGCCGAAAACCATCGTCGTCATCGACGACGACCGCACCATCCAGACGACACTGAGCGCGGTATTGGCGCGCCATGGCTATGACGTGCGGGTGGGGCCCAATGCGTCGCAGGGGCGGAAGACGATCGCAGAGGCGAACCCCGATCTCGTGCTGCTCGATCTCGGCCTGCCCGATGCCGACGGCCTCGACGTGCTGCGGCAGTTAAAAGCCGAGCATCCCGATCTGCCGGTGATCGTGCTGACCGCGCACGATTCGCTGGCCAATGCGATCGAGTCGATCAAGCAGGGCGCGTTTCATTTTGTCTCGAAGCCATACGCGCTCGAAGAACTGCTCAGCCTTTGCACGCGCGCGCTCGATCAGCAGGCGCTCACCCGCGAGGCGGTAACGCTGCGCGAGGAAAAGGAAGTGCTCCAGCAGCGGCTGCGCGCCGCGGAGGAGCAGCTCGGGCCGGTGGCGATCAGTCGGCGGATGCGCGAGGTCGAGCAGCTCATCGCACGCGTGGCGCCGAGCGAAGCGAACGTGCTGCTGACCGGGGAAAGCGGAGTGGGCAAGGAAGTGTTTGCCGCCGCCGTGCATCGGCTGAGCGCGCGCTCTGCGGGTCCGATGGTAAAGCTGAATTGCGGCGCGTTCCCCGCGAATATGATCGAGTCGGAGTTGTTCGGTTATGTGAAGGGCGCGTTCACCGGCGCGGTCGCGGCGTTCCCGGGAATGCTTTCGGAGGCGCATGGCGGCACGCTTTTTCTCGATGAGATCACCGAGCTGCCGGTCGAGTTGCAAACGCGTTTCCTCCGCGTGCTTCAGGACCGCGAGTTTCGCCCGCTGGGCTCGACGAAAAACCTGCCGACGGACTTCCGCCTCATCGCCGCGTGCAATCGCCCGCCCGCGCAGGCCGTGCAGGATGGGCGCCTCCGGCAGGATCTTTATTTCCGGCTCAAGACGTTCGAGATCGAGGTGCCGCCGCTGCGCGAGCGCCGCGAGGATTTGCCGAAGTTGATCGACACCTTTCTCCATCGCTTTGCCCACCAGCTGGGCAAGCCGGTCCCGCAACTCGCGCCCGAAGCTTTGGAACTGCTGCGGCAATATCCGTGGCCGGGCAACGTACGGGAATTGCAGAACGCGATCGAACATTCGCTGGTGCTGTGCGATAGACCGATCCTCAGCCCACAATTTCTTCCGAGCGAGATCCAGCGGCCCGATCTCGCCCCGGCGCCTGCAGCCGGCAGCGCGCCGCAGACTCTCGGCGGGATCGAGCGCGAAGCGTTGATCGATGCGCTTCGGCGCTCCGGCGGGAACAAGAAGCGCGCGGCCGAGATACTTGGGATTCACCGCCCGACGCTCTATGCGAAGCTCAAGCGCTTCGGCATTTCGCCGTGAACGAGGTCGCGGTTTCTACGCCCACTCCCGAGATCCACCGAGGGCGACGACCGCGGCGCGCACTTTGCGGAGCCCAAGTTCGAGCCGGGTCTTGATCGTGCCGAGCGGGATGCCGGTGCGGGCGGCGATCTCGCGCTGGCTCAAGCCGCGGTAAAACGCGAAGGTCAATGCCTCCCGCTGCGCCGCGGGCAGCGCGGCCATCACCCGACTGAAAATCTGCGCGGTGTCGGACGCCGCGACTTCCTCATCGGCGCCGTGGTGTGGCGCCGGTTCGGGCTCCTCGCGGAAGCGCTCCTGAGCGCGGAAATACGCCTGCTTTTTGCGTAGCTTGTCGATCGAGCGGCGGCGCGCCAGCGTCACGATCCAGCCGAGCGCCTTGCCTTTTTCCACGTTGTAGTGCGCGGCCAGGCGCCACACTTCGAGAAACACTTCCTGAAGCTGATCGTCCACGTCGCAGTCGTTGTTGAGGATGCGGCCGATGATCGTGCGCAGCAGCGGCGTGTGCCGGCGATAGAGGATCGCGATGGCGCTCTCGTCTCGAGCTTGAACGCGCGCCATGAGCTCCTCGTCAGTCGGCTCATCGGGCGTGAACGTCGGGCGATCTTGAAGCTGCGGATTTTCGAAAGAATAGAGCATGCACACTTCCTTTGCCTTGCGCGTGCCAACCGCATCCCCCTCTGTGCGAACCCATTTTCCGTCCGATGGAGTGTCGTTATGCGCGACACTCGTGTCACTTCTCCGACACTAGGGTCGTGCGGGCCGCGGCCTCACTTGGGGCTGTGCAGACATTCCGGCCGCCTCGCTGGCGCTGCTCGTCTTGATCCGGCCCACGACGGCTCCGCGGAGAGAGCCCTGACTCTGCGTCTGCAAGAC
This sequence comes from Chthoniobacteraceae bacterium, assembly GCA_049690035.1. Taxonomy (GTDB): domain Bacteria; phylum Verrucomicrobiota; class Verrucomicrobiia; order Chthoniobacterales; family Chthoniobacteraceae; genus Chthoniobacter. Next base: position 4,746 of record JBAVML010000402.1, read on the forward strand.
CGCCGCGAGCGCGGAGAAGGCCCTGGCCGCGATCGAAACGTTGCATCCAGATGTGAGCGTCGCCGATCTGAATCTGCCGGGTAAAAGCGGTCTGGAACTGATCAAGGACGTGGCGAGCCTGCGTCCCGGCCTGCCCGTGATCGTGCTCTCGATGCACGACGAAGAGATCTACGCGGAGCGCTGTCTGCGCGCCGGCGGTCGCGGTTACGTGATGAAGAGCGAAGGTCCCGAGAGCTGGCCGCCGCGGTGAAGGTCGTCCTCGCCGGAGGGATCAGGGTGAGCCCGAAGATCTCTGCGCGCAGCGTCGCAACCTTTTCCGGCCACCGCGCGGCGGAAAAAGAGACGCCGCTCGGACAACGTACCGATCGCGAGTTCGAGATTTTCCAGGCGCTCGGCCGCGGCCACTCCACCAAAAAGATCGCGGGGCGGCTGCACATTAGCGCCAAGACCGTCGAGACCCACCGCGTGCACATCAAGGAAAAGCTCGGCATCCCGACCGCGGCGGGACTCATCGCCTACGCCGCCGGCTGGGTGGCGTCGGGTGGGGGAATCGATCAGGAGTCCCCTGATCCGCCATCAGGGGTGTCCGATGGTGTGAATAGGGGAGTCTGCCAATAGCGGCGGAAGCGGGCGGGTTTACCCTTCTCGACATATGCAAGCCGAGATCAATTCCCCCGAACGCATTCCCTCCGCCGACTCTTCCGCGATCAAGGTCGCGATCATTTATGAGGACTTCGCCAGCGGCACTCGCGCGAAGCATTTTGCCGAGCGTCTTGCCGAGGGTCTCGAAAGCCACTGCCCGTTGTCGGAATCCATCTGGCGCAGCGAGTTGCTGGAATACGCGCCGCTCGCCGAGCGGGCAGCTCGCGCCGCGGCGGACTGCGATTACCTCATCATCTCCCTGCGCGGGGATCGCGTGCTGCCGGCGGCCACGCAAATTTGGATCGGCGCGCAGCTCGACGGGGCGGCCGCGCGGGGGACGGCGCTGATCTTTCTCGCGGATTCCTACCACGGAAAGTGGCGCGTGGTGGAGGGCACCCGCCGCTACCTGCGAACCGCCTGCGAGGCGAAAGGCGTGAACTTCTTTTCCCACGCGATCACGGCGCCTCCGGGGGACTGGTCGTCGCGCTGGACTGCCGGAACGGCGCCGGTGGCCATCGAGCTGCCGGTGACGTTGCGGATGCCGGCCCTCCTCGATGCCTGAAACTCGCCACGATTCACCCCATGATCCCGTCCACCACTGCTGAAACCATCCCCGCCGTCGATGACCACGAGTCGATGTGCGAATTGATCGAGGTGATCCTCGGGCGCGCCGGCTACCGCGTGCTCACGGCCACCAATGGCGCGGACGCGCTCCGGCTCGCGCGCGCCACGCCGCAGATCGACCTGCTCGTGAGCGACATCGAGATGCCGCGCATGCGGGGCGATGAGCTCGCGGCGCGCTTTGCAGCTGTCTGGGCTGTCGGGAGACATGGTGGAAGTGGTGAGGTGCTGGAAGTGCCGGCCCCACGTCTGTGAGGAAAGTAATCGTCCGCTCCCCGCGTCGCCTTCCGCTTCTGGTCGAACTCTGCGTCTCGTTGGCCTGGTTTTTAAAACATAAAGCCACCCCGATGAAGAAGACTTCGCGTCGTGTCCGGTGCTCGTCGCACGCGAGCACGGGCATGAGTTTGCCTGATTGCGTTTGAAGGCGCGATCGGGAGAAGTGCCCAGTACTGGCTGCTAACCCAGCAGCTGCCTCGCCGCCCGCCAGCCCAGGTAAACACCAATGACGCTACCGACTCCGCTCGCGATGAACGCGGTCATCAATCCCCAACGCTCACCGAGCGACCATCCGGCCCAGCCGCCCACGTTCACGGCGACGAAGATGCAGAGTTTCATGGCACCCGAGAGAGCACGATCAGGGCCGTCCGGGGGGTAGCTCCTCAACCCTGAGAGTCAGGGTTGGAGCGGGTGAAGAGACTCGAACTCTCGACATCTTCCTTGGCAAGGAAGTGCTCTACCAACTGAGCTACACCCGCGTTAACGAGGCGCGAAATTAGAAGGCGACCCGGGGCTGTGCAAGCGGAATTTTTCCGATTTTAGACGGCGTGTTCGCCCAAGCGGGAAGCGATGACGAGGAGGAGGTTCTGTTCGTCCGCTGTCCAATCGTGGGAGGTGGCTTTGGCGATGCCGAGGACGCCGCGGAGTTCGTCGCCGACCAGCATCGGCACTGCGAGCGAGCCTTCCATGCCGGTGGATTTCGCGGCGGGGCGCGCCTGGCCGGAGGTGTCGGTCTGGAGGTTGCAGATGGTGATCGGCTCTCGGCGCTGGGCGGCGAGACCGGCGATGCCTTTGCCGATCGGGACCGTCGCCGCGATCTGCGCGATGTGCGGCGGGATGCCTTCGTGGGCGACGAGCTGCAGGAGGCCCCCGCGCAAGATGTGAACGGTGCCGGCCTGGCAGCCGAAGTGGTGGATCGCGGCGGCGAGGACGGCGGCGGGGTTGCCGGTGGCGAGGGCGGATTCGAGTTCGGGAGAGAGGGAGTCGGCGGACATCAGGAAAAATGACGAATGACTAATGAGGTATGGCGCACGAAAACCGAGGAATGGATGACGAACGTGCGCGCCGTCTTCCCTCAAGGCAACGTCCCCCGACAATTTGGGCATTCGTCATTGGGTCATTCATTCGTCATTCCTTCGTCGGCACACACGCGCAGAAAAGGTTCCGGTCGCCCCACACGTTGTCGATGCGGCCGACGGCGGGCCAAAATTTGTGCTCGCGCAACCACGGCGCGGGGTAGGCGGCTTGTTCCCGGGAATAAGGGTGCGTCCACTCGCTGGCGAGCGATTCGGCGGTGTGGGGTGCGTTTTTGAGCAGGTTGTCGCTGGCGTCGGCGAGGCCGTTTTCCACCGCGGTCATTTCGGCGTGGATGGAAATGAGCGCGTCGCAAAATCGGTCGAGCTCGGCCTTTGACTCACTCTCGGTCGGCTCGATCATGAGCGTGCCGGCGACGGGCCAGCTCAGCGTCGGCGCGTGGAAGCCGTAGTCCATGAGCCGCTTGGCTACGTCTTCCGCGGTGGTGGCGTGGAAGCCGCGGAGGTCGATGATGCACTCGTGGGCGACGAGGCCGGTGCGTCCTTTGAACAAGACGGGAAAGAACGCATCGAGCCGGCGGGCCATGTAATTGGCGTTGAGGATGGCGATTCGCGTCGCCTCGGTGAGGCCGGCGCCGCCCATCATGCGGATGTACATCCATGAAATCGTCAGAATGCTCGCGCTGCTCAGGGGCGCTGCTGAAATGGAGCCGGTGCGGAGGTCGGGCCCTCGCCGTTCGACGGTAGGAAGGAACGGGACGAGGTGCGCGGCGACGCCGATCGGCCCCATCCCGGGGCCGCCGCCACCGTGCGGGATGCAAAAGGTCTTGTGCAGATTGAGGTGGCACACGTCGGCGCCGATGTGGCCGGGAGAGGTGAGTCCCACCTGCGCGTTCATGTTCGCGCCGTCCATATAGACCTGACCGCCGCGGGAATGGATCAGCTCGCAGATGTCCACGATGGTTTCCTCGAAGACGCCGTGTGTGCTCGGATAGGTGACCATGAGCGCGGCAAGGTTCGCGGCGTGGGCATCGACCTTGGCGCGGAGGTCGTCCATGTCGATGTCGCCATCGGCCCGGCAGGTGACGGTGACGACCTTCATCCCGGCCATGACGGCGCTGGCGGGATTGGTGCCGTGCGCGGAGGTAGGGATGAGGCAGATGTCGCGGTGACCTTCGCCGCGCGTCTCGTGGTATTTGCGGATGACGAGCAGGCCCGCGTATTCGCCCTGCGAGCCGGCATTGGGCTCGAGCGAGACGGCCGCGAAACCGGTGATCTCGGAGAGCCAGCCTTCGAGTTGGCGGCATAGTTCACGATAGCCATCCGCCTGGCCGGCGGGGGCGAAGGGATGGATGTCTCCGAACTCCGGCCACGTGACGGGGAGCATCTCGCTGGTGGCGTTCAGCTTCATCGTGCATGAGCCGAGCGGGATCATCGACGTGGTGAGCGAGAGATCTTTCGCCTGCAGCCGGTGCAGGTAGCGGAGCATTTCGTGCTCGGTGTGGTAGCGGTTGAAGACGGGGTGCTGAAGAAAAGGCGAAAGGCGAAGAGCGAAAGGCGGCAGCGTGGTCTCGACTTCGCGCGACAATCCTTCGACGGAGAGGCCCGGATCGGCGCCGCCGTGGAAGACCCGAAAGAGGATGCGGATCTGCTCGCGGTCGATGGTCTCGTCGAGCGCGATGAGGATCGAAGTCTCGCCGACGGCGCGCAGATTGATTCCCTGGTCGAGCGCGCGGCGGAGCAGTTCATCGCGATGAATCGGATCGAGCTGGACGCGGACGGTGTCGAAGAACGGCGCATTTCCCACGATGAATCCGAGCTGGCGCAACCCCGTGGCGAGCACGCTGGCGTAAAGATGGACGCGTTGCGCGATGCGGCGCAGCCCGTCCGGGCCGTGATAGACGGCGTACATCGAGGCCATCACCGCGAGGAGCACTTGGGCCGTGCAGATGTTGCTCGTGGCCTTGTCGCGACGGATGTGTTGCTCGCGCGTTTGGAGTGAAAGGCGGTAGCCTGAGCGGCCATGCGCGTCCTTCGACACGCCGACGAGCCGGCCCGGCATGAGGCGTTTGTGGGCATCCTTCACGGCCATGTAGGCGGCGTGGGGTCCGCCGAAGCCGAGCGGGACGCCGAAGCGCTGCGTGGAGCCGATGGCGATGTCGGCGCCGAATTCGCCAGGCGGCCGCAGGAGAGTGAGCGCGAGAATGTCCGCAGCGACGATCACCAGCGCGCCGGCGGCATGCGCCTGGGCCGCGAACGCGCTGTAGTCGTGGATCTCGCCGGTGGTGTCCGGGTACTGGACGACGGTGGCGAAGATTTTCTTCTCAAACGAGAAAGTGCCCGCGTCTCCGACCAGCACCTCGATGCCGAGCGGTTCGGCGCGGGTCTGGATCACCGCGATGGTCTGCGGATGGCAGCGCTCGGAGACGAAAATGGTGCGCGCTGCGGCGTCCCGGCTCACGGCGTGGGCAATGTGCATGGCCTCGGCGGCGGCGGTGGCTTCGTCGAGGAGCGAGGCGTTGGCGATGTCGAGGCCGGTGAGGTCCACGATCATCTGCTGGAAGTTGATCAGCGCTTCCATTCGCCCCTGCGAAATCTCGGCCTGATACGGCGTGTAGGCGGTATACCAGCCGGGGTTTTCGAGGATATTCCGCTGGATGACCGGCGGGGTGATGGTGCCGCTGTAGCCTTGGCCGAGGTAGTTTTTCAGCACCTTGTTTTTCGCCGCGATGGAGCGGAGTTCGGCGAGCGTTTCGTGTTCGCCGCGGGCGGGTGGAAGGGAGAGCGGCTTCGCGAGGCGGATGCGGCTGGGCACGGCGCCGTCGATCAGCTCGTCGAGTGAACGGAGACCGAGCGTCGCCAGCATTTCTGCTACTTCGGGAGCGCTCGAACCGAGGTGTCGCCGCGCGAAGGAATCTCCAGGCGGCAGGAGTTCGGCCGCGGGTGGTGCGGCTGGTGGCGTCAACGTATCGTGCATCGACGGAGGCTAGGAATGGAGCCTGCCGAATCAAGCGCGATCTGGCCGGGCGGCTCATTCCATGCCTGCACTCGATGAGCCGGCGGGACTTTGGGTTTGACAGCGATCGGCAGATTCGTGTGCCGTGGTCAGTCGTCCATCCTTTCTGCGAAGAACTTGGTTTTAGCCTCATGAAAACATCACCACTGCGCGAAGTGCTCGCGACTCTCCTGGTCGTTTCGCTGTTTGCCCTTTCGAGCAGCGTCAACGCCGGCACGGAGATCGAAAGCAAAGAGAACCAAAAGCTCGTGGTGCCGCCCGAAAAGGAGATGCCCCGCGGCATGGTGACCCTTGGCGTCAAGGCAAGCAGCGACCTGACCAGCGGTTTCCTCGACAGCATCCTGCCGGTCTGGAATCCCGGCGATTTGTTCCTCTTTCTCGACACGCGCACGACTTTCGATAGCGACGATCAGTTGCTCGGCAGCTACGGCCTGGGCACGCGCTATCTCGTGCCGGATCACGACGTGATTATTGGCTTCAATGCCTTTTACGATTCGATTCACAGCCGCGCGGGTAATGATTTCGACGAGCTCGGGCTCGGCGCGGAGATCCTGACGAAGTGGGTGGATGCGCGCTTCAACTACTATCTGCCCGAAACCAAGCGCTACGAAATCAGCCGGCACTCCGATCATGAATTCGGCAGCCAGGTCGGCCCGGTTTTTCGAAATCGAATCGCCCCTCGAATCATCGCGCTCCAGCAGGAAAAGAGCACGCGTGACCGCCGCAGCACCGCCCGGCGTTACGAGTATGCGGTCGAGGGATGGAACGCGGAAGTCGGCTTGCTGATTCCCGGTCTCGATCGGTATATGGAAGTGCGGCTCTTCGCCGGGGCATATGGTTACGGCGACGCGGTGGGCTTCAAGGGACGTGTCGAGGCCCGTCCGCTGCCGGGCGTGATCGCCAACATCGAATATTGGGAAGATAGCAAGCTCACGGGCGGGCACTGGACCGGTGAATTGGCGGTTTCCGTTCCCTTCTCCCTCTTCAACCTCGCCAGCGGCCGCAACCCTTTCGAGGGGTTCAGCGACAGCTTTCGCCCGCGCCAGCGTGAATTCCGCGAGCGCCTCAGCGACATGATCATCCGCTCGCATCGCGTGATGACCGACGAATCCAGCACGACGACGAGCACCACGCAGTCGAATACTTCCACCGCGACCGAGGGCGTGATCCGCCTCAAACCGCCCGTGCGGCGGACCGCCGCGCCTCCGCCTCCGGACGATGGTTAGCCTGTCCAGGCTCAGGAAGCCGCACCCACCCGCGCCTCCTCGCCTCCTTGGGTAGGCGCGCTGCGGCAGCCTTCTTTCTCGAGCGTGAATCGAGGCTGCCGGTCGCGTAGCGGCATGGTCCTTTAGGATTGCCTCCTTGGCGCGCAGTCTTTAGGATCGCGGCCGTTCAAGGGCAGCCATTCCCGATCCGGGGGGCTGCTCATTCATTACTCACCGTTCGAACTGATCCCTCGATATGAAAATGAAATTCGCCGTCGCTGCCGCGCTCCTTGTGGAGCTTTACCTTACCCACCTCCCGTGCGCCTCCGCCCAAGGCCCGCTCACCCCGCCCGGGGCGCCCGCGCCGACGATGAAGACGCTCGATCAGGTCGAGCCGCGCAAGCCCATCGACGCCACGAACACGCCCGGCAATTCCGCGAATCTCTTCCGCATCACCGAGCCGGGCTCCTATTATCTCACCGCGTCGGTCGTCGGCGCTGCCGAGAAGAACGGGATCGCCGTCGATGCGAGCGATGTGACTATCGACCTGCGTGGCTTTACCCTCACGGGCGTGCCAGGCTCGCTCGATGGGATCATCGTCGGTTTGGAATTCTCGCGGCTCACCGTCCGAAATGGGAACATCGCCGGGTGGGGCGGCGATGGAGTGGATGAGGTGGAAAACTTTTCCCACGACGGAATCTACGAGAATGTTCGCGCGACTGGGAACGGTGGCGACGGGCTCCGACTCGGAGACAAGGCCATCGTCACTGCCTGCAAGCTCAGCGGCAACAGCGGGATCGGAATGTCGGTAAACGGGATGGCCACCGTCACTGGCTGCACCGTGGAAAACAATGGCGTGGGCGGATTCTATATTGGCTCGGGGTCGCTGCTGGATTCCGTGGCGTCGGGAAATGGTGATGCGGGATTCCAGAGTTTCGGCGAACCGGTGCTGATGAAGAAGTGCGTCTCGTTCGAAAATGGAACCGGGTTCCGGATTTCGGACGGAGGCAAGGTCGCCGAGTGTATTGCGCGGTTTAATTTCGACGGAATCGAAGCGCACTCGTACTGCACCATCACCGATTGCATGGTGAAGAACAACGCCAAGGGCATTTGGGTCCGCGGCTCCTGCCACGTCGTCGGCAGCCTGTGCGAGGGCAACACGGTCGGCGTCCGGATCGACGGGAGCAAAAATCTGATCAAAGGCAACCAGGCTATCAACGGCGACACGGGCATCCTCACGCAGGCCGGCTCGATCAACAATCTCTTCCTCGGCAACACGGCGGGTAACAATGCAATCAACAACTACGACATCGTCGCGGACAACCGCTACGGGCCGGTTGTGGACATCACCGCCCTCGGAACGGCGGCCGTCACCGGCAACAGCGGCGGAGGCACCACGGTCACCGGCTTTCCGGGGGCGAACTTCGCTTACTGAATCTCCACCTTCACGCCATGAAAACGCTTCTCACTTCCGTTGCGACAGCACTGGTCCTTCTCCCCAACGCCCTCGTCCTCGCACAAGGGTCGCTCACTCCGCCCGGCGTGCCCGTGCCGACGATGAAGACACTCGACCAGGTCGAGCCGCGCACGCCGATCGACGCCATTCACACGCCCGGCAACATTAACAATCTCTACCGCATCACCGTGCCGGGCTCGTACTACCTGACCGGGCCGATCTCCGGGGTGGAAGGTAAGAACGGCATCTCGATCGAGGCGAGCGATGTGACGATCGACCTGCGTGGTTTTTCGGTCACCGGAAATCCTGGTTCGTTCACCGGGGTTCGTTTCACCGACGGCAACAACCGGCTGACGCTGCGCAATGGAACGATCAACGGCTGGGACGACGACGGCGTGAGTGAATACGCGGGTGAGGGGACCGCCACCGAGGGGATCTACGAAAACCTCCACCTCACGGGAAATGGCGGAAGTGGAATGCGCCTCGGTGACAAGTGCACCGTCCGGGCGTGCAAATTTACCGGCAACTTCAACTACGGCCTCTTCGCCAATGGCCGCGCCACGATCAGCCGCTGCACGGCCAGCGACAATGGCTTTGCAGGAATCTACTTCGGCTCGGGTTCGGTGCTCGACTCGGTGTCGGCGCTCAACGGCGGTTCCGGGTTCGAGAGCTTCGGCGAGCCGGCCCTCATGGAGGATTGCGTCGCGTTCGAGAATGGCGATACCGGCTTCCGAACCGTTGGCGGAGCCAAGATCGCCGACTGTATCTCGAGGTCGAACTCCGGCGCGGGGTTCGACGCGAGTTACTTCTCCACCGTCACCGGCTGCACGGCGAAAAACAATCCGTGGGGCATCTTCGTCGGCGGGTCGTGCCACATCGTCGGAAACTTCTGCGAGGGCAATGGCGACGGCATCTACGCTTATGCCGACAGGAATGAGATCGATGGCAACCACATCCTCAACGGAGGAACCGGCATCAAGGTGGACCCAGGCTCCGTGGCCGCGAAGCACAACCTCGTCGCGCGAAACATCGTCGGGAGCAACGCCACGAACTACAACATCGCCGCCGACAACCGCGTCGGTCCGACGATCGACATCACCGCCGGCGGAACTCCCGCCGCCACCGGCAACAGCGCCGCCGACACGACTACGGCGCTCGATCCGTGGACGAACTTCACCTACTGACCTCCAGCCAAGCTCCGGCATGAAGACCCTCCTTCCCTTCCTTCTCGCGCCCATGCTCGTCCACGCCGCGACCACCATCGAGTCCGCCAATGCCTACGCCTACGGCGCCAACATCGGCTGGATCAACCTGCGCGGCGACGTGACCAACGGCGCGACCGTCGGCGAATTCATCTGCTCCGGCGCCATCTATTCGGCGAATTGCGGATGGATCAGCCTCGGTAGCGGCGTGCCGGCCAACGGCATCCGCTACCTGAACAACTCGGCGACGGACTTTGGGGTGAACACGCAGGATTATTCCGCCAATGGCATCACCTACGAGGCAAAGCTTCGCGGCTACGCCTACGGCGCGAACATCGGGTGGATCAACTTTGAAGACACCGGCAATCCGCGCGTGAACCTCGCCACTGGCCAGTTGCTCGGCTACGCCTATGGCGCCAATGTCGGCTGGATCGCGCTCAGTGGCACGGGCGTGACCGTGAACACGCTTTCCATTGCGCCCGGCGCCGACGCCGACGGCGACGGCATCCCCGATGCGTGGGAACGAATCTACGCGTCCAACCTCACCACGATGAACGCGACGACCGACCGCGACGGCGACGGCGTGCTGGACCAGGACGAATATGCGACGGACACAAATCCCTTCGATCCGAACGACCGCCTGCGAATCACCCATCTGGTCCCTCCGCGCCAGCTCGTGGTGAATGGGCCGTTCATGACCGACCTCGCCTGGACGAGCAAACCCACGCGCAAATACTCGATCGAGATCAACCCGAGCCTCGTGTCATCGTGGAGCGGCCTTTTCAGCAGTCTCATCCCGGATTCCGGGACGACGACCACGGTGAGATTTGCGGACGCTCAGGCCGGCAAAAGATTCTACCGCGTGCGGGCCAAGCTCCCGCTGGCACCATGAGCCGAGGGTGACGCGCCCAGCAGCCGCATCCACTCGCGCCCCTCGCGTCCTGGGTAGGCGCGCTGCGGCAGCCATTCTTTCACGAGCGTGAATCGAGGCGAGAAGAGCCGGTCAAGCTCGGCGATCGAGACTTCGAAGGGCGGCCCTTCGTCCGGGCTCGTATTGCCCGGGTCGAGATAGAAGATCGCGAGCAGATGGCCGCCGGGGCGGAGCGCGCCGGCCACCGCCTCGACGTAGGCCGGTCGCATCGCGGGATCGATCGCGCAGAAGCACGTATGCTCCCAGACCCAATCGAAGCTCCCGCGGAGCGCCGCGGGCAGATCGAAGAGGTTGGCGAGTTCGTAGCGCTCCCGGCCAGTCGGCGCAAAGCGGCGCGCCGCCTCGACCGCTGAGGGCGCGATGTCGATGCCGATGACTTCCTCCGCCAGCGGCGCGATCGCGCGCACGTCGTGACCCGCGCCGCAGCCCGGCACGAGGACTCGGCCTCGCAGAGGTTCGCTGGCCAGCGCATCGAGCAGGCCGGGGCTCGGTGCGCCCTTGTCCCACGGCGTCTCGCCTTTTTGATATTGCGCCTCCCAGTCAGTCGCCATGCGGTTCAATCCGTTTTGCGTCGCCAGAGCGAAGCTTCGGCGACGCTGAGTTGATACTTGCGAGCGTGCTCGCGGAGGAGGAAAGGCAGCTCCTTCGTTTCCACCAGATCAAAGTCCGCGGACAGTGTTTCCTTCAAGCCATCGAGCGTCGTCACCGGCTTACCGAAACGCTCGAAGCCGCCGACCCAGTGGGGGCGCGGCGTGTATTCTTCCAGCCAGGTGTAGGGCGAACTGATCACGAGCTGGCCGCCCGGCTTGACCAGCGTGGGCAGGCGCTGGAGGCAGCGCAGGGGTGCGTGCAGGCGGTCGATCAAATTGGCGAGCAGCACGACATCGAATTGTCCCAGATCGCTGCGCAGGCTCATCGCGTCGCCCTGCTCGAAGGAGACCCGGCCGCGATCGATGCCATCCGGCAGCAGCGCCTTGAGCGGCGTGGTCAGCGCGCCTTCATCCACCCGATCGTAGGCGAGCATTCCCTGGCGGCGGATCGCCTCGGCGGCGCCGATGAAGCGGTGCGAATAATCGATCCCCACCGCCGAGGCGCAACAGCGCGCGAGTTCGAACGTCGAACGGCCCACCGCGCAGCCGATGTCCAGCGCCCGGGCGCCGGGTGCGAGGGCGGCGGCATGCACACATTCCGCGACGATGCGCACGGGGTAGAAGAGCGCCTCGGCGCCGCCGTAACGCTCCGGCAGGATTTCGGATTCCGCGCCGTAGTGAAACAGCAGGTATTCCGCGAGCAGCTTTTCGGTTTCGTAAGGATTCATGAGCGCGCGCCAAAAGGACGAACGCGCAGAGGATTGCGTGAAACCCCTCCGAGTTGGGAGGAAAAATCAGTGAGAACCGAAGGCCGAAACTGAAAACGCGATCTCGTCAGGCGAGCAGGCCTCGCATGTAGGC
>JBAVML010000403.1:0-15480 GCA_049690035.1 Chthoniobacteraceae bacterium
GGGCTGGCGACGCTGAATGAGGGCCGTGAGCGGGGCGCGGGGCGCGGTGACGAACGCACAAAATTTTCCAGCCGACTCCCGCTCCGCGCTCGCCATTCCGGCGGCATTGACGATAACTCAGCTATGAAATCTTCCGTGCGCAGGGAATCCGCCGTCGAAGCCCTCGAAGCCCGCATCGCGCCGGCTTTTACCTCGGGCATCGTGAATCTCGCCGACCTCAGCGGCGCCAATGGCTCGAAGTTGCAGGGGGCGAATGCGGGCAATTTTTCCGGCTCGGCGGTGAGTGCGGCGGGGGATGTGAATGGCGATGGGTTTGATGATTTCGTCGTCGGGGAAGAGGCCTTCAATCTCGGCGTGGGTGCGGCGGCTGTGATCTTTGGCACGGCGACGGGCTTTCCGGCGAACGTGACGCTGGACGCCACCTTCCTCGATGGCACCAAGGGTTTCCGCATCACTGGCGGGGGGGCCGGCGACCGGCTCGGCGGCGCGGTGAGCGCGGCGGGCGATGTGAATGGTGATGGCTTCGACGACCTGATCGTCGGCGCGCGCTTCGCCAATGGGCCGGGCGCGGCCTATGTGATCTTTGGGAAGGCGAATGGGTTCGCCGCGCAGTTCTCGGTCTCGAGTCTCGATGGCACCTCGGGGTTCAAGATCAGCGAGGCCACCGCGGGTGATCGCGCAGGCATCTCGGTGAGTGGCGCGGGAGACGTGAATCGCGATGGCTTCGACGATGTGATCGTGGGCGCCGATGGCGTCGCGGGCGGGAAGGGCGCGGCCTTTCTCATCTACGGAAAAGCGCGCGGCTTCGCGGCGAATCTCCCGCTCAGCGGGCTCACCACCGAGGGCGTGCAACTCAATGGCGTGAGTGCCAATGACGGCGCGGGCGTGGCGGTGAGCGGAGCGGGCGATGTGAATGGCGACGGCTTTGCGGATGTGATCGTCGGCGCGCCCAAGGCGGAGGGTGGGACCAAAGGCGCGGCCTATGTGGTCTTCGGCGGGGCGACGCTCTCCGCGACGATCGGCCTGGAGACGCTGACCGGCAGCACGGGCTTCAAGCTGAACGGCGTGTCGAACAATGACGGCACCGGCGGCGCGGTGAGCGGCGCGGGCGATGTGAATGGAGATGGCTTCGCGGATGTGATCGTAGGCGCGAGCAAGGCGCAGGGGGGCAATCACCGCGGCGCGGCCCACGTCGTCTTCGGTAAGGCGGGCGTTTTCTCCGATGTGATCACCCTCGATACGCTCAACGGCGTGAATGGCTTCTCGGTCTTCGGCCCGTTCCTCGAAGACTTCGCGGGCGCAGCGGTGAGCGGCGCGGGCGATGTGAATGGCGACGGCTTCGCCGACCTCGTCATCGGCGCGCCGCAGAATGGCACCATGGTGCCCGACGTGGGCGACGCCTACGTGATCTTCGGGCACGCGGGAACCTTCACGGGGCCGAATCTCGGGGCGCCCGATGGCGCGAATTTTTTCAAGCTCCACGGCGTGACGGGTGCGGTCGGCGCCGGCACGGCGGTGAGCGGCGCGGGCGATGTGAACGGCGATGGCTTCGCCGACCTGCTCGTCTCGAACCCCACGGCCGGAAGCAACGCCGGTGCGAGCTATCTCGTGCTCGGCGGGCCGAGCGGCGAGTTCGTCCTCCCGGACAGTCTCTCGAGCATCCGGGGCAAGATCAACGCCGTCAGGTTTACCGACGTCGATGGAGACCTCGTGACGGTGTCGTCGAGCAAGCCAGCATTCAACCCCGACGGGTCCAACGTGCAGTTGCTCAAGCATGGCGCCAGCGCGCCCGGTGCACAGCTGCTCTCGCTTACCCTCACCAACGGGTTCGGTGGCATCACGTTCGACGGCGCAGATATCACCTTCACCGTCAAGCGCGCCGCTGGCGGCGACGGGAAGGTGAACGTGGGCTTCATCGACGCGACCGGGGTCGATCTCGGCAAGGTGACGGTGAGCGGCGACCTCGGGAGGATCGTCTCGGGCGATGCGGACACCGGCCTGGCCCTCAAAAGTCTCACCGTGGGCAGCCTCGGCTTCTTCGGGGGACGCACGGCGGATACGGGCATCGGGTTGCGGAGCACCATCTCGGGAGGCGCGGGTTCGCTGAAGGTTGCGGGCGATCTCGACGGCGCGAGATTTGAGGTGGTTCGCGCGGTCGGTGCGACCAACGGCGGCGGGCTCGCCAGCGTCACCGTCGGCGGCTCGTTGATCGGAGGGAAGGTGGCCGATTCGGGTGCGATCGACACCATCGACCGGCTCGGCGCGGTCAAGGTCGGCGGCGACCTGATCGGTGGCCTGGGCTTCTACAGCGGCTCGATTTACAGCGGCGGAGATTTTGGCAACGTGAGCATCGCCGGGGATCTGCGCGGCGCGGGCGGCAGGTTCAGCGGTGCGATCCAGAGCGTGGGAAAGCTGGGCAACGTCACCATCGGCGGTTCGCAACTCGGCGGTGTTGGGTATGAAAGTGGCGCGATCGATAGCCAGGGGAGCATGGGCATGGTGCGCATCGCGGGCGATCAGGTCGGCAGCGGGCTCGATAGCGCGATCATTTACACCCGCAACACGGGCGCAGATCTCGCCGGGGTGAGCATCGGCGGCGACGCCCGCGCGGGCGCCGGGAAGTTCAGCGGCGGCATCTTCGCGGGCGGCAAACTCGGTCCGGTCGCGATCGCGGGCGATGTGCTCGGGACAGCCACGGCGCCGTACGTCATCCAAGGCCAGGGTGCGCTCACCGGGACGAAGTCCGTGGCCATCACCAGCGTGAAAATCGGCGGCGGCTTCACGCACGGCCTGATCCGCGCCGGCTTCGACGGGTTCGACAACCCGACCAACGGCCACGCGCAGATCGGCGCGATCACCGTGGGCCGCGATTGGGTCGCCTCCAGCGTCACCGCTGGCCTCACCTCGCGGGTGAATGCGCCGGACCCGAGCGTGGACTTCGGCAATGGCGACGATGTCTTCGCTCCCAGCGGTCCGGCGGGCGTGGTGGCGAGCATCGCCAGCATCACGATCAAAGGTCGCGCAGCGGGCAGCCTCGAGCCTGGCGACCGCTACGGCATCGTGGCCGAGATGATCGGCAGCGTGACCCTCGGCGGCGTGAAGCTCGCCTTCACCGCCGCCAACAAGACCGACGGATTCTTCGTCGGACCCACGCCGGATTTCGTCATCGGCGAAGTCGCGCGCATTTGATGCGGAGCGGCGCGTGCCTCAGGCGAGGCCGCCGATCGCGGCTTTGCCGATCGCGTTGAGATCGACGTAGCCCTGAAGCTGGGCTCCGCTGTAGGTCGCCTTGCCGATGGTGGCCTTCTTGATCACCGGAGCCTGGACATAGTAGGTCGTGGGATCGCCCGCGATGCCGGTGAGCGCGCCACCGATTTTGATGCTGTCGAGGCGTGCCAGGCTGGTGGGGATGAGCAGGTCATTCGACGTACCGGGTTCGTCGCTGCCGGGGGTGGAGCCGATGTCGATCTGGGTGCCGGTGAGATTGCCGCCGATGCTGATGCTGCCGATGCCGGCATCCGTATTGCGCTGAGTGAAGGTGGTGCCGATACCTTCGTAACCGGCAACGATCCGGGCGAATTCGACGTTGTGCTTCACCGTGAAGCTCTTGATCGCGGTCGCCCCCGGTGCGGCGCCGAAGCCGCCGGCGAGGATATAGATGGGATGTGCGGCGACGCCGAGAATGCTGCCGCCCACACTCAGCGATCCGATGGTGCCCTTCGCGCTGATGGTGGCGGGAAAGTATCCACTCGAGGTCACCGCACCCGCGATGATGTCGCCGCCGATTTTCAGCGAGCCGAGATTTCCTGAGAGGGAGATCGTGCCGTTTTCCGACGCCGTCCCGCCGAAGAGATTGCTGACCAGGTCGTGTCCGATCGTGAAGCTGCCCACGTTGGCGCCGATGAAGCTGGCGCTGCGGTTCTTGTCCCCCGCCCCGATCATCGAGCCGCCGATCTTCACCGAGGCGACCGTGCCGCCGACGATGATGCTGCCGCCACCCACGCCGGCACCGCCGCGGAGATCGCCGCCGACGGAGATGCTTTTGGCGGAGGAGAGATCAACTTGATATGCGCCGGAGGGAAGGTCGTCCTTTCCGCCGACAATCGATCCGCCGACGCTGAAGGCACCCACAGCGCCGTGGACAACGACCGACAGGTCCTTGCCGATGATGGAACCCGCGACTTTGAAGCTGCCGACCGTTCCCCCGATATTAGCGAAGGTGGAAGAGGTGGCCGCGCCGAAATTGCCGCCGATCGAGAGACTCTTCACGCTGCTGCTAAAGTTCAGGGCCACACTCACCACGCTCCCCTTCACGGCAAAAGTGCCCACGCTCCCGAGATACGAGGCGGAAGTGCCGTTTGCGGGGTTTACCACCCCCATGGAAAGGGCGGTGAAGCTCTTCACATTGGGGTTGGCGAAGCCCCCCATCGCCGCCACGTCGCCATCGACTTTCACGGTGCCGATGTCGGTGTCCGAAATGATCGCTCCCACATTCGCCTGGCTGTCGCCCTTTCCAGTCTTTGGGGTAGCGGTGAGGATAAAACCGCCGCCGATATTCCCGCTGAGATCGATGCCGGTCAGCGTGCGCGGCGTATCGACGCCGTCATTGGCGGTGCCGGTGGAGAAGGCGAAGTCGCCGGGGTCCATCGTGGCTTTGGTGAAGGCTACCTTCACGAGGTCGCCATCGATGTCGGTGTAGGTGAGCACGTTGCCGACGAGAGTCGCCGGGGCGATGCGGGGTTCGAGAAGTTCGATCGAGGAGGGGGCGTTTTTCATAGCGGGATGACGGCTGGAATTTCGCGGTGGGAAATCCGGGCGCGTGCCCGCCTGCCCCCGCGCGGAAGATTTTACCTTCGAGCGTTTACAAAGTCACCCGGCAGTCGATCCGGCGTTTCCCTTAAACGCGCGTGCGGTTCCCCTGGCTCGTGCTGATGATGGAGCAGCCGATCGAGAGCCTGTGTCTATCCCCGCCGCAGTCCCAGAACACACTCGCGGCGCTTCCCTTCCCGGTAAAAGTGGCTGCGCTCGTCGTTGGGCGGGAAGTCTCGCCTTCTGCAAGCCGGCGCCCAGCAGCGGTGAGTGAGGGAAGGGCGTGACGTCGCCGCCTGCACGTCATTAGATCAGCGCCCATGCACCGTCCCAACGCCCCCGGCTTCCTCCTCGTCCTCGAAGGCATCGACGGCGCGGGAAAATCCACGCTCGGTCGCCGGCTGGCTGCGCACGTCTGCGAGCGTGGGTTGGTCGCCGTCGTCAGCCGCGAGCCGACCGACGGCCCGCACGGCACCACGCTGCGACAGTCGGCGAAGACGGGGCGCCTTTCGCTTGCTGATGAACTCGATCACTTCCTCAAGGATCGCGCCGAGCACGTCACCACGCTCATTCGTCCGGCGCTCGCGCGCGGCGAGATCGTGATCCTCGATCGTTACTATCTTTCCACCGCCGCCTACCAGGGCGCACGCGGCGCCGATCCAGCCGAGATCATCGCGCGCAACGAAGCGTTCTCGCCGCGGCCCGATCTTGTGTTGCTGCTCGACATCGATCCGCTCGGGGGCACGGGCCGCATTCTGCGCCGCGGCGATCAGCCCGATGATTTCGAGGCGGTGACTTATCTCGCGAAAGTGCGCGACATTTTCCTCTCGCTTCCGGAGCCCTTCATCCGGCGAATCGACGCGCGGCGACCGCTCGACGAGGTGTTCGGCAACGCGTCCCGCATTTTAGACGATGAACTGATTGCGGCTGGAATTACGATCGATTGACTCATGCTCCTTTGGCGCGAAAAACTTCCCGAATCCTGGCTGCCGAAAGTGCGCGGCAACCTGCCCGCGGTGCTCATCGATCACGCTTATCTCGAGCGGAAGGCGGCGAACGCGGCGCTGAATCTGGAGAAGTATGACGAGCTGCGCGACTACCTCGCGGAGCTGAATGCGATTGCCATCGAGGAGCTGCAGCATTTCGGGCTCGTGCTCGATCTTCTCCGCGAGCGCGGCATTGCGTTTGGGGGGCCGCATCGCAGCCCGTGGATTTCCGGGATGATGGCGCAGGTGCGGAAAGGCCGGAAGCAGCAGGCGATCGATCACCTCGTGGTCTGCGCGCTGATCGAGGGGCGGAGCTGCGAGAAGTTCCAGATCCTCGCGGAAGGCGTGCGCGATCTCGATCCCGGGCTGGCCGATTTCTACGCGAGCCTCGTCGAGAGCGAGGGCAATCATTACGCAACCTACCTCATCATGGCGCGCCACATCGACCTGCCGGAAACGGAGCGCCGGCTCGACTACTTCCTCGATCTCGACGCGCAGTTGATTCGCGAGCCGAATCCGCTGCCGATGCTGCATTGAGCCGTGCGGTGGCAGCCTGCGCGCAGCGTGCACCAGGTTTACTTCTTCACCGGAGCAGCCTCGCCGAGCTGGCGGCGCGCTTCCTCCACGCTCAGTTTGGCGACGGGCAGGGGAAAGCCGAGCGTGTCGCCGTTCGGCGTGAAGCCGTGGCCGTCCACATCCACGAAGATGGGATTGTGGTAGGCGCACGGATGCGTCTTCGCCTGATCGCTGGTGCCGTAGCCGATCGAGATGTCGCTGTGTTCGCCGCAGGCGACGACGATGAGGTGCGAGTCTTCGCTCAGCGGCACGTCGAGTGTGGAGTCGAACTTCACCACGCCGTCGCGGAACATCTGCGGATGCGTGGTGCGGGTGAAATTCAGGTCGCTGCGCGCGCGGCCATTGACCAGCACTTGCACGCGATCGATGTCGATCCAGTCGGTGCATTGCACGCGCACCTTGAGCTTCACGCTCGCGCCGGCCATGCGCGTGGTGTCGCCGGGGCCGGTGCCGTCGTCGGTGGCGACTTGGAGAAAGGGCCCGGTCGTGAGGTAGCTGTGACCGGCCTTGGCGTGCCGGCTGTTTTCGCGCCAGTCGATCTCGGCGGGGTTGTCCGACTTGCTGGGCATGTACATCCGCCAGCCGCCGACGCCGTTGCCGTACACGCTGTGCGCGTCGCAAACGGCCATCGCGGCGTAGCGATGTCCGCGGTTCAGCATTTGCAGCCAGATGAATTCGCGCAGCGGCTGCACGCTGTCCTTGCCGTCCTTGTTTTTGCCGATGCTGAACGGCCGGCCGGCGAGGATCTCGCTGCCCATGCTGCCGTTCTCGGTCTCGATGCCGTCGATGAGCTGCGCGAGCCCGCGGAAGCCGCCATCGACCTGTCCGTCGCTGTTTGCGTCGATGAAGTTTCTAACCATATCGGGGTGATTGATCTGCACCCAGCGATCGGGCTCGGCGCCCTGCCAGTCGCGCAGCGTGATGGCGGTGATCCGCGGGTCGTCATTCCAGACCGGCGCGCCACCGTCCTGCGTGCGCGGCTCGGGCTGGAAGGGGAAGGAATTGAAGTGCGCGTAACGGCCGGTGAGTTCCATGCCGGGGATCGTCTGCACTTCGGAGGCGAGGCCGAGTTGGTCGATGATCGGGCGCCAGTCGGAGAGCCGATTGTGCTCGGTCGTCGGCGCGAACTCGATCTGCTCGGCGGCGAGATTGATGATGCGATCGGGCGTGCCGCAGGTGTTGTCGCCGCTGGGCGTGGAGTGGTTGTGATAGTCGGCGCTCACCCAACCGCGCGTGTCCACGAGGCGTTTCAGCGTTCCGGTGAAAGCAAACGTCGCGTTCGGCGCCAGCGTCACTTCCTGCGCGAGATGGCTGTATTCAATCCCGTGCGTGACGATCACCCGATATTTCCCCGGCGGCAGCGCGACGCGGAATTTTCCTTTCTCGGAATGATATTGGTCCACGCAGCCGTGCGCGCGATTCTTCGGTCCGAGGTTCGCGGGTTCGGTGCCATCGAGTGCGAGGAACTGCGCCTTGCACGGCAGGCCCGCGCCATTCTCGCCGGTGATGTTGAAAGCTACCGCGGAGGCCGCGGACATCTGCACGTCGAGCTTCGCGAGCACGCCTTTCTTGACGGTGAGCATCTCCTGCACGTCCGCCCGGCCCTGGTCGGTGAAGGTCGCGCTGTAGCGGCCCTCCGGGAGCTCGACCACAAAGCGGCCCTCCTCGTCGGGATGGAGCACGCCGACGTTGGCGTCCGAATTGCCCGCGGTGCGCACCAGAATTTCCGCCGTCCCCACCGCCACATTGCCCGGCGCGCGGACGCGGCCGATCACTTGTCCCACCTGTCCGCGCTGCGCGGCTACATTGCCCAGTGCATCGACCGGCGAAGTGCCCACGGCGAGGAAACGCGTGACCGTCACGCTCTCGCCGGAGGGCAGTGAGTAAGGCTTGGCCGGCACCACGTCGGCTGGCGTGTCGAGCAGTCCGAAGGCGTAGCCCGCCTTGTCCGCAGGATCGATGGCATCGGCCCAGGTGATGCCGAGCGCCGTGCCGGTGCGGGTGAAGTTCGTCCACTTGTCCATCAGGCTCACGGTCTTCGTCTCCGCGCTTTCATTCACCAGCGTGGTCACGATGCGCACGCCCTCCCAGCCGGCCTTGAGTTGATACTGATGGTAACGCGCGAGCCCGCCGTGATTCGCGCCCGTCACCGCCGTCTCCACGATCGCCTCGCCGTCGCGCCCGTCCTTTGCCACCCGGACCCACGACACCGCGCCCTGCTGCTGCGCCGGCGCGAAGATGGTGAGCTGGTCGTTGTTCGCGCCGCGAATCGTCAGGTCGTAGAGGCAGCCCGGCGTGATGCCCTCCGCGCCGTAAAAGGTGCTCATGTTGGCGCGGCGTAGCGGGAGGTTGCCGGAAATCACCGCCTCGATTTTGTCGTTGCGCAAAATGAAGTCGCCGATGATGCCGTCGGCTTCCTTCCCGGCGGGGAGCTGATCCTTCTCCGCCGGCCCGACCTCGAAAGCCTCGGGGGCGGCGTGTGCAGTCACAGCGAGAAGCAGGGAAAGGAGGGGAGTGCGGAGAAATTTCATACGGGAGGGCGCGATCATGCGCTGACAACCGGGCGCGGGGCGAGCGCTTAGAAAGCGCCGCCGCGTTCAGTCCCGGTGATACGGCAGTCCCGCCTTGATCGTGTAGGCGCGGTAGAGCTGCTCCAGCGCGACGACGAGCGCCAGCTCGTGCTGGAGCGTCAGCTTACTCAGCGACCACGACCACCCAGCAGCCTGCCGCAATTCTTCGGTGTGTCCGTCCGCACCGCCGACGAGCAGCGCAAAATCCCGCGGACCTTGCATCTCCCAGTCGCTCACTTTCCTGGCCAGGGCGCGACTCGTCACGTGGTCGCCGCGTTCATCGAGCACGATGCGAAACATCCCTTTGCTCCGCTCAAGCAGCGCGCCACTCTCACCCGTCTGTGCGGAAGCTTTCACGTAGTGCACCTCCACGGGCACGAAAGGCTTCACGCGCTTTGCATATTCCTCCAGCCCCTCCCGCGCGAAGCCGAGCTTCGGCTTGCCGATCGCAAAGATGTGCCAGCGCATGCGGGCAGCCTGCACCGCGATCTTCGGCGATGCACGGGGAAAAGCGCGGACCGGCCCCGCCGCGCTGGCGATGAACCGCGATGCAGGGTAAAGCGTTGCGCCGCCACGCCACGTCCCGTCTCCGATCATCCATGCCCACATCACCAAGCGACCGCACGCCGCCCGCATCGGGCTTCGAGTTTTTCGCCTCCGCAGCCGGGCGGCGTTGGCTGGAGGCGGAAGTGCTGCCGGCCTACCTGCCGCGCTGCCGCTGGTTCGGTGGCAAGGCGCGCGAGCTGCAGGGCATCGCGCTCGGTGAAGTGATCGCCTTTGCCGAAGGCTCCGCACTCGTGCTCGTGCAGGTGCGTTACGCGAGTGGCGAACCGGAACTGTACCAGATCCCGTTGCTCCGCCTAGTCCGCGCGGAGGCGCAACCTCTGCTCGCCGAGCATCCATCGGCGCTCATCGCCGAGGACGATGGGATGGTGCTGATCGATGCCCTTTTTTCCGCCGAGTTTCGCCGCGCGCTCTGGCAACGGGTCACCGGTTCCGCGGCCGCGCCGCCGGAGTCGCGCGTGCTTTCTGCGGAGCAGAGCAATTCCTCGCTGCTCTACGGTGAGACGGTGTTCGTGAAGCTCTTCCGCCGCATCGAGACTGGGATCAATCCCGACGCCGAGATCCTGCGTTTCCTCACCGAGGAGCGGAAATTTCCGCATGTCCCCAGGTTCATCGGTGCACTGGAATGGGAATGGCCGGTCGGAACGGGAGACACCGCGCTGCTCGCCATCGCGATCGCGGCGGTGCCGAATCGTGGCGACGCGTGGTCCTTCACGCTCGCGGAATTGAAGGAGTTCTACCAACGCGTCGGCAGCGCATCGCCGGAAAAGGAAGCCGGGATCCGCGCGCTGGTGGGCGAGGGAATGTTGTCCCGCATCACCCAGCTCGGCACCCGCACCGGGGAGCTTCACGTCGCATTTGCCGGCGCCACATCGAATCCCGACTTCGCGCCCGAGCCGCTCGTCGCCGCCGACCTCGCCCGCCTTCAGCAAAGCGTCCGGCAGCTTTGGGCGGAAGTGACTTCCTCCACACCGGCAGCCGATGCCGCCGAACTCGCCGCGGCCACTCCACTCGTGGACCAGCGCGCCCGCGAACTGACCACGCGCTCAATCGCCGCGACCAAGACGCGCACCCATGGCGACTACCACCTCGGTCAGGTGCTCGAGACGGGTGCCGATTTCGTCATCATTGATTTCGAAGGTGAGCCCGCTCGCTCGCTCGCCGAACGCCGGCGCAAGCAATCGCCCGTCCGCGATGTCGCCGGCATGCTCCGCTCCCTGCACTACGCCGCCCACGCGGCTCGCAGCGAAGACTCCGAGCGCGCCCGCCTCTGGGCCGAGGCGTGGACCGAACTCACCACTTGCACCTTCCTCGAAGCTTGGTGCGCGGCCACGACCGGCGCCAGCTTCCGTCCCGCTGCCGAGGCCGATCTTGATTTTTTGCTGAGTGCATTCCTCCTCGAAAAAGTGATCTACGAAATCCGCTACGAGCTGAACAATCGCCCCACCTGGCTGGCCATCCCGCTGCGCGGCTTGCAGCGCGTGCTGGCGGGATAATTGCAGCCGCGAGCGAATCAGGGCTCGCGAAGGGCAAGCCGGCGGACGACTTCGCCCGCCGCCGCGAAGCCGAAGGCGCCGGTGATGAAAGTGGCGGTGCCGAAGCCGGTGGCGCAGTCGAGCGTGAGGCTGCTGCCGGGCTCGGGCTCGGCGGCGCAGGTGCCATCGCTCCACGGATAGAGCGGCGGCTCGGGGGTAAAGACGCAGGGGATGCCGAAGTCGGTGCGCGGGTCGCGGGGAAAGTGAAATTCGCGCCGCAATTTGCGGCGGACCTGGCGGAGCAATTCATCCTGGATGCTGCGGGCGAGGTCGGCGACGCGGATCGCGGTGCCGTCGCGCCGGCCGCCGGCGCTGCCGCAGGTGAGGATGGGGATGCTGCGTTCGCGGCAGCGGAGGATGATCTCGCACTTGTTGGCGAGGCGGTCGGTGGCATCGATGACGAAGTCGAAGCCGGGCGCAAGCAGCACGGCGGAGGTGGCGGGGGTAAAGAATTCGGCGCAGTGGGTGACGCGGCACGTGGGCTGGATGAGGTGGATGCGCTCGGCGAGGACGTCGATTTTCGGCCGGCCGATCTGGCCGTCGAGCGCGGGGAGCTGGCGGTTGACATTGGTGACGCACACATCGTCGAGGTCGATGAGGGTGAGCGCGCCGACGCCGGAGCGGGCGAGGGCTTCGACGGTCCACGACCCTACGCCGCCGACGCCGATGACGCAGACGTGCGCCGAGCGCAGGCGTAGCAAGCCGGCGGTGCCGTAGAGTCGGGCGAGGCCGGAGAAGCGCTGGTGGTAGTCGTCGTTCATGAATCTTGAGCTTGTCGCAGGCGCTTGCACTTCATCAAGTAGGCGGCTCTGCACCGCCGCTGCTCACGAAAATGAGGTCTTCCGCCACGCTCAAGATGACACGTTCTGCGGATGAAGCGTGACTGAACTCATGAGCTACCGTGGACGCCTCGCCCCTTCGCCGACCGGCTACCTTCACCTCGGGCATGCGCGAACTTTTTGGACGGCGCAGGCGCGCGCGGCCGGCGGTGAATTGATCCTGCGCAACGACGATCTCGACCGCGGGCGCAGCCGGCCGGAGTTCGTCGCGGCGATGTTTGAGGACCTGAGCTGGTTTGGCTTCCGCTGGAGGGAGGGGCCTGACGTCGGCGGGCCACACGCTCCCTACGATCAAAGTGCGCGAATGAAATTCTATCTCGCTGCTTTCAATGCGCTCCGCGGCGCGGGTTTCATTTACCCGTGCACCTGTTCCCGACAGGACGTGGCGCGGGCGCTGGCCGCTCCGCACCAAGGCGAGGACGAACCGCTCTATCCCGGAACCTGTCGCGGAAAGTCGCCTGCTCGCGAACGCCGCGGCGTGAACTGGCGCTTCCGCGTGCCTGATCGCGAGGTGGTTGAGTTCATCGACGGCCACTGCGGCGCGCAGCGCGCGGTGGCGGGCGTGGATTTCAGCGATTTCCTCGTTTGGCGAAAGGACGACCTCCCCAGCTATCAACTCGCCTGTACGGTGGACGACGCGGCCATGCGCATCACGGAAGTCGTGCGCGGCGCCGATCTCATCGCGAGCACGTTTCGCCAACTGCTGTTATTCCGCGCGCTGGCCTTCGCGCCGCCCGCGTTTTTCCACTGCCCGCTGGTCACAGACGCGAATGGAGTGCGGCTGGCCAAGCGCGCCGACGCCCTCAGCCTGCGAGCCCTGCGCGCGCAGGGCAGGACGCCGGAAGAACTGCGCGCCGACTGGGACTAGTGCGGCGCGGCACCCGCTCCGGCGGCTTCTACTTTCGGAGGGTGAAAGAACAGCGCCAGCAAAACGGCCGCCGCGAGCGCGAAGAAAGTGGAGACCAGAAACAGGCCGCGGAAATCGACGATATCGCCGTGCTTGAAGGTCACCTGGAGCAGGATCGGACAGATCGTATTGGCCAGCAGCGGACCGAAGCCGAGGACCATCACGTTAAACAACCCCTGCGCGCTGGAGCGCACATCCTTCGGGAAGTAGGCGTCCACGAAGATGTAAACGGTCGCGAAGAAAAACGCGTAGCAGATCCCGTGGAGAATTTGCACTGCGATGATGAGGCCGGGGCTGCCGGGGAAGAACGCGTAGATCGCAAAGCGCGCGCCGTGGCCAAGGATGCCGACGATCATGGTCGCTCTCCAGCCGAGCTTCCGCAGCGTGGCGCCGAGGATGAACATGGTGAGGATTTCCGCGATTTGCCCGACGCTCATCACCGGCATGATCCAGTTGCTCGCGATGCCCACGCCGCCGGCGGCGGGCGCGGTGCCGAGGAAAACGCCGGTCCAGTTGAAGTAGCTGTTGTGCACAAACGCGTCGATGAGCGTGACGATCCAGAGCACGAGCACGAAGGGATGTTTGAGCAGCCGCGTCGCTTCAAGCCAGGCGAACTTGTCGGCGCCCGCCACGATCTGCTTCGGCGGCGTGTGCGGCAGGACGAGGCTGAAACCGGCCAGCGCGAGCGACGCGATGCCGGCGACGAGAAAGGTGTAGCCGGTCGCGTTCTTCAGCGCTTCGCCGGTAATGCCGGAGGCGAGCACCGTGCCGATCCATGAAACGAATCCCGTCGTGTGCGCCGCGTGCACCTTCTCCCAATCGACGAGGATGAAAGTCATCGGCCAGGCCGCGAGGATCCAGCCGATCGTTCCGCCCATGCGCACGATGCCGAATTCGGATTGCGGGTCCTTCATGTTCGCGAAGGCGATCGAGTTGGTGATCGACATCGTCGGCACATAGAGCAGGCAGTGCACGAGCATGAGCGTGAAGAACGGCCAGAAGCTGTGCGTGAAGGTGAGGCCGATCATGGCGAGGCCGCCAATGAGATGGCTGAAGGAGAGAAACCTTTCCGCCGCGAAGTTTCGATCAGCGAATTGATTGCTAAAAAACATGCCGACGATCGCGGCGACCGGGAAGGCGTTCAGAATGAGTCCCTGCTCGGAGAACAGGCTCGAAAGCGCTGATGGAATGAACCCGGCCAGCGCCTTCGGGGGTTCGGTCGGCGAGAAGCCGAGGCTCGGGAGGTAGCCGAAGATCAGCGGGAGCCACGCGCCCCAGATGAAGATCTCGAGCACCATCATGATGAAAAGTTTTGCGCGGGGGGAACTGGTCATAGGCGGCAAGGTCTAGTGGGCCGCAAGCGCACTGGCAAGGGCCGGAGGGAGGCGCGGTGACGCGTTTGCGAAGTTTCAGGCGAGGATGCTCTTCACGACCTTCCCGTGCACGTCGGTGAGGCGGAAGTCGCGGCCTTGGAAACGATAAGTCAGGCGCTCGTGATCGATGCCGAGGCAGCGCAGGATCGTGGCGTTGAGGTCATGCACGTGCACCGGATCGCGGACGATATTGTAGCAGTAGTCGTCGGTCTCGCCGATCGATACGCCCGGCTTGATCCCGCCGCCTGCGAGCCACACCGAGAAGCACCGCGGATGGTGATCGCGACCGTAGGCGGCGTTGTCGATGTTCCCCTGCACGTAGGCCGTGCGGCCAAATTCGCCGCCCCAGACCACGAGCGTTTCGTCGAGCAAACCACGTTGCTTCAGGTCGAGCACGAGCGCGGCACTTGCCTGATCGACATCCGCGCATTGCTTCGGCAAATGCGCGGCGAGCTGATTGTGCTGATCCCAGCCGCGGTGATAGAGCTGCACGAAGCGCACACCGCGCTCCACGAGTCGCCGCGAGAGCAGCGCATTGGCGGCGAAGGTTCCCGGCGTCCGCGCATCTTCGCCATACAGCTCGAACGTGCTCGCCGGCTCTTTGCTCAGGTCCATCAGTTCCGGCACGCTCGCCTGCATGCGATAAGCCATCTCGTATTGCGCGATGCGCGTCTCGATCTCCGGGTCGCCGAGTTCGTTCACCTGCAAGCCGTTCAACCCCTTCAAGGTGTCGAGCATCTCGCGGCGTGTGGAGTCGTCGATGCCCGGTGGATTGTTGATGTAAAGCACCGGGTCGTCCTTGCTGCGAAACTTCACCCCCTGATAGCTACTCGGCAAAAATCCGCTGCCCCATAGCCGCGAGAACAGCGGCTGATCTGTCTTGTTCCCCGAGCCCTGCGAAATGAGCACGATGAACGCCGGCATGTTCTGATTCTCGCTCCCGATGCCGTAAGTCACCCACGAGCCCATGCACGGCCGGCCGGGCTGCTCCGAACCGGTCTGGATGAAGGTGATCGCCGGATCGTGATTGATCGCCTCGGTGAACATCGACTTCACCACGCAGATGTCGTCGGCGACCTTGCCGTGCTGCGCGAGCAGATCGCTCAACCACAGCCCGCTCCTGCCGTATTGCTGGAAAGGAAATTTCGTCGCCGCAATCGGAAACGCCTTCTGCCCCGAGGTCATTCCGGTGATGCGCTGCCCTTGGCGAATCGACGCGGGCAGTTCCTCCCCGTGGTGCTGCTGCATCGCCGGTTTGTGATCGAAGAGGTCGATCTGCGACGGCGCGCCGGACTGGTGCAGATAGATCACGTGCTTCGCC
>JBAVML010000404.1:0-7949 GCA_049690035.1 Chthoniobacteraceae bacterium
GAACTCGTGGCCACGATCGTGCAGCGCGAACCGGCAGGCGTGGCGCCACTCGTGGAGATGCGCGCGATCGAGGCCACGGTGATCAAGCAGCGCCGCGCGTCGAGCGAAGCGGCGCACGAAGCGCAGGAGGCGCTCTTCGAACTCAATCAATTGCGCGGGCGGCCGATCGGCGAGCGCGTGCTCGTGCTGGAGGTGACGCCGAACTTTGCCGAACTGCCGCAGATCGATGAACTGATCCATCGCGCGGCGACTGGGAATTTCGAACTGAGGCAGCGCGAGATCGAGCTCGCGCAGCAGGGCTTCAAGGTGCGCCTGAGCGAGAAAGAAGCGTGGCCGACGATCACGGTCGGACCGCAGTTTTCGCAGGAGAAGGCGGCGGACAAGGAGACGGTCGCGGGCGTGGCGGTGTCGCTCCCGCTGCCGCTGTGGAATCGCAATTCGGGGAACACCGACGCGGCGAAGGCGCGGGAAGTCCAGGCGCAAACTTCGCTCCGGCTCGCGCAGAGGGAAGTCGAGCGCAAGCTGCGCACGAACGCATTCGACTACGAGTTGCATCGCAAGGAAATGGCGCGTTGGAATCCGAAAGTCGTCGAACAGCTCCGCGAAGCAGCGTCGCTCGCCGACCGGCACTACCGCCTCGGGGCGGTGCCGCTTTCCACCTACCTCGAAGTGCAATCGAGCTACCTCGAAGCGCTCGAAGCCATCTACGCCACGCAGGCCGACGCGCTGAACGCGATGGCTGAACTCGAACTGCTCACTGGAACCAAACTCACGAAATGAAAACGCTCGTCCTCATCCTCACCGCCGCATTGCTCGCGGCCTGTCAAAAACCTGTCGCCGATCACGAGAGCGAACATCCGCCGGAAAACGGCGCGCAGTTCAAGCGCGACACCGGCGTCGCGCTCAGCGAGACGATGAAGCAGTCGATCGGTCTGGCCGTGGCGGAGGTCGGCGAGGCAAAGGTTGCGCCGTCGTTCACGGTCGCGCTGCATGTCATGGCTGGCGCCGAGGGTGTGCAACGGGTCGCGTTTTCGCCCACGGCGAATGAGGCCTCCGGCTGGCTCACCGCCGCGCAGGCCGCGCTGGTGAAGCCGGGTGCCGAAGTCGAATTGAGCGTGGATGCGCCGGGCGCGTCGCGCGGGAATGGCGTGGTGAAGCGGATCGAAAAGGCGCCTTACCAGACGCTCGGCGATTTCGAGGTGGCGGTGGAAAGCGAGACGCCACTCGAGACGGGCGCGCGGGTGCTGGCGACCTTCCGCGCTCCGGCGGGAGAGGCCGTGACGGCCATCCCGCGCTCCGCGTTGCTCACGACCGCCGAGGGCACTTTCGTCTATGCGGTGAACGGCGCGTTCTATGTGCGCACGCCGGTGAAAGTCGGCGCGATAAGCGACGCGCACGCGGAGATCACGGACGGACTTTATACCGGCGACCAGATCGTCGTGACGCCCGTGATGTCGCTCTGGCTCGCCGAGCTGCAAGTCCTCCGCGGCGGCAAGTCCTGCAACTGCGGCCACTGACCTCATGCTGCACCGCCTCCTCGAATTCGTGATGCGGCAGCGCGCCGCCGTGCTGCTCGCCATCGTCGTGCTCATCGGCATCGGCGTGTGGGCCGCGGCGCGGCTGCCGATCGACGCGGTGCCGGACATCACGAATCCGCAGATCCTCATCAACACGGCCGTGCCGGCGCTCGCGCCGGAGGAAGTCGAGAAGCTCGTCACCTTTCCCATCGAGAGCGAAATGGCCGGGCTGCCCGAGATGGTCGAGCTGCGTTCGCTTTCAAAGTTCGGTCTTTCGCAGATCACGCTGACTTTCCAGGATGGCGTGGATCTCTATCGCCTCCGGCAACTCGTGACCGAGCGCCTTCAGGGAGTGCTCGAAGACTTGCCGCCCGGACTCACGCCGCGCCTCGCGCCGATCGCCACCGGCCTCGGCGAGATCTTTTACTACAGCCTCGACTACACCGCCGACGCGCCACACAAGCCGGTCACTCGCGAGGAGCAGCTCATGGCGCTCCGGCAGATTCAGGAATATCAGGTGAAGCCGCTGCTGCGCGGCACGCCGGGCGTCGCGGAGGTGAACACGAGCGGCGGCTACGAAAAGCAGATCGTCATCCAGCCCGACGTGGCGCGCCTCGCGGCGGCAGGGCTCTCGCTCGATCGGCTCGCGGAGATCATCGAGCAAAACACGCGCAACGCGGGTGGCGGCTACGTCGAGGTCGGCGGTGAGCAACTCATCGTGCGCGCCGCGAGCCGGGTGACGACGACCGAGGAGATCGCGCAGTTGCCGTTGAAATTCGCCGGTGGCGTGACGCCGATCCTGCTCAGCGAAGTCGCGACGGTCGGCATCGGCACGAACTTCCGCACTGGCGCGAGCACCGATAACGGCGAGGAAGCGCTGGTCGGCGCGAGCATCATGCTCGCGGGCGAAAACTCGCGGATCGTCGCGCAGGCCGTGCGCGCGAAGCTCGGCGAGATTCAGCAAAAGCTTCCGGCCGGTGTCGTCATTCGCACGCTCTACGACCGCAGCGAACTGGTGAATCGCACCATCGGCACCGTGGAAAAAAACCTCACAGAAGGCGCGTTGCTCGTGGTCGTCGTGCTCTTCGCGCTGCTCGGCAACTGGCGCGCGGCGATCATCGTCGCGCTGGTCATCCCGCTGGCGATGTTCTTTGCGATGATCGGCATGGTGGAGCTGCGCTTGAGCGGAAATCTGATGAGTCTCGGCGCGATCGATTTCGGCCTGATCATCGATGGCGCCGTCGTGATGGTGGAAAACATCGTGCGGCATCTCGGCGTGCGGCAACACGCACTCGGGCGGCGCCTCACCGCAGCCGAGCGAGCCCGCGAGGTTTTGCGCGCGGCGAAGGAAGTGGCGAACCCGATGTTCTTCGGCGTGCTCATCATCACCGTCGTCTATCTGCCGATCCTGGCGCTCCAGGGGATCGAGGGGAAAATGTTCAAGCCGATGGCGGTCGTGGTGATGCTCGCGCTCGGTGGCGCGCTCGTGCTCGCGCTCACGCTGATGCCGGTGCTTTGCTCGTACCTTCTCGGCGGCCATCTCGAGGAACGGGATAACTTCATCGTCCGCGCGACCAAGGCGGCCTACGCGCCGCTGTTGCGTTTCAGCCTCCGCTTCCGCTGGCTGGCCGTGCTGCCGATGCTCGCGCTCTTCGGCCTTTCGCTCGCCGTCTTCTCGCGCATGGGCTCCGAGTTCATACCGCAGCTCGACGAAGGCGACTTCACACTCCAGCTTATCCGCAGCAGCAGCGCCGGCCTCGGCGCGTCGCTCGATTTGCAAAAGCAGAGTGAAGCCGTGCTCCGCCGCGAGTTCCCGGAGATCAAAGAAATTTTCTCGCGCATCGGCACTGCCGAAGTCGCCACCGACCCGATGAACCCGAACGTCGCGGACACTTACGTGATGCTTCATCCACCGGAAAAATGGCGCAGCGTGAACGGACGCCGGATCACGAAAGAAGCGCTCGGTGAACTGATGCGCCGCACGGTGCTCGACCATGTGCCGGGACAGAACGTCCTCCTTTCGCAGCCGATCCAGATGCGGTTCAACGAGATCATGGCCGGCGCGCGCGCGGATCTCGTGTGCAAGATTTTTGGCGACGACTACGCGGAGCTGGAGCGGCTCGCGGGCGAAGTGCGCGAGGTGCTCGGTGGCATCGCGGGCGGCGGCGAGACGGAGTTCGACAGCATCGGCAAGAACCCGATGGTCGAGATCCAGCCTGATCGCGACGCGCTGCGCAAATTCAACGTCCACGCCGACGACCTCAACCGCCTCGTGGAAACCGCGCTCGCCGGCAGGGAAGTCGGCACGCTCATCGAGGGCAACCGCCGCACGCCGATCCTCGTGCGGCTCGCCGAGGAGCGTCGCAACGACGTGGCCGCGATGGAGCGCCTGCCGCTGCGGACCGAGGAAGGCGGCCTGCTCGCGCTCGGCCAGGTGGCGAAGGTGAAGCTCGTCGAACAGCCCGTGCAATTTGTCCGCGAGGACGCGCAACGCCGCGTGAGTGTGCTGATCAACGTGCGCGGCCGCGACACCGCGAGTTTCGTCGAGCAGGCGACCCGCGCGCTCCGCGAGAAGGTGAAGTTTCCCGATGGCTACTACTTCGAATTCGGCGGGCAGTTCAAAAATCTCGTCGAAGCCAAGGCGCGACTGGCCATTGTCGTGCCGCTCGCGCTGGGGCTGATTTTCGTGCTGCTCTTCCTCAGCTTCGGCAGTCTGCGGCAGGCGACGCTCGTCTATTCCGGCATCCCGCTCGCGGTGACCGGCGGCATCTTCGCACTGTGGGTGCGCGGAATGCCATTCACCATCTCCGCCGGAGTCGGCTTCATCGCGCTCAGCGGCGTGGCGGTGCTCAATGGTGTGATGATGGTGAGCTACTTCAACCAACTCCGCGAAGAAGGCCGCGAGGTCCACGAAGCCGTGCTCCACGGCGCGATGACGCGGCTGCGGCCCGTGCTAATGACCGCCCTCGTTGCGTCGCTCGGCTTCGTGCCGATGGCGCTCGCCACCGGAGCCGGCGCGGAGGTCCAGCGCCCGCTCGCGACCGTCGTCATCGGCGGAATCCTCACTTCGACTTTGCTCACGCTGCTTGTGGTCCCGGTGCTCTACGAGTGGCTGGAGCGAAAAGGAAAACCAACCAACCAACCGACCCCAACACCGGAACTCATTCCCGCATGAAAACCTTGCTCAACATCTTCACCCTCCTCGCCCTCGCCGCCGCGCCCGCGCTGGCGGAAGCCAAAGTAAAAGCCGGCCCACGCCACGGCCGCATCCTCGAACTCGACGGCGTGAACGCCGAGTTTTTCGTCGAGAAGGATCGCACGATCAGCATCGCCTTTTACGATGTCGCCGGGAAGAAGCAGCCGGCGGCAGCGCAAGTCTTCGCCGCGACCGCCGAGGCGCCCGGCGCAAAGACGAAGCTGGAGTTTGAAAAGAAGGGCGATCTTCTCGTCTCGAAAACCACGCTGCCCGCGGGCGAAGGCTACCAAGTCGTCGTGCAGGCGAAGACCAGCGCCGACGCGAAGCCGAAGAACTTCCGCCTCAAGCTCGAGACCCACGAGTGCAAGGAGTGCAAGAACCCGGAATACGCCTGCACCTGCGATCACTAGGCGCACCTTCACCCGCGGCGAGTGGGATTTTCTGACCGCGAAACTTCCGCGGTCGGATGCGGTTTGACGCGCACTCCTTTTTCCCCGCCAATGCGCGCTCCCGTCTTTCGTCCCGCATGAATCTCATCACCGCCTCCCTTCGCCGACCGCTCACGGTCGTGGTGCTGGCGCTGGCGGTGTGTCTCGGGGCGGCGCTCGCGCTGCAGCGGATGTCGCGCGATGTCTTCCCGCCGCTCGGCATCCCGACGATCTATGTGGCGCAGCCGTACGGCGGCATGGACCCGGCGCAGATGGAGGGCTCGTTCACGTATTACTACGAGTATCACTTCCTTTACATCACGGGGATCGAGCACGTCGAGTCGAAGTCGATCCAAGGCGCGTCGATCATGAAACTCCAGTTTCATCCCGGCACGGATATGTCGGCGGCGATGTCGGAGACCGTGGCGTATGTGAATCGCGCGCGCGCCTTCATGCCTCCGGGGACGCCGGGGCCGTTCGTCACGCGCTTCGATGCGGGCAGTGTGCCTGTCGGCTATCTCGTTTTTTCCACGGAAAATCCCGCGCGCACTGTGGGGCAGATGCAGGACGCCGCGCTTAATCTCGTGCGCCCGCTTTTCGCCACGCTGCCGGGCGTCTCGGCGCCGCCGCCGTTTGGCGGAGCCGCGCGCTCGATCGTGGTGAATGTGAAGCCGGACCGCATGAAGGCTTACGGCATATCGCCGGATGAAATCGTGACCGCCATCGCGCAGGCCAACACGGTCAGCCCGTCGGGCAACATGACGCTCGGCGACAAATATCCGATCGTGCCGGTGAACGCCGTGGTGAAGAACATCCAGGACCTCGCCGCCGTGCCGCTGCGGGTCACGCCGCAGGGCGCGGTCTTCGTGCGCGATCTCGCGACGGTCGATGATCAGCCCGACATCGTGACCAGCTACGGCCTCGTGAACGGACGGCGCACCGTCTATGTTCCGGTCACCAAACGCAGCGACGCGTCGACGCTCACGGTGGTGGATTTGGTGAAGAAAAACCTCACGAAATTTCAGAGCGTGGTGCCGGACGATGTGAAGGTGAGCTTCGAGTTCGACCAGACGCCGGTGGTCATGCAGTCGATCAAAAACCTCGTGAAGGAAGGTGCGCTCGGCGCGGTGCTCACCGGGTTGATGGTCCTCGTCTTTCTGCGCGATGTGCGGACGGCGTTCATCGTGGTGATCAACATCCCGCTCTCGCTGCTGGCCGCGGCGTTCGGGCTGTGGATCAGCGGGCAAAGCGAGAACCTGATGACGCTCGGCGGTCTCGCGCTGGCCGTCGGCATCCTCGTCGATGAAGCCACCGTCGCGGTGGAAAACATCCACGCGCACCTCGGCCGAGGAAACACGCTCGCCCGCGCCGCCGGTGACGCCACCGCCGAGACCGCCGTGCCGCGGTTACTCGCGATGCTCTGCGTGCTCGCCGTTTTCATTCCCGCGCTCTTCATGACGGGCGCCGCCAAGGCGCTCTTCGTGCCGCTCGCGCTGGCGGTCGGCTTCTCGATGATCGCGTCGTTCCTGCTCTCGAGCACGCTCGTGCCGATCCTCTCGATCTGGTGCCTTCGTGGTCACGAAGGCGAAGTGCATGACGCGTCCTTTTTCGCGAAGTTGCGGCGCGCTTACGAAGCCACGCTGCAAGGCCTCGTCGCCGCGCGCTGGCTGCTCATCCCGATCTATTTTGCGACCGCTCTGCTCGTCGTGTGGATCTTCGGCAGTCGGCTCGGGCTGGAAATTTTCCCGCTGACCGACACCGGCCAATTCGCCCTGCGCCTCCGCGCGGCGACCGGGACGAAAGTGGAAAACACCGAGGCGCTCGCGCTCAAGGTGCTCGACGTGATCAAGCGCGAAGCCGGCCCGGACAACGTGGCGCTGACCATGGGGCTCGTCGGCGTGCATGCGCCGAATTATCCGGTGAATCTCATCCACCTCTGGAACGGCGGACCCGAGGAAGCGTGGCTCGCCGTGCAACTCAAGCCGCACGCGATTCGGATCGAAGCGCTGAAGGAGCGGCTGCGTGGCGCTTTCGCGAAGGAGCTGCCGGAGTTGCGGATTTCCTTTGAAGCGAGCGACATCGTCAGCCGCGTGATGAGCTTCGGCACGAATACGCCGATCGAACTCGCGGTCAGCGGACCCGACCTCGCGGTGAATCGCGGCCACGCCGAGAAGCTGTTCGCGAAGCTGCGCGAGATTCCCGAGCTGCGCGATTTGCAGTTCGTGCAGTCGCTCGACTATCCGACCGTGGATGTGAACGTGAACCGCGAGCGCGCCGGCCTCATGGGCGTGAAGGTCGCGGATATCACCAAGTCGCTCCTCGCCGCGACCACCTCGAGCCGCTTCACCACGCCGAACTATTGGGCCGATCCGAAAACCGGCGTGAGCTACAATCTGCAAATCCAGATCCCGCAGGCGAAGACCACGTCGATCGAGGATTTGAAAAACGTGCCGATCAGCGGGACGAGCGGGCATTCGACTTCGCTGCGCAACATCGCCGCGATCACTCCCGGCACGGCGGTCGGCCAATACGAGCGCTACAACATGGCGCGGGTCGTTTCGATGACGGCCAACCTTCACGGCTCGGATCTCGGCCACGTCGCGAAGCAGATCGAAAAGGCCATCGCCGAAGTCGGTGCGCCGCCGCCGAAGACCAGCGTCGCGCTGCGCGGACAGATCGTGCCGCTCAATGAATTGCTCGGTGGTTTCCGTTCCGGATTGATCATCACGGTGATCGTGATCTTCCTGCTGCTCGCCGCGAATTTTCAGTCGGTGCGATTGTCGCTCGTCGTCATGTCGAGCGTACCTG
>JBAVML010000405.1:0-1562 GCA_049690035.1 Chthoniobacteraceae bacterium
AAGAACACGCGCGTTTCTTCCGCCTGCAACAGCCGTGATTTTTTTCTACATTCATAGAAAAACAAGCCGGGTGGTCGGCGGACGCAAGTTCGTCGGCCATTCCGGCCCTTTATTGCGCGGCTTCACGTTGATTGAATTGCTCGTGGTCATCGCGGTCATCGCGATTCTTGCTGCGATGTTGCTGCCTGCTTTAAGCAAGGCCAAGCAACGCGCCAAACGCACCGTCTGCATGAATAATCTCCGGCAGATGACGCTGGCCGATACGATTTATTGCAATGAGTTTCAGCAGTTGCCTGCCACGAGCGATTTTATTCCCAGCAGCATTTCTATCGCACGACTCACGCAGATGGCGCAGACCATCAACATGACCGTGCCGCCCGGGCTCGCCTCGACGTGGCCGAAACGCGCAGAGCAGCCGAAGTGGTTCAATTGTCCCATCGCCGCTGAATCTGGCTACGCGGAAGGCGTGACGGTCGGCGGCGGACTTTACACGGGTTACGTTTACGTCGGTGGTATCGAAAAATCTGCGATGCTCACTCTGGGTTTCGCCACACTCATCAATCCAGGCCAGGCTGCCGATGCAAAGAACACACGGCGTGGCGTTATGTGGGCGGACATTCTGGACGAGTTCATTCTCACTGATCCGCGTCGCTTTGAACTGTTTCATTCCCGCAAGCAAGTGAAGTATCCCGATTTCCGATTTCACGCCGAGGAATTGGAAGGCATTCATCGCGCGTGGTCAGATGGCTCGGTCGAATGGACCAGTGGGAATCGCCTAAATCTGGGCGGCGGGAGCAGCCCTGATCTCCGCATCAAACATCTCATGGGCAATTACTATTTCTGAACATATATTTTTTATGAACCAACAAAACTATTCCCGTCGTGATGCTTTGAAACTGCTGACGCTCGCGTCCGCTACCGGTGCGTTTGTTCCCCAATTCATCTCCGCTGCGGAAACCAATTCCGCGCCCGAAAAACCGTTGCACGTCGCGCCGCAGGAACAACTGCGCATGGGCAGCGAGCAGATCGCTATTCTCGTTTATCCAGAATTCACCGCGCTGGATGCGCTCGGGCCGCATTACGCGTTGGCGGGCATGATGGGCGCGACGGTTCGCTTCGTTGCCAAAACGCGCGACATCGTTCAGTGCGAAGGTGGGAGCAAAGGCGGGTTTTGCGTGAAGCCGCAACTCACCTTCGCCGATTGCCCGGAGAATCTGGATTTGCTGCTCGTGCCCGGCGGGTTGACGGGAACCTTCGCCGCGATTGAAGACAAGGAGACGATTCAATTTCTCCAAAGTCGCGCCAAGAACACCAAACTTATCGGCAGCGTTTGCACCGGCTCGCTCGTGCTCGGGGCGGCGGGCTTGTTGAAAGGCCGTCGCGCGACGAGTCATTGGCAGATGCTTGAAGTGCTGAAAGATTGCGGCGCAACGCCCGTCAGCGAGCGCGTTGTCTTTGACGGCACAGATCGCGTGACCGCTGCAGGCGTGAGCGCCGGATTGGATTTGGGCATGGAACTGGTGCGGCGTTATCGTGGCGATTTTTACGCGAAGGGAGTTCAG
>JBAVML010000406.1:0-17234 GCA_049690035.1 Chthoniobacteraceae bacterium
CGCGGCTCGCTCGTCGATCTTTCGCTGGATCTGCTCGGAGCCGCCCGCCAGCGGCTGCAGGAGCGGCAGCGGGTCGATTTCATCAAGGCTGACTTCACCCGCCCCGGCTGGACGACGGCCATCGCCGCGGGCGCGCCCTTTGATGCCATCGTCTCCGCGCTCTCGATCCACGTCCTGCCCGATCCGCGCAAACGCGAACTTTACGCGGAGATTTTCTCTCTGCTGAAGCCCGAGGGCATCTTCATTAACATCGAGCACGTCGCGAGCGCCACGCGCTGGACCGAGTCGGTGCTCGATGACTACATGATCGACGCGATCTTCGGCCAGGCGATCAAAGCGGCGCCCGGGAGCACGCGCGCCGAAGTCGCCCGCGATTACTACGCGCAAGCCGGGACGACCGCGCTCGCGCCACTCGAAGTGCAGTGCGACTGGCTGCGCAAGATCGGGTTTGAAAACGTGGACTGCTATCTGAAAGTCAGCGAGCTCGCGCTCTTCGGCGGGCAGCGAGGCGAAAATAAGCAGTAAACAGGCTCGCCCACGGACCATCCACCGCTTGTCCCGTGCGCCGCCGCCTCGGTGGTCAGTGATCAGAAGAAATTCGCGCGGCGCGCGGGCAGACTGGCTTCTGCCGAATGATTACTGCTGACTGATTACTTCCCCACTGCTTACTGCTTACTTCCACAAATGCCCCGCCCGAATCCGATCCGCACCTGGCTCCAGCTCCTTCGCGCGCCGAATCTGCTCACCGTGCCGGGCGATCCCCTCGCCGGGTATCTGCTCGCGTCGTTTGGGACCGTTGAAGAGAAGCTCTGGTACGCCATCGGAGCGAGCATCTGTTTCTACGCCGGCGGTCTCCTGCTCAATGACCTGGCCGATCTGCCGGAGGACCGGCGCGAGCGTCCCCGCCGTCCGCTGCCCAGCGGCGCAGCCGCGGTGCCGGTGGTCGCCGCGGTGCTCGCGCTGCTTTTCGGCGTGGGGCTATGGCTGTGCTGGCACATCGATCGCGTCACCTTCGCCACCGGCGGCGCGCTGCTCCTGGCCATCGTCGCCTACAACTGCGGCGGCAAACGCATCCCGGTCGTGGGTGCGATCAACATGGGCCTGTGCCGTGGCCTCAGCATGATGGTCGGCGTCACCGCCGTACCGCATGGCGATCTCACGTATCGCCTGATCGCGGCCGGCCGGCTCGATCACGTGCTGGTGCCCGTCGTGATTTCCACCGCCTACATTGCGGCGATCACAAACCTGGCTCGCTTCGAGACGCACACGTTGATTCCGCGAATTCCCAAGTGGCTTCCGCTGATCATCCTCTCCCTTGGGGCGTTTGTCTTCCTGCGCCGGTTGGAAGACAGCGGGATGATCTCGAGCACGCCGCTTTTCGTCATCGCCATCGCGGGCGCGTTTCAAGTGGCCCTGCGGCTCGAGCGCGATCCCGCGACCCCGGTGCCGGCGGAGATCGGAAAACTCATTCGCCTCCTCCTCCTCCTGCAGAGTTCCTACTGCGCCTCGGTGGCCGCGCTCGGTGCCTTCTTCGGCAACACGGTCGGCTATGCCTCGACCGTGATCCTCCTCGCGCTGTGGCCGATCAGCCGGCTGCTCAGCCGCTGGTTTTACGCGAGTTGATGACTCTTCCTCGCGGCACTTAGGTAATCTTTCCGCACCGCCCGGAGACGCTGGCGTTTGCAGGATTTCATGCTTCTCTAGTGCTCCCTCAACCGCCCCGTCGCACCTTGTCCACGCCCAAAAAACTGCTCGTCGTCGATCTCGCCGCCCTCGGCTGGAACATGGTTTCGCATCTGCCGGAGTTCCGGCCCGCGCAGGCGGTCTTCCCGGCCATCACCTGCACCGCGCAGGCGAGCTTCCGCACCGCGTCCGATCCGGGAAAACATGGGCTCATCGCCAACGGCCTTTTCTTCAAGGACCTCACGAAGGTGCTCTTTTGGGAGCAAAGCTCGACGCTGGTTGAAGGGCCGCGCATTTGGGAAAGCTTCCGTGCGCGCGGCGGCACGGTGGGCCTCATGTTCTGGCAGCAGAGCATGGGTGAAAAGGTGGATCTCGTGGTGACGCCCGCGCCGATTCACAAGCACAGCGGCGGCATGATCCAGAGCTGCTACACGCAGCCGGCGAGTCTCGAAGTTCTGCTTAACGAAGCGATCGGACGTCCGTTCAACCTCATGAACTACTGGGGCCCGCTCGCGAACCACAAGTCGAGCGACTGGATCGTGGACGC
Source organism: Chthoniobacteraceae bacterium (assembly GCA_049690035.1). Taxonomy (GTDB): domain Bacteria; phylum Verrucomicrobiota; class Verrucomicrobiia; order Chthoniobacterales; family Chthoniobacteraceae; genus Chthoniobacter. The sequence goes on from JBAVML010000406.1 coordinate 2,231, forward strand.
GATCGTCACCGTGATGGGCACGCCCGACGTGGCGCCGGATCTCCTGCTCACCTACATCCCGCATCTCGACTACGACCTCCAGCGCCACGGACCCGACAGCGACGAGGCGAAGAAGGCCCTCGACGTGGTGCTCGGCTACCTCACCCGACTCAAGGCGGCGTGCGCGGATTTCGGCTACGACTGGATTTTCGTCGGCGACTACGCGATCGAGCCGGTGAAGCGCGGGGCAATCTTTCCCAATCGGGCGCTGCGCGAGGCCGGGCTCTTCCACGTGCGTGACATCCGGGACATGGCTTACACGGATTTCTTTACCAGCCGCGCCTTTGCCGTCGTCGATCATCAGACGGCGAATGTCTATTGCCGCGATGCTGCTGATATCGAGGCGGCGCGCGAGGTTCTGGGTAAACTCGAAGGCGTCGCCGAGGTGCTCGATCGTGAGCAGCAGGCGGCCCGCGGCCTCGCGCATGCGCGGTCGGGGGATCTCGTCATCGTCGCGGAAAATGGCGCATGGTTCGCATACCCGTGGTTTGAGAAAAAGGAAGCGCCGGACTACGCCTCGCACGTCGATATTCACAACAAGCCGGGCTACGACCCGTGCGAACTGTTCTTTGGCTGGCCGCCGGGCAGCGTGAGTTTTGACACGACAAAGATCCAAGGCTCGCACGGCAATGTCGGCCCGGGCTTCGAAATCGCGTGGACCTCTTCGCTCCCGCTCGATCCGCAGCCCGAGAGCTTCGTCGATCTCGCCCGCGCGACGCAGGCTTGGATGAACGCACGCGGATGAACGCAACGAAAACCGTCCGCCAGCAGATCACGGTCGGCTGGGAATTTCCCGTCGTCTTCACGCACGACATTTTTGCGACGGGAAATCCGGTGCTCGCGGACACGCTTAATCGCCTCGGCGAAAACCGGCGCCATCGCGCCATCGTCTTCCTCGACTCGCACGTGACGAACGCGCTCGATCGGCTCCCGGCGAAGGTCGCCGCCTATTTCGCCGCGCACCGCGACCGCATCGAACTGATTGCCGAACCGCAAATCGTGCCCGGCGGCGAGGCGGTGAAAAACGACTTCGCGCTCGTGGAAGGTTTTATGCGGCTGATGTTGGAGCGGCATCTCGACCGGCAGTCATTCGTCATCATCGTCGGCGGCGGAGCCGTGATGGATGCGGTCGGGCTCGCGGCGGCGCTCGTGCATCGCGGCGTGCGACAGGTGCGTGTGCCGACCACGGTGCTCGGACAGAACGACGCCGGCGTCGGAGTGAAGAACGGTGTGAACTACTCCGGCGGAAAAAACGCGATCGGCACCTTCGCGCCGCCGTTCGCGGTGGTGAATGACTTCGATTTTCTCCTCACGCTGCCCGATCGCGACTGGCTCTGCGGCGTGGCCGAGGCTTTCAAGGTTTCGATCATCCGCGATCGCGCGTTCTTCGATGAATTGCTGGCCAGCGCGGAGCGTTATCCCGCGCGGGACTTCGAGGCGATGCAGGCGCTGGTAGTGCGCTGCGCGGAAATCCATCTCGAACACATCCGCAGCAACGGCGACCCGTTCGAGTACGGGCGCGCGCGTCCGCTCGATTTCGGCCACTGGTCGGCGCACAAGCTCGAGCTGCTTTCATCGTTCCGCATATCGCACGGCGAAGCCGTCGCCACCGGCGTGTTGCTCGACTCGATCTACGCTCAGAAAATGGGCTGGCTTACCGCGGACGAACTCGCGCTGATTCGCGAGGGATTTTTGCGCAGCGGGTTTCGCCTGTGGTTCGACGAACTCGATGTCCGCGACGCCGGCGGGCAGCGCGCGGTCTTCGGCGGACTGCGCGATTTTCAGGAACACCTCGGCGGCGAATTGACCGTCACTTTCCCCCGCGGACTCGGTGCGAGACAGGAAGTCCACGAAATCGACCTTGCCATCATGGAGCTGGCGATTCAGGAACTACGGGCGTTCTCGCTCGACCGATGATCCTACAGCACCAGCCACCGCTTCATCTCACCTACTGCCTGAACATTCATCCCGGTGAGAGCTGGGCGGAGAACTTCGCCGCCATCCGGGAAAAGGCGGTCGCCGTGAAGCACGCGATCGCGCCCAACGAATGGTTCGGCCTTGGTCTGCGCCTCGCCCACCAGGCCGCGAGCGAACTCGCGGCCAGCCCGGAGCTGCGCGCGGAAGCGCTGGATTTCTTCAACGCCAACCAGCTCTACCCTTTTACGGTCAACGGCTTTCCCTACGGCCGTTTTCATGCCGGTCCGGTGAAGGAGGACGTCTATGCGCCCGACTGGCGCAGCCAGGAGCGGCTCGAGTACACCTTTCAAATTGCGGACATCCTCAGCGGCTGGCTGCCGGATCAGGTGGACGGCAGCATCAGTACCGTGCCGGGCTCCTTCAAACCGTGGATCTCGACGGACGAAGATGTCCTCGCGATGGCCAAGAATCTCGCCGCGACCGTGGCCTATCTCGCCGCGCTGCGCGACGACACGGGCAAGGAGATCCACCTCGGCCTCGAGCCCGAGCCGGATTGTTATCTCGAGACGACCGAGGAAACGATCCGCTTTTTCGAGGAAGTGATGCTAGTCGATGGCGCGGATGAAGTCGGGCGTCTCCTCGGATGCGGCCCGGAGCAGGCGGAGAAGCTCGTGCGCCGCCACATCGGCGTGTGCCTCGATACGTGTCACGTCGCGATGCAGTTCGAAAACCTCCTGGATTCCTACCGCGCCTACGTCAACGCCGGGATTCGCATTTCCAAGGTGCAGCTCAGCGCCGCACTCACCGCGCACTCGCCGCCGCGCGGCACCGATGCGTTGAAGCCGTTCGTCGAGCCGGTCTATCTGCATCAGGTGAAAGCGCGCGGCACCGAGGGTGCGCAGTATTCCTGGTACGATCTGCCCGACGCGCTCGCGGAAATTCCGAACTTCCCCGACATCCAGGAGATCAATGTCCATTTCCACGTCCCGCTCTTTTTCAACATGGGCGGTGTGTTGCGGTCCACGGTCGATTCGCTAACGCCCGAGTTTTTTCAGGAGCTGCGGCGCGGGAGCACCTCGCACTTGGAGATAGAGACCTATACGCTGGATGTGATTCCTCCCGAATTGCACCCCGGCGACGTGGTGCGCAGCGTCGCCCGCGAGTATGCGTGGGTGATGGAAAAGCTGCGGTAGGCTCAAGCCCGCCGCGCCCAGCGGAGTTTTGCCGAGGTCGAGCGCGGATTCATGTGACGCTCGGCTGCTGAAGGGCGCATTACATCTCGCGCGATCTCCGCGTAGATCCCCGCGCGCAGGCCTTCGGTGAAGGACTTTTTCACCCTTCGATCTTCACCGCTGTGGAAGGTGAGGATGGCAACACGACCACCGGCGCTTAGGCACGCGGGCAGGTTGCGCAGGAAAGTTTCGAGCGCGGAAAACTCGTCGTTCACCGCGATGCGCAGCGCTTGGAAAACGCGGCGGACGGAAAGCTCGCGATCCTCGGGCGACAAGCCGCCGAGGAGCTTCCGCACCGCATTCGCGAGCTCTGTGGTCGTGGTGAAGAGCTGGCCTGCCAGCGCCGGAGCGAGTTCGTCGGCGTGCGGTTCGTCGGCGTTTTCGGTGAGCAATTCGGCGAGGGGGGCCGCGCTTGTTTTGGCGAGAAAGGCCGAGGCGGACTGCCCGCGCTGCGGGTTCAGCCGCATGTCGAGCGGGCCTTCCATTTTCACGCTGAAGCCGCGCGCCGGATCATCGAGTTGCATCGAGGACACGCCGAGGTCGGCGAGAATGCAGTCGGCGCCCGTGAGACCGGCATCGGCGAGAATCCGGGGGAGACCGGCGAAGTTGCTGCGATGCGCGGTGAACGTTTCCGGGCCGAACCCGAGTTCGCGGAGGCGCGCCTCCGTCTTGGGCAACTCGATGGGATCGGCGTCGAGACCGAGCAACCGCCCGCCGGGTTGAAGGCGAGCGAGAATCTCGCGTGCGTGGCCGCCGAAGCCGAGCGTGCAATCGACCGCGACCGCACCGGGGCAGGGAGCGAGCACTTCGAGAATCTCGGCGACCATGATCGGTCGGTGAGTGCCCGCCGGCGTCTTGCCCGCCGCGAGTACCTTCGCCACCGTCTCGCCATACCGTTGCGGATCGCGTTCCTTGTATTTCTCCTCGAAGCGCCGGGGGTTTTTCCCCGAATAGCGCGGACGGCGTCGATGCGGCGCGGGTTCCGGAGCGGCGTCAGTCATGGGAGAAAGTAAGAAGTAAGCAGTGGTCAGTGATCAGATCAGCAGCACGCGCGAGCCTCTGCTCACTGACTACTGCTCACTGCTTACTTCCCTATGCTGCCCGGCTTACTCGGAGCGTCGCGAGCACACTCTCGAAAATCACGCGCCCGTCGATGCTCCCGAGGCGCGGATCGGCGGCGCGCTCGGGATGCGGCATGAGGCCGAAGACATTGCGCGCCGCGTTGCAGATGCCGGCGATGTTCTCCACCGAACCGTTCGGATTTCCAGCATCATTCGCCGTGCCGCTCATGTCGGTGTAGCGCAGCAGAATCCGCCCGTCGCGATTGAGTTCCGCGAGCGTCGGTGCGTCGGCCACGTAGCAGCCTTCACCGTGGGCGATGGGCAAATCGAGCAGCGCGCCGACCCGCGATTCGGAAAGGAACGGGTGGGCGATGTTCTCCACCCGCACCCAGCGGTGCTCGCAGATGAAATGGAGATTGCGATTCCGGATGAGCGCTCCGGGCAACAGGCCGGCTTCGCAGAGGATTTGGAAACCATTACAGATGCCCAGCACCAGCGTGCCCGCAGCGGCGGCTTCTTTCACCGATTTCATCACCGGCGAAAACCGCGCGATCGCGCCGCAGCGCAGGTAGTCGCCGTAGCTGAAGCCGCCGGGCAGCACGATGAGATCGTAGCCCGCAACGCTGGTTTCCTTGTGCCAGACGTAGCTTACGTCCACACCCATTTCGCGCAGCACGAGATGGCAATCCTGATCGCAATTGGAGCCGGGGAAGCGGATAACGGCGGCTTTCATTTAGTTTCCTTTCGCGAGTTCGCGGAAGCGTTTTTCATTTTTGTAATCGGTGACGACGAAGAACGCGTGGATCACGCCCGGCAACCAGCCGAGAAGCGTGAGGACGAGGCTGAGAAAAAAGCTGCCGATCCGGCCCGTGAGCAGCACTGCCAGCGGCGGGAGCACGACGCAGAGAAAGAAGAGCATCGTCCAAGGATTCAGCGGACAATTTCGAGCTGATAGTCCTCGATGACCGGATTCGAAAGCAGATCGCGGCAGACCTCGTGCAGTTGTGCTTCGGTCTCCGAGCCGTCGAGTTCGAGTTCGATGAACTTGCCGACGCGCGCCGTTTTCACCGCGGGCAAGCCGTGATGATGGATGGCGTCGCGCACGGCCACGCCCTGCGGATCGAGGACGCTTTGCTTTGGCATGACGATGACTTTCGCTTTCATGAGGGAGGCAGCGTAGGAGCCGGCGACTGCGGTGCAAGGGCGAAGTAGTCATGCTCCGCCTCCTGCAAAAAGCCGGGTGACAATCGCGACGTGCTTCGTTTAACGTCCGCTCATGATTTCGAAACTCCGCATGGTGGCAGGCAGCCTCGCCTTCGCCTGTTTGTGCGCATCGGCGGCGGGGCAGGCGGCGACCTTGACCAAGGAGGAGATGGCCGAGGCGATTCGCACTGACGATTTTTCCCTGCCCACTCCGGCCGAGTTGATGGTGGCGCTGGAAAAGCAAGGCAAGCTCGACTGGGCGTCCAAGTTTCGCCCCCCGATCGCCACGAACTACGCGAGCCGCGCGCAACTCGCGATGAATCTCGGGAGTCTCGTTGCGGATGGATTTCTCGCGGTCGAGGCCGAGGATTCGCAGCAGGTGAAAAACATCGGCCGCGACATCCTGCAGCTCGCCAAAAACCTCGGTGTGCCGAAGGACATCCTGATGCGCGGATCGAGCATCACGGACTTTGCGGATCGCAAGCAGTGGGATCAGCTCAAGGAAGAGCTCGAGGCGACGCAGAACGAAGTGAAAGAGTCGATGCACGGCAGCAAGGATGGAGACCTCGTCACGCTCGTGAGCGTCGGCGGCTGGGCGCGCGGCGTCGAAGTGATTAGTGGCTACATCGCCGAGCACTACACCGAGGCGAGCTCGAAGATCCTCCGCCAGCCCGCTGTCGTCAGCTACCTCAACAAAAAGCTCGATGCGCTGCCCGACAAATTACGCGACGATGTGAAGGTGAAGAACGCGCGAATGAGCATGATCAAGATGGAAATGATCGTCACCTTTCCCCGTGAGAAGGCGCCCGCCGTGGACGATGTGAAAAAACTCAACGCGCTCGCGGCGGAAATGGTGAAAGACATCGCGAAGAAAGACACGAAATGAAGCGCACTTTTTGCCTCCACATGCTCGCCGCCAGCGTCGCGCTCGCGCCGCTCCACGCCGCCACCGATGCCGAAGTCGACGCGCGCCGCGTAGCGCTCGAACTCGCCGGTGCTTTTGCCAACGACGGCTTCAAGCTCCGCGACGGCGTGGCGATGGGCACGCTCGAAATGGGAAAACCCAAAGTGGTGCAAGTGAACCTTTACGCCGGCAACGAATACTGGTTTTCCCTCGCCGGAGCAGGCGAGGGAAAGAAGGTCGCTGTGTCGGTCTTCGATGAAACCGGCGTGAAGATGGACACCGAGCCCTATCAGCAAGGCGCGACCGCCGCGGCTGGTTTTTCGCCGGGAGTGAGCGGCTCCTATTTTGTGAAGGTGGAACTCGTCGAAGGCGCGACCGCCGCCTTCTGCCTCCTCTACAGCTACAAGTAACCGATGCCCATGGAACATTCCCAGACCGCCGAAAAGCTCGGCGGCTCCCGCGTCACGCAATTCTCGATCTTCCTCACGAATCGAGTCGGTGCCCTCCTCAACGTCGTCCGAATCCTGAACGAGAGCCATGTGCATGTGCTCGCGGTGAATGTGCAGGACTCCGCGGATACCGCGATCGTGCGCATCGTGGTGAGCGACCCAGAGAGCGTGCAGACGATCTTCCTCGAGCACGCCGTACCGTTCTCGGTGTGCGAACTCGTAGTCGTCGAACTCAAGGAAGGCGCCACGGAACTGGGCCGGCTCCTCGCCGCGCTGCTCGCCGCGGAGTGCAACATTTTCGGCAGCTACGCGCTTCTCACCCGGCCTCGCGGCCGCACCGCGCTCGCACTGCACGTCGAGGACAATGAATGCGCGGTGTCCGTGCTCCAGTCGCACCAGTTCACGATTCTCGGGCAGTCGGATATTTCGCGATGAACGCCCGCGTCGCGCTCGCGGAAACTCGCGAGCAGGTGGCGCGATGTTTTGAAGTGATTCACGAGTTGCGCCCGCATCTGGTCGATGCGGAATCGTTCGTCGCTCAGGTGCTCCGGCAGCAGGCGCAAGGCTACCAGCTCGCATTCGTCGAAGCTGACGACGAAGTGCGCGCAGCCGCTGGCTTTCGCGTCACGGAATGTCTCTGGCTGGGCAAATTTCTTTACGTCGATGATCTCGTCACTCGCCATGACGATCGCTCGCGCGGTTTTGGAAAGCAGCTCATCGATTGGCTCGCAGAACACGGACGCGTGGCGGGTTGCGCCGAGTTGCATCTCGACTCGGGCGTGCAACGCTTCGACGCGCATCGGTTTTACCTTACGCAGCGCATGCACATCGTCGCGCACCACTTCGCCCTTAAACTCCTCTGACATGTTTGCCGGCACCGACCTCATCCTCACTTGTCCGCATTGCGAGGCGCTCGCGAAACTGCCGATCCCGGAGGCGGAGGAGTTTCCCGACATGATCACGTGGACCGACGGCTGGCAGACCGCGCCGGGCCTCGAACGCCCGCCGCGTGTTTCGCGCTGCCCCGCGTGCAACCGCACCTTCTGGGTCGGCGAGGCGCCGCAACTCGGACTGTTCGGCGGCGAGGAAAAATTGCCCGAGGAGAAAGCCGCATGGGCGAACGCACCGGCGCTGATTTCGCTCGACGAGGCGGGCGTGCAGCAGGCGATCGACGAAGGTCTTGGCGCGCTTCCTGATCTCGAACTCGAGCTCCGCGTGCTGCTCTGGTGGCGCGGCAATGACGCGTATCGCTGCGCCAATGCGCCACTCGGCTATTCGAACTCGCCCGCCGCGGTGGCGAACATGGAACGCTTCATCGAAATGACCGTCGATGGCGCCGAGGATCTGCTCCTCTTCCGCGCCGAGGCGCAGCGCCACCTCGGGCGGTTTGCCGATATGGAGGCGACGCTCGGTGGAGTCGGCTGCAGCGACTACTGGCCGGCGAAAAGCCGTCTGCTCGAGTTGGCCAAGGCTGGCAGTCGGAAGCTCGACATCCTCTTCATCCCTCTCGGTGTGGATGAAGGGACCACCGCGACCTGATCTGGCCGGTGGGCGTTATTTCGCGGCGAGCGCGGTCTCGATGGCCTTGGTCAGTTCCTCCGAATCCGGCTCCACGCTCGAGTCGTAACGGGAGAGAATTTTTCCGTCACGGCTGATGAGGAACTTGCCGAAGTTCCATTTCACCGGGCCGGGAACCGGCGAGGTGCTGCCGGTGAGCGCGTCGTAGAGCGGGTGCTGCTCGGCGCCTTTGACGTGCAGCTTGTCGAAGAGCGGGAAGGTTACGTCAAATTTCGACGCACAGAACGCCTTGATCTCCGTCGGCGTGCCGGGCTCCTGCGAACCAAAGTCGTTGCAGGGGAAGCCGAGTACGACGAGCCCCTGGCCTTTGTATTTTTGCCACAGCGCTTCGAGCCCGGAATACTGCCTCGTGTAGCCGCACTGCGACGCGACATTCACCGCGAGGATGACCTTGCCGCCGTAGGATTTCAGCGATGCGTCTTTCCCGTCGATGTCCTTGAGCTGAATTGAGTAGAGGGGCGAATCCGCGGCGAAGAGCGAGGTCGTCATGATGGCGAGGGCGAGCGTGAGCGTTCGGAGGAATTTCATCCGCGCACGGAAGCACATGGACCGCCGCGACGCCAGCCGCGTGTCACTTCAACGTCTGAAGGAACGCCTGGATGTCGGCCAGTTCCTGCGGCTTCAAGATCAGCGCCATCGGTGGCATCGGCGAAACGCCGAGTTGCTGATAGCCGTCGGCCAGCACCTTGTTCGGTTCGAGCAGCGACTGCTGAATGTAGGCCGCGTCCTTGCGCGTCGCGATGCCATCGAGCGCGGGCCCGACGGTGCTGCCCTGCCCTTTGAGCATGTGGCAGAGCACGCAGGCCGCGACGGGATGCTTGAGGAAAATTTGTTCTCCGCGCTGCGCATTGCCGGCGAGCAAGGCTTCTTCGTCGGCGGGAATCAGCTCCACGAGTTTCACGTCGTCGAAATAACCATCGCCTTTCGCGACGTGGAGGAGGTTGAGGCTCGCGGTCGCGTTCTTGCCGCTGTCGAAAGTGGTCTCGACTTCCACCCAGTCGGTGTCGCGCGAAATCTTGTCCGTCTCCGCGCGACTGATGTGATCATTGAGACTCACCTTGCCGCGCACCCCATGGGCCTTCACCCATCCGCTGAGTTTGTATTGCGTGTTCGGCTTCACGGCCACGTCGGCGTGGAAACTCGTGTCGGCGTCGTCGCGGGTGATCACGCGGACGGTGTTTTTGCCGCTGTGCGTGTTGCCTTCGCCGGACACGATCTTCCATTCGGCCTTCTCGTTGCCCGGCTTCTTGCCGTAGTCGCGACGTGTCCAGCCTTCGGGCAGTCCGTCGGCGGTGAGCGTTTCGAAGCTTGGGTTCGGGAGAAGGTTCGGCCCTTCCTTGAAGACTTCGACCTTGTGTTTCTTCGCGAGCATTCTTGCTGCCTCCGCGAGCCACTCGTCGGGCTTCACCGTGGTATCTTTCGCAAGACCCTTCGCCACGGTTTGAACCTCCGGCGTGGTTGGAAATTCAGCGAGCTTTACCAGCGCGGCGAGGCGTGTGGTCGCATCGGGATCGCTGATCACTCCCGCGCCAAAAAAGAGCGCGGTGGCTTTCGCATCGCTGCCGAGTGCGCGGATCGCATTGCGGCGCAGCGCTGGATCCTTCGCGAGTAGCGCCGCCTTGTGCGTCACGTCGTCGAGGGCTCCGAGACCTTGCAACGCCCAGAGCGCATGAATCGCCGCCTCGCGAGCGTCATTTGCCGTCACGAGTTTCTTGAGCGCGTCCGCCGCGTCCGTCTTCTTGCCATCGACCAGCAGCCGCTGCGCAGCGAGTCGCGCGACTTGCGTATCGCTGCCGAGCGCCTTCACGAGATCCTCGGTCTTCGCGCCCGCGAGCGAGAGCTTCGCCGGTTTCGCTTTCTCCCACACGACACGATAAATCCGCCCGCGCGAATGATCGCGCAGATCGTTCATGTGCGCGCCGCCGGGACCCGTCTCGGCCTTGTAGCCGCCGCGCTCCACGCTCGGCGTCGGGTTGTGCTGGATGATGAAATTCTGCCAGTCCGCGAACCACACTGCGCCATCCGGCCCGACTTCGGAGAAGACCGGCGACATCCATTCGTCCGTGCTCGCCACGAGATTGAATCCATCCTTCGCCACGTACCCCGCGCCTTCGCGCTGCACGTCCATGAGCGTGATCACCTTCATCGTCGGCTCGCAGACCATCGCCTTGCCCTGCAAGCGCGGCGGGAGATTCGCCGACTCGATGAACGCGCTGCCCGCCGCCGCCGTGTAGCCGCCGAAGACATCCACCTGCCGGAAGTTCGGCGTGATGGTGTGCACCTTGTCCTCCGTGTTGATCTTCTTCGCGCTCATCCCGCGCATTCCTTTGGGAAACAGCCCCGCCGGAATGCCGCCAAAAAAGATCGGCGCGCCGTTCGCCGTTCCACCGAATTGATCGCCCGCCGCGTTCTGGCTCTGTCCCCACGAGTTGTTCGTGAACTGATGGAGAAACTCGACCGCCGATCCGTCGTTCTTAAAACGAAACGTGCCCATGGCAAACTCCTTCATCGCCCCACCGACCTCGCCCTTGAATCCCGAGTAGCCGACGCAGCCGTAGAGCCAGTTGTCGTAGCCGTAGTGCAGGTTGCTCGTCTGCGCGTGCGTGTCGCGCACGCCCCAGCCTTCGATGATGACCTCGCGCGCGTCCGCCTTGTCGTCGCCGTTCGTGTCCTTGAGGAAGATGAACTTCGGCGCCTGTGCCACGATGATCCCGCCGCGCGCAAAGACGAGCGAGGTCGGCAGGTTCAGTTTGTCGGCGAAGATGGTGAACTTGTCCGCCTTGCCGTCACCGTCCGTGTCTTCGCAAATCTTGATGTCGTCGTGGCCTTCACCGCCCTCGACCACGCCGTGCGGATAGTCGCGCGTCTCCGCCACCCACAGCCGGCCGCGTTCATCCCACGCGAAGGCGATCGGCTTCACGATGTCGGGTTCGCTCGCGAAAAGCTGGAGCTTCAAGTCCGGCGCCACCTGCGTGCGCTCGATGCTGCCCTTCACGTTGAACGGCTCCTGGAAAGTGACCGGCTCGGGGCGCTTCTCGTAATTCGCCACGTTCGGATTCGCCTCGCGCTTTTCCGGCTCGCGCTGCGCGAGAAATTTCTCCCATTCCTTGCGTCGCACCTCGCCCGCGGCGTCCAGCACCTTCGCCTTCGCACTGGCGATGAAATCCGCGCTACCCCAGGCGGCCAAATCGAGCTTCACCACGCGCGTGGCATCCACGCCGGTGGCGGTTGTTCCATCCGCAATCACCGCATCGAAGCGTGCGACCCACTCCGGCGTCAGCGCTTTCGCGTCGTCCGTGTATTCAAACCAGATCGCGTCCCGACCGAGCTCGCGCATCAGCGCGTGAACGTGCTGGCGTCCGCCGGCGTCTTCGCTGCCGAGGTAAAGCACGCGGATCGGACCGTCGGCGGCGAAGCTGGAAGCCGTGGCCGCGACGAGCAGCGTGAGCAGGAGGGAGACGTATTTTTTCATGAATGATCGGATGTGGGGGCTCCGCCTCCGAGGAAGGCGTGGGCGAATGTTAGCGCGACAATCCACATACGGGATGAGATTCTGCGCATTTAGGTTGAGATTTTTCCCGGCCGGCGATGGAGACTCCTTGGCCGAATGCCCAAAGCCCGCAAAGTCGCCCTGCTCATCGAGTCGTCGAACGCCTACGCGCGCGGCCTCCTCCGTGGCATCGAATCCTACGTGCGCGAGCACGGCCGCTGGCGCATCTATCTCGCCGAACACGGGCGTGGCGAACAGCCGCCGGCGTGGCTGCGCGGCTGGGATGGCGACGGTGTGATTGCGCGCATTGAGAATCCCGCCATCGCCCGCGCGCTCGTACCGTTGAAAATTCCCATCGTGGACGTGAGCGCCGCGCGGCTGCTGCTGAAGCTGCCATGGTTTGAAACCGACGACGCCGAATTCGCGCGGCTCGCCGCAGAGCACTTGCTCGAACGCGGCTTCACGAACTTCGCCTTTTGTGGCGACGCGCAATTCAACTGGTCACTCTGGCGCGAGAAACATTTCATCCGCCTGATCCGCGCCGCGGGTCACGAGTGTCACCGCTTTCAGCCATCGCGACGGGTCAAGGCTGCGGGCGAATTCATCATCGATGAAATCGGACGCTGGCTCACCGGCCTGCCCAAGCCAGTGGGCGTCTTCGCCTGCTATGATCTGCGCGGACACCAGGTGCTCGACGCCTGCCGCCGGCTCGGCATCCCGGTGCCGGAGGAGGTTGCCGTGCTAGGCTCGGACAATGACGATCTGCTCTGCGATCTCGCCGACCCGCCGCTCTCGAGCATCATCCCGAACACCCGCCGCACCGGCTACGAAGCCGCTGCGCTGCTCGATGAAATGATGGCCGGCAAACGCCGCCGGGCGGACGTGCATCTGATCCCGCCGATCGGCATCGCCACGCGCCAATCCACCGAAGTCCTCGCGGTCGCCGACCGCCACGTGGCTCATGCCGTGCGGCACATCCGCGAGCGTTCGAGCAAGGGTTTGCGCGTAGAGGAAATCGCGCGTGCGGCCGGTATCTCGCGACGGCTGCTTGAGGTGCGTTTTCAAAAACTGCTCGGCCGCAGCCCCCACGCCGAGATCGTGCGCTCCCAGCTCAACCGCGTGAAGGAACTGCTCGCGGGGACCGAACTCACTCTGCGCGAGATCGCCGACCGCACGGGCTTTCAGCACGTTGAATATCTCAGCACCGTTTTCAAAAAGAAGCTCGGCATTCCCCCGGGCCAGTATCGCAGGGAACATCAGCCGCATCGGCGACGGTAGCGGCTTGGCGGCGCGGCACGACAGCCCCAGTAATGGCGGGATGCTGATTCTTCGCTCGCTCGTCTGCGCCATGCTTTGGATCGCGTTAGCGCCCGCCGCGCTGGCCCACGCCCGCGTAGTGCGCTCTGCGCCTGCGAAAGGTGAGACGCTGTCCCGCTCCCCCGAGCGGATCGAAGTATGGTTCAATGAGCTGCTCGATGAGGGCTTCAACACGATCGAGATTTTCCCCGCCGCCGAGATCGCGGCGGCGAAAAGGACGAACCTTGCTAAGGAGAATCCGATCGTGGATTCGCGCGACCGCACGCATTTGATTTTGAAAACGGCGCAGCTCGCGCCGGGGGAGTATGTGGTCGAGTGGCGGGTGCTTTCCCGCGACGGCCACAGCGCGCCGGGGCGATTCACTTTCCGCATCAGCGATCGCTGAATGGAACACGCAGCGCTGCACGGCGTCATCCTCGTCGGATTGATCCTCGCCCTCGGCGGCCCGCTGGCCGCGGCGCTGCTACGATCTTCGGACGCGCCGCTCGCGCTCTTCACCCGCATCGCGCGAGTGACAGCTCTCGGGGCTCTGGCCGCGGCTCTGGCCACCTTTCTGGACTTCGGCGTGCAGGTCGCGGAGGTGCAGGGGCAAACCATTTTCGCCGGGTCCGATTTTTCCACGCTGATGCGCTTCGCCACCGCCACCACCGTCGGTCGGCTCGATCTTGCTCGCGCGGCTTTGCTCGCGCTGACCGGCGTGCTCGCGCTCCGCAGCTTGAAATTCGCGAGCGTCACTGCGTTCGCCGCCGTGATCTTCACGAGCTTTGTCAGCCACGCTGCCGCACTGCCCGAGCAACGCGCCGCGGCGATCGGCGCGCAAATTCTTCACATCACGGCGGTCGCGATCTGGATGGGCGTCCTGCTCCAGTTCTATTTGCTCGGTGAGGGAATCCACGGAAACGCGACTCTGGTCGCTGTCGTTGTGCGCCGCTTCACGCCGATCGCGCTGACCGCGACCGCGACCCTGCTCCTCACGGGAGTCGTCGCCACCTTGCGCGGGTTGCGCGAACCCATCGCCTTCTTCGGCTCGGCCTACGGCTGGACGCTGCTGGTGAAGCTCGCGCTCATCGGGCCCGCGGTCTTCGCGGGCTGGATGAATTTCCGGCACGCCCGCACCGCGCCGCAGCGCTTCGCGCGAATGCTCGAGTTGGAAGTGCTTGCCGGTGTTCTCGTCGTGGTCGTCGCGGGCGTGCTCGGCTCGGTTTCGCCGCCGGGTGCGGACGATTCGCTCTGTCTCACGCGCCCTCAAGTCCACGCGCTACTTTCACCCGATTTGCCCACGAGCCACGTCGATGACTGGGCCGCGCCGGAAAATCCGCGCGGGCCGACGGAAGACGACCTGCGTTACTCCGAACTAACACACAACTCGTCGGGCGTGATCGTCTGCCTGCTCGGGATCTGCTGGCTCGTGCAAGCTCGCGGCGGGCGCCTCGGCTGGCTGGCCGCGCGGCTCGCGCCATTCCTCCTCCTGCCGTTCGGCGCATTCATCGCGGTGGCCGCGAATCCTGAGCTGTGGCTGCTCCGCACCGTTCCGGCGTGGGAAGCGCTGCGCAATCCGCAGCTGCTCGAGCATCAGCTCGGCGCGCTGCTGGTCTTCGCGCTGGCCTGGCTCGCGTGGCGCGATCGGCGCCGTCCCGCGCATTTGCAACCGCTCGGCTATCCGCTTCCGCTGATCATGATCGCCGGCAGTCTGCTGCTGCTTGGCCACGCGCACTCGACGCTGAGCATTCCGGATGAACTCACGAACCTCATCAACGTGCAGCACGCGATCATGGGCGCGTGCGGTTTGTTCGGCGGCACGCTTCGGCTGATGC
>JBAVML010000407.1:0-11163 GCA_049690035.1 Chthoniobacteraceae bacterium
GCGTTGAAGAAGCAGTTTTACCAATCGGCCTCCGAGTTCGTGCAGGCGATCTTCGCCGAGGACGCGACGATCTGCGAGGAAGTGCAGAGCGCGATCACCTTCGCCCACGGCACCGGCGTGCTCAGCGATGAGGAGCAGCGCATCTGCGCCTTTCACGAGGCCTACGCGACGGCGATGAAGCCGGCCAACGCCGAGGAGGACGAGGCCATTCACACCATCCGCGACCTGCCGCCGCCGGTGGATCGTGTGTGCCGTGGCCAAGTGTGCGTGCCGGTCCGCAAAGGCGCTCCCCATCTTCTCCAACCCTGAATCCAAAACCAAAAACCAAACCAACCCACATCCCATGCAAGTAGAACAATTCGTCCGCCACTTTGAGAACGCGATCGAAGGCATCACGCCCGAGTCGCTCAACGCCGACACGCAATACCACAAGATTGCGCAGTGGGACTCGCTCGCGCTGCTCTGCCTCCTCGCCATGATCGACTGCGAATACGACGTGCAAGTCGGCGGCATGGAGCTGAAGGCCTGCGACACGCTCCACCAGGTTTATGACTTGGTGATGTCCAAGAAGCTCGCCGCCGCCGCCTAGCATGGCCCTGGCCGCACTGCGTCGCGCGCGAATCGCGGGAATCGCCTCGGCGGTTCCCAAGGAGATCGTGTCCAACTCGGACTACACGGTCCTCTCGGAGGAGCAGCGCGAGAAGATCATCAAGTACACCGGCATTCGTTTCCGCCGCTGGGCGCCGCCCGAGCTCTGCTGCTCGGACCTCTGCCAGGCTGCCGCCGAAAAGCTCCTGCCCGAGATGGGCTGGGAGCGCGAAAGCATCGGCGCGGTGGTCTTCATTTCGCAGACGGCGGACTATCCATTTCCGGCCACGGCGCAGATCCTCCAGCACAAGCTCGGGCTGCCCACCTCGTGCATGGCGTTCGATGTGAATCTCGGCTGCTCGGGCTACACCTACGGGCTTTACGTGCTCGGCAGCCTGCTCGAAGCCGGCGGTATCAAGCGCGGCCTGTTGCTCGCTGGCGATGTGTCGAAGATGCACGGCGATTGCGATCCGGCGAGCGCGGTGCTTTTCGGCCACGCGGCGAGCGCGACGGCGATGGAGTATTCGGAAAGTGCAAAGCCGATGCACTTTGAATTTGGCAGCGACGGCGGTGGCCACAAAGTAATCTACGTTCCGGCTGGGGGCAGCCGCAGCCCGGTCGGGGTCGAGTCATTTCAAAAGAACGAACTCGAGACCGGTGGCGCCCGCGGAGACACCGACGTGGTGCTCGACGCGGCGGAGATCATGAACTTCACCATGCGCGAAGTGCCGCACTCGATTAAACGGCTCGTCGAATACGCCGGCTGCGGAGTCGGCGACGTGGACGCCTACGTGTTTCACCAGGCCAATCAATTCATCAACAACCAGGTCGCGCGGAAGATCGGGATCAAGCCCGACAAGGCGCCGACGTCGCTCTACGACTTTGGCAATACCAGCTCGGCGACCATCCCGCTCACCATCACCGCGACGCTGCGCGAACGCATCGCCAACTCACCGCAGAAGCTGGTGATGTCTGGCTTCGGCGTCGGCCTGTCGTGGGCCTCAACTTACTGGGACGCGGAGAATGTCGTCTGCCCAGCACTCGTGGAAGTATGATCAAACCCTATTCACTCGAAGGCAAAACGGTCCTCGTGACCGGCGCCACCGCGGGACTCGGTCGCCAGACGGCGATCAGTGTCTCGGCGATGGGCGCGAATGTCATCATTACCGGCCGCAATGAAACGCGACTGCAAGCGACGCTCAGCGAACTGCACGGCGGCGATCACCTCGCGATGGCCGCCGATCTCGTGCAGCAGGAGCAGCGCGATGAGCTCGCGACGACGCTGCCCGCGCTCGATGGCATCGCGCACTGCGCCGGCGTGACGCTGCTGCATCCCTTCAAATTCAGCGACGAACGCCGCTATCGCGAAGTGTATGCGATCAACGTCGAAGCGCCGCTCTTCCTCACGCAGCGACTATTCAAACATCGCAAACTGAACAACGGCGGTTCGATCGTCTTCATCGCCTCGCTTGGCGCCTTCATCGGTGCGCGCGGACACAGTATTTACGCGGGTTCCAAGGCGGCGATCGTCGGCATCTCGCGCGTGCTCGCGCACGAGCTCGCGGGCAATCGCATTCGCGTGAACTGCGTCTCGCCGGGCATGGTACAGACGGAAGTCGTCACCGGTTTTGCGGAGCAGGTCTCGCCCGAAGTCGTCGCTGCGGATGAAGCGCGCTACCCGCTCGGCTACGGCACGCCGGAGGATGTGGCGCACACCGTCGGATTTTTCCTCGCGCCGGCGAGCAAGTGGATCACCGGCACCAACCTCATCATGGACGGAGGGCTCACGTAATGGCCTGCGTTTCCATTCCCGATGTGCGTCTCGCGGGCATCGCCGCCGCGGTGCCGCCGATGCGCCGGATGACTTTCGACGAACTCGGTATTCCCGCCGATCGCTTCAAACGCGCGCGCGCTTTCAATCGCCAGCCCGCGGTGCGTTCCGCGAAGTGGGAGCAATGCCAGTCGGACTTCTGCCAGCGCGCCGCGGAAGGACTGCTCAAGGACCTCGGCTGGTCGGCGACCGAAGTGGACGTGATCGTCATGGTCACCATCACCCCGGATTATCCGATCCCCGCGACTGCGATCATCATGCAGGACCGACTCGGAATGAAGAAGACCTCGCTCGCCTTCGATCTGCCCGGTAGCACCACCACTTTCCTCCACGGAATGCAGCTCGTCGCGAGCATGCTCAGCGCAGGAAATTTGAAGCGCGGGCTCCTGCTCTGCGGCGAAGTTTCTAAAATCGCGGAAGGCGCGGAAGGCATCGAGAACGTCGAGTACATCTGCGGCCACAACGGCGGAGTCTGCGCTCTGGAGCACACGCCCGGTGCGGATCCGATGATCTTTCACAGCGGCGGCGATGGGTCGAAGGCGCAGGCGTTTTACATGCCCGTCGGCGGCACGCGTTGCCCGCCGCGGCCGGAGATGTTTGCCGACGGAGATTCAGCGGCGTTTGAAAATCCCGCGGTGCAATTCACGCTCGACGTGGGCGCCTGTCACGAGGTCGCGAATCGCGAGCTGCCGCTTTCCACGCGAGCCGTCCTCGCGCACGCGGGCAAAACGGTGAGCGATGTCGATCTCTGCTTCGTGCAGCCGATGGGGATCGACGCGGAGGAGGAACTGCGCGCGACGCTCGGCCTGCGCAAGGATCGCTTCCACGGCTTTACCTACGAATACGGCAGCGGCGGCTCCGGCGGCATCCTGCTCGCCATGCTCGCGCGCGCTGCATCGCAGTTGCAGAGCGGGCCGCGCACTTCGCTGCTCACCAGCATCGGCGCGGGCCTCGCGTGGGGCAGTGCTTTGATCAACACCGACCGGCTCGTTTGTCCGGACCTGATCGAGATGTCATGAATGCGCTCGCGAGCACGCCGGGAAATCTGGTGATCAACGGACGTTTTCTCCGCGGACTTTGGACGCGGTGCGTTGACCTTGCGGAAGGCTCGCCGATTACCTGCCCGGTGTGGGCGCAGACCTTTGCGGCCGATCGCTGGCACGTGCGCTATGCGGCGTCTGCCGGTGGCGAGGTGGCGCAAGCGCGCTCGGACGATACTCCGGATGATCTGCCGGTCGAAGGCAGTCTGGAGATTCGCGGCGGCGAAGGTGTCACCGAGACGGTGCTCGTGGGGCAAAATATCGAAGCCGCCGATGCGGCCAATTATCGCGGCACGCTCCGCTTTTCCGCGTGGGTTTTCGTCTCGCATCCGAGCCAGCGGGAATGTGCTGCGGCGCTCGTCATCGGCAGCCCCGCGTCTGCCAATCTCTTCGATGCCACGACCCAAACCGTGTTGCGCGTGACGCTCGATCATCTTCCCGCGAATCGCTGGACGCATGTGGGCCTCGCGCTGGATGCGAACGCTTTCCGCCCGACCGGGCTGCGCGTGGAACTCGAATTCCCGCCCGCGTTTCTCGCTCACCCGGAGGCGAAAATCCGGCTCACCGACGTGCATCTCTCGCGCATCTCCGGCGGTGCGCCGCAGGAACGTCCCGCGGCACTGGAGCGCTTTCTCGCGCAGCGATTTTTCCAGCGGCACGATGGCTTGGCGATCAACGCGATCGGTCGCGCGCTGACCTGCAATCCGCACGAGCTTTTCTTCCAGTTTTCGTTTCCGGAAATGCGCGCCTTTCCCGCATGCACGTTGCCGCAGGACAATGCGGATCTGTGCGTCTTTTCCTCCGAAGGTCAGCCGCAGACGGGTTTCGCTTACGACGCCACCTACGGCGCACGCAGCTCGGTGATCATTCGGGCCACGAAGGCGCGTCATCAGTTGCGCGACGGTTACCTCGCTTTCCGCGGCTATCGCGGGGCCATCCTGCTCGACGCTGAGTTATGATGCGCTATCGCTCCATCGAGAACGGCGTCGAACTTGTCGAGGCGGGTCGCTCGACCTTCGTCCATGCCGACGTCACGAGCAGCGCCTGGCGTGACTATATCGCGTGGAATGCGATCGGGAATCCGCCCGAGCCGCGGGTGCCACGGCCCTACGCGTTCTACGCTGGTGCCACGAAGCGCCTTTGGATCATCGGCGCGGGCGGATTTGGGCGCGAAGTTTTTTCGATGACTCAATCGGCGCGCGGAGCGGGTGTGGAATGGCGGGTCGCGGGATTTCTCAACGACATCCAGGACGCACTTGATGGCTTCGATGGATTTCCGCCGATTGCCGATGGTACCGACTACGAGCCGCAGCCCGATGACGTTTTTGTCTGCGCGATCGGAGACGTGAATGGACGCCGGAAAGTGTGCGAAAAACTTCGCACCCGCGGCGCGGAATTCATCAATGTCATCAGCGAAGGCGCGATGATTTCCGGTGCGGCGAAACTCGGAACGGGCCTTATCATCGAGGCATTCACCGGTGTCGCCGCCAATGCACAGATCGGTGACTGCACCACGATCCTCGGCCACACCGCGATCGGGCACGATGTGAAGATCGGGCGGTATTCGCAGGTCAGCTCGTACTGCGACGTTCACGGCTGGGCCGAGATCGGCGAGGGCTGCTTGATCGGCAGTCACGCGGTTATCTTGACGAAGGTGAAGATCGGCGCGGGCGCCACCGTCGGCGCCGGCAGTGTCGTGATCAGCGACGTTCCGCCCGGGGCCACGGTTTTTGGCGTCCCGGCCAAACGAATTCAATAACTCTCCCCATGGCCCTTCCCCAAAAATCCCCAGCACGCAAAGCGCGGCCGACACTCCTCCCGCTCCAGATTCTCACGCCAAGCGAGACGCCAGTCGTTGAAGATCGCAGGCCGGCGATTCTCGGCGGTGAGGCGGCGTTCGATGAAGCGCTGCATGTGGGTCGCCCAAATGTCGGAGACCGTGGCCGGTTGCAGGAGCGTTTCGATGCGATGCTCGACGCGCGTTGGTTTTCCAATGGCGGTCCGCTGGTGCAGGAGTTTGAGGGGCGCATCGCGAAACATCTCGGCGTGAAGCATTGCCTGGCCACTTGCAACGGCACGACGGCGCTGATGCTGGCGGTGCGCGGGCTCGACATGAAAGGGGAGGTGATCGTGCCTTCGTTCACCTTCGTCGCCACGGCGCACGCCCTGCAGTGGCAGCAAACGAAGCCGGTTTTCTGCGACATCGATCCGGTGACGCACAATCTTGACCCGCTCGACGTCGAGCGGCGCATCACGCCGGAGACCACCGGCATCATCGGCGTGCATCTCTGGGGCCGGCCCTGCGACACCACCGCGCTCGAGGACATCGCACAGCGGCATGGCTTGAAGCTCCTCTTCGATGCGAGCCACGCGTTCGACTGCACCTCCGGCGGTCGGATGATCGGCAGCTTCGGCGACGCCGAGGTCTTCAGCTTTCACGCGACGAAATTCCTGAACGCCTTCGAGGGCGGTGCCGTGGTGACGAACAACGACGAAGTCGCCCGCAAGCTGCGGCTGATGCGCAACTTTGGTTTCACTGGCTACGACACCGTCGAGTACCTCGGGATGAATGCAAAGATGACGGAGGTCTGCGCAGCAATGGGCCTGACCGGTCTCGAGAGCATCGATCAATTCATCGCGGTGAACCGGCGGAATCACGCCGGTTATCAAACTCAGCTCACCGGTTTGCCTGGCTTGCGGGTACTTCCGTTTCCGGAGGGCGAACGCTCCAACTTCCAGTACGTGATCCTGGAGATCGACCCCGCTGAATGTCCCCTCACGCGCGACGAACTGCTTCGCGTCCTGCACGCCGACAACATTCTCGCCCGGCGCTATTTCTTTCCCGGGTGCCACCGCATGGAGCCGTATCGCAATTTGTCGCCGGACTGCGTGCTGCCAGTCACGGAGTCGATCTCCGATCGCGTGCTCGCGCTGCCGACGGGAACGGCGGTCGGTCATCGCGAGGTTGAAATGGTCGCGTCGGTCATCCGCGGCGCACTGCGTGACGCGGTGGCGATCAAGGCGGCGCTGGCCGTCTAGCCAGGCACGGCGCCCTCTGGCGCGCGAAATCTCCTTTGCACCTGCCGTGCGGCAGACATAGCCTTTGCGCAGCGAGAGGACTTCGTCATGCGGTGCAAATCCACCAGTTCGATCAACACCGATGGCTACCGTGCGGGTAGCGAGATCGGGGAGGCGTTGGGTGAACTTGAGCCCGAGGTGATCCTGATTTTCGCGTCGATCACCTACGATGGTCAGTTCGGCGACGTCTTCGACGGTTTGCGCGACGCTCTCGGTTCCGGGAAGGCACTGCTCTTCGGAGGAACGAGCGACGGCATCTACGAAACCGAGCGCGTGGCGCATCACGGGATTTGTGCGCTCGGTCTCAATTCGGATGGCGTCTTGCGGTGGAGCACGAGCATCGAGCCCGGCGTGCGCGCGGATTCATTTTCCGCTGCGCAAAAGTGCGCGCGGCGGGTGTCGGAAGATCTCGGCGGGGAAGTCAATTTTGCCTTCGCCTTCGCCGATGGTGTGAATGCAGACGGGAGCCGGATCGTGGATGGACTTTCCACCGTGCTGGCGACGCCCTTCGTGGGCGGGTTGGCGGCGGATGACCGGAAATTTCTCAAGAGCCGGATTTTCCTCAACGGCGAGATCCATGAAGACGCGGTCGCGTTGCTCGCGGCACGAGGACCGATCTCGTTTATCGTGAGCTCCGCGAGTGGATGGTGTCCGCTGGGTGAAACGGGCATCGTGGAGGGAACTCACGGGAGCACCATCGACCGCATCAGCGGAATGACTCCGCAGGCGTTTCTCCGCGAACAGATCGGCAAGGCGCCCGGTGAAACCGATCTCGGGATCGTGCCGCTCGCCACCTACCACGCCGAGGGGCAGGGCCACTATTTCCTGCGCACGCCCTCGGGTTTCGATGCCGAGACCGGCGCGGCGACGATGTTCGGCAGCGTGGAGAAAGGAGCCTCGGTCCGCGTCTGCACGGCCACCCGCGGCGACGTGCTGCGCGCCGTGGAAGACGCGATGCGAAAGGCAAAGCGCGCGAACTTCGAGCCCTGCGGCGCGTTGGTGGTGAGCTGCGCGGGCCGGAAGTGGATGCTCGAGGAAGGCACCGCCGCGGAGGTGGAAAAGGTGCTCGCGGCCGTCGGGCGGCGCATTCCGCTGGTCGGGCTGCCGTCGTTTGGTGAGATCGGACCTTTCCTCGATGGCGCGGGCGTTTATACGCCGACGTTTTTTCACAATGTGACCTTCGTGGTCTGTTTGTTCGGTGCGTGAGATGAACTATCCGCTGCTCGCCCTCTGCGAACCGGCGCCGCCGGGCTTCGAGCTTCGCCGCGAGCTTTCACGTCGCGATCTCCGCCGCACGGCGTTCGCGCTTTTTGCGAGTTCGGTGGAGGCGGCCGAGGCCGCAATCACGAAAGTCGCCCCGGGCGTGACCGGCATCGTCGTCACGGATTCCGAGGTCTTCGTTTGCGCGGAGCTTCGGCCCGGGCTGCAACACTTCGGCGTGCCGCCCGCGTTGCGGACTTTTCTTCCCGAGCTTCTGCTCCCGCATCTGCGCGCGCTGGAGGCGCACGTCCGGCTTGCGGATTTGAATCGAGCCCAACTGCTGGAGCTGACCCGCGCCCGCGATGATCGTTCGCGGCTCGTTCGGGAGTATGGCGATCTGCGCGCCAGCCTGCTCGAGGAAATCCGTGAGCGGAGGGCCGCCGAGCGTGCGCTGCAGATCGCCCACGACGAATTGGAAGTGCGCGTCGAGCAGCGGACCGAGCAGCTCGGGCGGGTCAATGAAGCGCTCTGCGCCGAGATCGCCGAGCGCCGGCGGGTGGATCGCGCGCTGACCGAGGAACGGCAGCGCCTGAACATGCTCATGGAGAGCGTGCCGGACAGCATCTACTTCAAAGACCGCGAAAACCGCTTCCTCCAGATCAACCGCGCCCTGGCCCGCCGGTTCGAGCTCGATGCGCCGGCAGACGCCGTCGGCCGCACGGAGTTTGAATTCCTATCTCCCGAGCAGGCGCGCGCGGCCTACGAGGATGAACTCCAAGTCATGCACACCGAGCTGCCGGTCATCGGCAAGATCGAGAGCGAGGTGCTGCCCGATGGGCGGACCCATTGGGCTTCGACGACGCGGATGCCGCTGCGCGATTCCGAGGGCGCAGTCGTCGGGACGTTTGGCATTTCGCGGGATATCACCAGCCTCAAGCGCGCGGAGGAAGAACTGCGCGAGACAAATGCAAAGCTGCGCGAGGTCCTCGAGGATCTCACCCGTTCCCACGAGGAGCTGAAAGGTGCGCAACTCCAGCTCATCCAGGCGGAGAAAATGCAATCCGTGGGCCGGCTCGCCGCCGGCATCGCCCACGAGGTAAAGAACCCGCTGGCCATCATGGAGATGGGCCTCGAATGCCTCAGCCGCAATGGGCACGTCCCGGACGAGCAGTTTCACGAGGTCACCGCGGAAATGCGCGACGCGGTCAAGCGCGCCACCTCCGTCATCGGCGGCTTGCTCGATTTCTCCTCCTCGAACCAGCTCGACATCCGCGCCTCCGATCTCAACGCGGTGGTGGAAAGCGCGCTGCGCTTGATGAAACACGAACTCATCAACGGCAAGATCACCGCCGTCCGCCGCCTCGATCGCACGCTCCCACCGTGCCGGCTCGACGCCAACAAGATCGAGCAGGTCTTCATCAATATCTTCACCAATGCCTGCCACGCCATGCCCGCCGGCGGGCATCTCTCCATTTGCAGCTATGCGCGGACGGTGACCGAAGATGAAACGAAGGGCGGGCCCGGCGACCGTTCCGGCGCGCGCTTCTGGAAAAATCAGCGCGTCGCGATCGTGGAAGTGCGCGACTCCGGCCCGGGCATCGCGGCCGATGATCTGCCCAAGATTTTCGATCCCTTCTACACCACCAAGCCGACCGGCAAGGGGACCGGCCTCGGCCTCACGGTGGTGCGAAAAATCGTGGACTTGCACGGCGGGCGGATCGAGATCGGCAACGACCCGGAAGGCGGCGTCCTGGTGACGGTGATCTTCAAAATCGACTAAGGAGAATTCGTGATGCGTATGTCGAACGGGGCGAGCAAGCCTACGAGCAACACTTCAAAAACCGACTCCTGCGCAACTTACAAAAACAAGCCCACCACTTAGGCTATAACTTAGTCCTTCAACCGGTAAGTTGAGTCCAGTTTCTTAGGAGGCGCGTTGCGTTGGCTGCGGTAGGAGGGCATAGAGATAACCGAGTGACGCTATGGCAGCTACCCACCGCTCATAGTGTGGCGCTACAGCGGGAAGAGAAACGTGTGGGTCCGTTGCGTGCTCGGCGACATACCGTGAGCCCGCGAATAGAAAGAGGTTGAGCAAAATGAAAACGATACTGGTCGCTCGGGGCGACGGGGCAGGTGGTTGGCATACCAAGCTGACACAGACTGAGCACACCAGAGCGGCTCCGACGCCCGCCAACGCAAGGAGGCACGAAAGACAAAAGAAGATCGGAAGCAGAAGCCAAAGGGCATATGGAGATGCTCCGGGAACCGCCATAGACCAATCGCAAAGAACCCCCGCGAAACCGATGGCGCTCGAATAGAAGAATGTGGTTGTAAGCGCAGCCGACCCGAAGACAACGAATGTCCCGACGGTGAGAGTCCATCGTAGAAGCCACAGAAGACGTTGAGGGGTTACTGGGTCCGAAAGTTTCATCGCGGCCACGGGGTAGCGCCGAACGACCCCAAGCTCAGCGACAGGCGGAGCGGGCGCGGCACCTGCAGGTGAGCGGAAAGGCGGCGGTGGTCTGCCGCAGGTGCCGTGACCGCGGAGCCTGTTCGCAGCGCATGGTTCGGCGACGGTTGGAGTTTACTTGGTGCGTCGGACGTGAGACGACAGACACTCATCGACGGTTGAGATCGGCTGCCATGTGCGGACGATGTGCCAATACTGCTCCTCAGATAGATCGTAGTCTCGCGCTGGCATCTGCTTGTAGTATGGCGGGCTCTGCGGGTTGAGCATGATCCAAAGTCGTTCTCCGGTGACAGATGGAAGAGAAATGATCCGGTAATCCTCGTGTTGGGTGAATTGGATGTCTGAGATTGCTTCGGGATGGCCCGCTTGCAGGGATTGAAGAATGGACCACTCGTGCTTGTCGCCGGATGACTCGCGACCGTCTCCGCTGCACATGGTGCGGAGATACCAGGATCCGACGACGATAACGAACAGAGCAATCGTGAGCAGTGTTGACGTGATCTTGAGTGCTGCATTTTGCGTCATTTCAAGAGAGACGTGCGCGAGTTCGCAGCGCATGGTTCCGCGATTCCGGTCGATTGGAATTCATTGCAACGGCGTGAGGAGAAGCCGGCATGTGGCGACGGCAAATGGGATGAGAAGCACCGATGCAGTATAGCGAAGGACTCTCGACGAGGGGTCGCGCCAAGCTCGGGCCAAGGTGACAACAGCCCGAACCCAAAGGACGGCGAGAAAAAGCCCGAGCGCAAACCAAAGCCACACGTGCCATAGCGGTGGAGGCATCTGCGCGGCGAGTTGCTCTTCGGTGAGTGGCGCTGACGGAGATGAGCGCCACTCGATGACGCCGAGAGTGATGTTGAGGAGCGAGAGGGCCACCAACGGTAGAAAGCAGCGATCGAACGCAATCTCGCCGGGGAGACGGCGACGTCTGCGAGCGGCTTGATTGGCATTCATTC
>JBAVML010000408.1:0-2629 GCA_049690035.1 Chthoniobacteraceae bacterium
GGGACGCGGTGGTGGCTTCCAAACCCAAATCCATGAGTAATATCAAAGCCAGCATCGACTTCAGCGGCTATACGGCGGCGGAACTCGGCCCCGTGGCTCAGTCCATCCACGATAGCATGACCGCCAATGCCACCACCTTCACCACGCCTCCGGTGACGATGACGGCGCTGCAGACGCTGATCACCACTTACGATACCAAGCTCGTGGCGCGCGCGAGCAATGCGAAGGTGGACGTGATCGCTTTTAATGAAGCTCGCGTGGCGCTGGAGGATGCGCTGGGGGTGCTGGGCACCTACGTGAATGTCATCGCCAAGGGCGCCGCGATGACCGTGGAAAAGAGCGGCTTCCCTTCCTACGACACCTCGCGCCCGGTGAATCCCGCCCCGCCTGCCGCGCCCACCAACCTGCGCCTGCGCCAGGGCGAACTGAGCGGTTCGATCGTGGCCCGCTACAAACCCGATCGCGAGGGCAGCACCAACGAGGTGCAGATCAATACCGGCGATCCAAACACCGAGGCGAACTGGCACCAGAAGGGCATCTACCAGGGCGGCAAGGCGGAGATGGATGGTCTGACGCCCGGCGCAGTGGTGTGGGTGCGGGTGCGCACGGTGGGCCTCCGCGGGGTAATGGGCGCGTGGAGCGATCCGGGGCAGATCCGCGTGCTGTAAATCCAGACGGGGGGAGGGGGAGACTTGGAGACGGGGAGACTCGGAGACGAGGCACCCGGATCGGCTCTCTCCTTCTCCTCCACTCCCAATCTCCCAATCTCCCAGTCTCCCAGTCTTCCCTCACCATGCCCTTCGATCCCACCAAACCTGCCCCCAATTCCCCGCTCGCCAGCGCCGAGATGCGCGCGCAGCTTACGGCGCTCTTTGCCGCCATCCTGGCGCGCGCCACGCCGGAGGAAGTGGCCGCCGCCATCGCGACGGCTATCGCCGGCACGAGCAGTAATTCCAACGCCGTGGGGACGCTCGGCCAGACCGCCGACGGCGGCTATAACCAGAACCAGATGCAGGACGTGCTGAACAAGCTCGATGAGCTGATCACCGGGCTGCGGCGGTAGGTCGCGGTGGACAAGGGCCTGCTGCCGCCTGGACCGCGGGCGCCCGGCGAGCGGACGATGATGGGCGGGGTCGCACCGCCGCGCTCGACAATCGCGTTCGTCCGCCGGACATTCCGGCACTCATGAAATCCCGCATCGAGGGCCTCGTCGCGCAGGTCAATGAAGTCATCGTCGGCAAGGAAGACGCGGTGCGGCTGGCCATCGGCTGCCTGCTCGCCCGCGGGCATCTGCTCGTGGAAGATGTGCCGGGCGTGGGCAAGACGACGCTTTCCCATGCCCTGGCGCGTTCGCTGGATCTGCAGTTTCGCCGCATTCAATTCACCAGCGATCTGCTGCCGGCGGACATCATCGGCAACTCGATCTTCGACCGCGAACAGCAGCGGTTTGTCTTCCATTCGGGGCCGCTCTTTTCGCAGGTGGTGCTGATCGACGAGGTGAACCGCGCGACGCCGAAGACGCAGAGCGCGCTGCTCGAGGCGATGGAGGAAAATCATGTGACGATCGATGGCGTCACGCACCCGCTGCCGGTGCCGTTCTTCGTCATCGCCACGCAAAATCCGCAGCAGCAGGTGGGCACGTTTCCGCTGCCGGAGTCGCAGCTCGATCGTTTCCTCATGCGCATCGAACTCGGCGCACCGAATCGGGCCGCCGAGCGCACGCTGCTCCTCGGCCTCGATCGCCGCGAGATCGTGCGCGACCTCAAGCCGGTGGTGGATGCGGAGGCGCTGCGCGAGATTCAGCGGACGGTGCGGACGGTGCATACTTCGCCGGCGCTGCTCGACTATCTTCAGGATTTGCTCGAAGCGAGCCGCCGCCGCCATCGCACGGGGCTCTCGCCGCGCGCTGGGCTCGCGCTGCTCCGCGCGGCGCAGGCGTGGGCGCTGATGCAGGGGCGCGACATGGTCTTGCCGGAGGATCTGC
The DNA here is from genome assembly GCA_049690035.1 of Chthoniobacteraceae bacterium. GTDB lineage: Bacteria > Verrucomicrobiota > Verrucomicrobiia > Chthoniobacterales > Chthoniobacteraceae > Chthoniobacter. The sequence goes on from JBAVML010000408.1 coordinate 1,985, forward strand.
AGGCGATCGGCGTGCCGGTGATGGCGCACCGGCTCGGGCAGGATTTCGAAGCGGTGGGCGACAGCGGCCGCGCGCTGGCGCAGAGTCTTTTGCAGGAAGTCGCCGTGCCGTGAAACCGTCGCGCACCTGGGTGCTGCCGAACCGCAACGCGCTCGGACTCGTGGCGGTGCTCGCGGGCATGTGGTACGCGGGTGTCACGCAGACGAATGGCGCGGCCTACCTGCTGTGCTTTGTGGTCGCTTCGGTCGCGGCGGTCTCCACGGTGCATGCATGGGCGAATCTCAAGGGCGTGGCCATCGAGGCGGACGCGATTCGGCCGGTTTTCGCCGGCGAGGAAATGGCGGTGCCGCTCCGCGCTGCGAGCGCAGCTGGTCGCGAGCACTTCGGGATCCGTGTCGCGCCGGTGGGAGGCGGTAGCGCCACCGCACTTCCCGCGCTGGCCCGCACGGGTGCGGTCACCGGAGAGTTGCGCGCCCGGGCCGCGAAGCGCGGTTCCTTCCCGACGCTCACCGTGCGCCTCGAGAGCCGCTACCCGCTGGGCTTCTTCACCGCCCGTCGCACGGTGCGGCTGCCGGCGCCGCACTTGATCTATCCCGCTCCCGTCGGCAGTGAACCGCTGCCCGTGTCGCCCGCGCCCTCGCGCAC
>JBAVML010000409.1:0-2942 GCA_049690035.1 Chthoniobacteraceae bacterium
GCGTCCCCGTCCGGTGCTCGGCTCCTGCTCGCGTCGTCGCAGCCCGCATCGACTACCCTGGTCGCCGTCGGCGGCATTGCCGTGCCGGCGGCCGGGAAGGCCACGGTGACGACCAGTCCGTGGACCGGAGCCTCGGCGCTCGCCGCCGCGGCCCAGTCGCCGAAGCGGCCGCGGGTGAGTCAGTCCGCGGGTGGCTCGTCTGGTGCCCAGCCCTCCGGTCTCGATTCGGTGTTCGCCCAGCTGGGGTCGAACCTCGGAATCGCGGGAGTTTGACGGTCGTGGTGCAGCCGGTGAACCTGTGCGGGTTGTACGGATGCGTGATGCTGCGATGGCCGCGACGCGCGGCGGCACGCCAATTCGTTGACCGCTCTGAAATGCCGATCTAGAGTGCGGGGATCTGGCTATCTGCCGGGTTTGTGGGGTTCGCGCGAACCGTTCGGGAGCGGGATTCGTATGACCGTCCTAGTCCGGTCTGCCGGTCGTCTCGCCGTTCGGGGTTGATACGCCTGATTTGAGGAGAGAGCAATCGTGTCGCTGCCCATCGAAAATCTGCTGAACGTGCTCGCCGGCAAGACCCGGCGTGATGCCCGGGCGAACGCGAGCCAGCGACGCCGACGCGGGCCTCGCAGTTCGGGCCACACGCTTCTCGCGACGGAGCCGCTCGAGACGCGGTCGATGCTGGCGACGTTCATCGCGGGTTTCGTTCCGGGCGGTCCCATTCAAGTCATGTCGGATGACGTCGCGAACGACGCGGTGACAGTTCTCCTCCAGAACAACACCGTGCCCGTGCCGGGCGTTCCGCCCACGACGATCGTTGCCCCGACGTTCTCGCTGCTTGACCAAAGCGGCAACCTCTTGTCCTTCGGCGTCCAATCGATCTTCCCGATCGTTGATCCGGGTACGAGTGCGATCTACGCGGCCGGTGTCCAGGTCACGGGAGCCACGAACTTCTCGACCACGGTGAAGATCGTCGATCTCCTCACGGCCGTGACGAACGTCACGGGGAACGGTTCCTGGGTGTCGCTGTTCTCGGTGACAGGGCAGTCGGGGCAGATTCAGGTGGTAAATCCGTCCACCATGACCGTGACGACAGCCACGCCTGCAGTGGAGATCGACGGCCAGTTCGCTGCCACGAGTCCCAAGAAGTCCAGCGTGCAGTTGTCTGCACCCTCGATCATCGTCGGGAAAACCACCGCGGTGTCGGCCGACACGGTCAAGCTCGACACGTCCACCGGAGCTGGGACCATTACGCTGGCAGGCAGCGTGCACGCGACCGATGGCTTGACGCTGGTGACGAACGCCCCGTTCGACATTGCGAACAGCGTCACGTCTGACAACACGCTGACGCTGAACGTCAAGGCGGGGGCCACGCAAACGAACGGCATCGTGACCGCCGCGGCGTTCAGCCTGTCATCGTCGGCTGGAAGCGTCGTGCTCGACGGCAATAACAATCTCGGAACGATTACCTCAATCACGGCCAAAGATCAGGACATTGTTCTCAATACGACGGCAAGTGTCGCCCAGACCGGCGCAATTCAAGCTCGGTCGCTCTCGCTGACCGCCGATAATGGCAGCGTCTCGCTCAACAACTCGGGCAATAAACTCGACGCACTTGCCATCAGCGCTGGCGGCGACATCAGTTACACCGATGCCGACGCACTGCAGATCGGCGTCGCCGGAGGCACCTTAGGCCTGACTGCGCCGGGCAACAACATCACGGTGACGACCAAGAACGACTTGACTCAGACCACGGCCGGAGCGATTCAGGCGGCCCAGTTTGCCGCCAGGTTGCCCACCGGAGCGGGCGGCTCTCGGAAGATCGCCCTCGGGGACGCCAAGAACCAAGTCAGCACCTTTCTTGCTGATACCACGTCGGCAGGCGGGACGATCACGTTCGTCAATGACTCGAACTTCCCTCTGACCGTCGGTGACGGTGTGAACGCGATCATCGCGGACACCATCGCGATCAAGACGCAAGGCGCGGGAAGTGGCACCCTCACGCTCGCCTCGCCGCTCACCACGCCAACGGGAGCGGTAACGCTCACTTCAGGTGGCGCTATCACGCAATCCGCCGTGGCGAAGATCACAGCCAATGCGCTTACCGTGACCAACAACGCCTCTTCTGGCGGCATCGTCCTCAACACGGCCACGGGCGGCAATGATGTAGCGAACGTGTCGATTAGGAACAACTCGACCGGTGCAGCAAAGGGCATCTCGTTTACTGGTAGCAACGCCGGAGCGAGCGGTCTGACGATCACCGGGGCGGGTGTGACTGCGGCCGGCGGCGACATCGTGATCGATTCGAACGGGCGGAGTATGTATATCGCTGCGAACATTGGCACCGTGGGCGGCAACGTTACGCTGACGGCGGCCAATGGAATCAATCCAGAACCCTTTTCGCAAGCTGGCGGGATTTCGGGCAATCTCCTTTCGGTCACGAACGCGACTGGAGGACGCGTCCAACTGGACTCCGCCCTCAATGCCGTGACGAAGCTGGCAATCAACAACAACACAGTATCTGGAGATGTGATTTACCGCGACGCGGACGGCGTCGATCTTTCCACGGGCGGCATCATCGCGGGCGGCATCATCGACCTTACAGTGGGCGGCGCGTTTAAGGCGCCCGCCGCATCGGGGCTGACGGCGGGCGGGGCGATCACGGTGGGCGCCACCGGCGTGGTGACGCTCGACTCCTCGACGACAGCTGGTGGGCAGGTTTCGGTCACCGGAAGCGACGTGACCGTGAATTCCGCCTCACCGATCAATGGCAGTTCCATTGCACTTACGGCGGCAAGCGCGGGCGTGACCATCGCATCGGCCGTCACCGCGAATCAGGACGTGACGATCGACGGCCTCACGTTCGTGAAGCTGAAGACCGGAGCGTCTGCGACGGCGACCGCAGGCGGTGTCACGATCACTTCGACCGGCGGCGGGTTCACCGC
>JBAVML010000410.1:0-1549 GCA_049690035.1 Chthoniobacteraceae bacterium
GCGGCGCCGCTCTGGGCTGCTCGGTCCGGGGCTCCTCGGCCCAGGGCTGCCTGGCGGCTGCGTCTCCCTGCCGCCAGCCATGCCGCGCATGTCCAACACCATCAGCTGGCTCTGCTGCTTGTGCGTGATGTCTAGGGCCTTCCGCACAGCGTCCTCAATGCCCATTGCGCCGCAGTGCGCGTCCATGGCCGCAGACAGGCGCTCCCGCACCTTCCTGTCTTTCAGGCCCATCAGGAACAGCACCGCCGGGTTCACGGCAGCGCCCACCAGCTGCCCAGCCTGCACGTACATGCTAACGCGCGCGCCAAACTGGGCCACATCCTCCTCCTCTCGCACGCGCTCGGTGGCAAACAGGGCCTTGCCCTGGTACACACGCTCACTCATCGCGCGCACCTGCGCGGGCGTCGGCACGCACAACACGCACCTCGCCATGATGAGGACCTTCAGGGTAGGAAGCGCGATGGCCTGCTCTGTGCCCTCCCCGCTGAAGTAGCACACGTCCCTGAGCCTGAAGCCCCTGTCGGTGCGCATCGAGCCCTTTGCCTCCCCCGACTCCAGCAGCCTGGCGCGGCGACACAGGTAGTCCTCCTTCAGCCGCATCACGCTCTCGCCCTGCGTGGCCACCGCCACACACGCAGCTTGGTGCTGCGCCAGGGCAGCGTCGTGCTGGTGCTCCTCAGTTGTCAGTCCCGTGCGCAGCGCCGCCACGCGCGCCTCGGCCTGTGACGTCTGTTGCTCCAGCTGTTGCTGCTGCTCCTGAGAGCGGCTGCGGGTCTGCACGCCGCTGCCAGAGGCGCCACCAGCAGTCTCCTGCAGCTCCGCTTCCAGGGCCGCCAACTCGGCTTCCGCAGCCAGCACCTCCTCACGCCTGCGCTGCACTGCGCTCAGAGCAGCCCGCGCCTGCTCGGCAGCAGCACGCTCCTCACACTGCAGCCGCTCCAGGTCGCCCTCATGCTGCCGCAGCCTCACGCCGTGCATCTCATCCAGCTGGCTCAGCGTGGAGGAGCACATGCGCTGCATGTCCACACCTGCCCGGGCGCCTGCATCAGCAGAGCCACCGCCAGAGTAGGCACCGCCCACCGAGCCTGACGCCGCTGCATCCAGAGGCAGCACCAGCCCCCGCTGCGCCAGGTCCCGTGCCACCTGCTCATTCTCCTCAGCGTAGGCATCAGGCAGCACGCCTGTCGCCTCGCGTACCTGGCGCAGGAAGGTGGCGAGGTCAACGTGGGGCGCCAGGTTCCTTCCAAACAGCCTGATGCTCTCCTCCGTGATGTCAGCAGCGTGGATGCAGCCACCTCGGTCGGCGATGGCAAAGTCCTTTCGCTGCGCAGCCGCCAGATCCCGCACAAGCCCGTACTCCCTGCTGCCATGAATCAGCCTCCTGAAGGTGTTGTTGAGCACGTCCCTGGACGTCCGCATGCCCACCTTCTCGTCGCGGCAGTCCTGCCGAACAGTTTGCTCCAGTCTAAGGCACACCTGCAGCCCCTCTGCGCCCGCCGGGATGACTGCCACCTCATCACGCCCCAGGCAGTACCGCAGGGTGCTGCTT
>JBAVML010000411.1:0-6478 GCA_049690035.1 Chthoniobacteraceae bacterium
CCATCGCCCCGAGCGCGGCGACCGGCTGGGAGCACGTGCGCCTTTACCGCGCCGCGCATGACGGACCGTTCAAGCTCAACGCCGCCGAACTCGACGGCGGCGGCTTCTTCACCCTCGAGCAAATCGACCGCTGGACCACCATGCGCCCGGAGGATTTCGCGACTGGTTTTCTCGAATGCTGGAAGGTCTATCGCGCGGCGGCGTAATCAGATCTCCACCACCTGGCTCACCTCATAGACGCGATCGGGCGGGAGTTGGAAGAAGTCGGCGGCGTTCTCGGAGTGTTTGCTGAGGAAGACGAAAAGATGTTCCCGCCACGGCGCCATGCCGGCTTTGGCCGTCACGACGATGCGCTCTTTTCCCACGAAGAATGTGGCGCGATCTCGGTGGATCACGAGGCCCGCATTCGTGCAGGCGCGGATCACTTCGTCGATGTGCGGCGACTCCATGAAACCGAAGTTGGCGATAACGCGGTAGAATCCCTCGGTGCGATCGGCCACCTGCACCCGCTCGGCGGCGGGCACGTACGGGCGGCTGTGATCGGTCTGGATCGTCATCAGGATGTTCTGTGTGTGCAGGATCTGGTTGTGCTTGATGTTCTTGATCAGCGCATTGGGCGTGCCCTCGGGATTGCCGGCGAGGAATACCGCGGTGCCCTGGCTGCGGTGCAGTTTGTTCTGCAAGTCGAGCGTGCCGGCCATGCTGATCGAGGCGATGAAATCATCCAGCGGCATGCCCGGCGGCAGCGACTTGCGGAGCAAGGTGCGGCCGTCTTTCCAGGTCATCATCATGAGGAAAATGACGGCACCGGCGACGAGCGGAAACCAGCCTCCGTGCATGATCTTCAGGGAGTTCGCGGTAAAGAAGATCGCTTCCACCGAGCCGAAGACCGCGCAGGTGAGGCCGGCGCGCAGCGGGCTCCACTGCCACATCCGCTGCGCGGCGAAGAAGAAGATCGCCGTAGTCGAAAGCATGGTGAGCGTCACCGCGATTCCGTAGGCGCTGGCCAGCGCCGAGCTGCTCCGAAAGCCGAGGACCAACGCGATGCAACCGACCGCGAGGATGATGTTCAGCTTCGGGATGAAGATCTGCCCGTGCTCCTCTTGCGAGGTATGACGGATCTCCATGCGCGGGATGTAGCCCATCTGGATCCCCTGCATGGTCAGCGAGAAGGCTCCGGAGATCAGCGCCTGCGAGGCGATGATCGTGGCCACCGTGGCGATGGCGACGAGCGGGTAGAGCGCCCAGCTCGGTGCGAGGTAGAAAAAGGGATTCTCCCGCGCTTCGGGATGCGCCAGGACGAGCGCGCCCTGGCCGAGATAGTTCAAGATCAGCGCGGGGAAAACGAGGAACGTCCAGGCCCGCGCGATCGGCTTTCGACCGAAATGGCCCATGTCCGCGTAGAGCGCTTCGCCGCCGGTCACGACGAGGAAGACACTCCCCATGATGATCAGCGACGCGGTGCCGTGATGAGTGAGAAAGTAAACACCTTCCAACGGATTGAGCGCCCGCAGCACGGCCGGGTTCTGCACGATGTGAACGAGCCCGAGCCCGGCGAGGATCGAGAACCACGCAAGCATTACCTTGCCAAACCATTTGCCGATCGCGCCCGTTCCCTTCGACTGCACCGCGAAAAGTCCCACGAGAATGCCCAACGTCAGTGGGATAATGAATGGCTCGATCTTCTTTGTCGCGATGAGCAAGCCCTCCACTGCCGACAGCACCGAAATGGCCGGCGTGATCACCCCGTCGCCGTAGAGCAGCGACGCACCCGCGATGCCCACCGCGATCATCCCGCCGGCGGCCACGCCCGCCTTTCGATCCTTGGCGGGAAAGGCCAGCGAGAGCAGCGCCAGGATGCCTCCTTCGCCCTCGTTGTCCGCGCGCATGACCACGGCGAGATACTTCACTGAGACGAGCGTGAAGAGGCTCCAGATGATGATGGAAAGCACGCCGATGATCTCCCGGTCCGTCTCGAGCCCATGCAGGAGGCATTCCTTGAAGGCGTAAAGCACGCTCGTGCCGATGTCGCCGTAAACGACACCCAGCGCGCCGATCGAACGGGAAAGGGAGTTGCTGGAACGTTGGTCGGACATGAGCGCGGGAGGCTGCCGTTTTGCCCGCAACGCCGCAACTCAATCGTGAATCCCCGCTTTCCACATGGAAAGCTACCGCGCTAGCGTTCGCGGCTCCTTTTTCGCTATGAATCTCCTCTCCACCGCCCGCCTCTACGGCATCGTGGACCTCGGCTACGTCGCCGCGGCCGAAGCGTGCGCTGCCGCCGAGAAGATGTGCGCGGGTGGCGTGGACGTCATCCAACTGCGGGGAAAGGGTGCCGACGAACACACAATCGAAGCGCTCGGCAACGAACTGATCCGCGTGACCGAACCCGCTGGCGTGCCGCTGATCATTAACGATCACCCGCACCTTGTTCCCTCGATCGGCGCGCAGGGAGCGCACGTCGGGCAGGATGATTTTGCGGTGGAAGATGCACGCTGGCGGGCGGGCCGCGCGCTGGCCGGCGAGGTGCCGCTGCCGATCATCGGGAAGTCCACGCACTCCTTCGCGCAAGCCGTCGCCGCCGCCGCGGAAGGCGCGGACTACATCGGCCTTGGCCCGCTCTTCCCCACGCCCACGAAAGCTGGCCGCCCCGCGATCGGTCTCGATGACATCCGCCGCGTCCACGACGCCGTGAGCCTTCCCGTCTTCTGCATCGGCGGAATCAAGCGCGAGAATCTCGACGCGGTCCTCGCCGCCGGCGCGCGGCGCGTGGTCATCGTTTCCGGCATCCTCCAGGCCGCGGACATCGAGGGCTATTGCCGCGAAGTGAAGGCCCGGCTGGCGGAAATTGCGGATTGCGGATCGCGGATCGCGGAAAGATAAAGCGCCTCCCTTTCCGCTATCCACCATCCGCTTTCCGAAATTCCCATGTCCGTCCTCGTCGTTGGTTCCATCGCGCTCGATACCGTCAAGACTCCCATCGAGGAGCACGCCGATCTGCTCGGCGGCTCGGCGAGCTACTCCGCGGTCGGCGCGAGTTTCTTTGCGCCGGTGAATATGGTCGGCGTGGTCGGCGATGACTTCCCCACCTCGCACGTCGATTACTTCAAGACGCGGCAGATCGATCTCGCGGGCCTGCAGACGGTGCCGGGAAAAACCTTCCGCTGGTCCGGCGAATACATGTGGGACCTCAACACGCGCGAAACGCGGAGCGTGGAGCTGAACGTCTTCGAGCACTTCAACCCCGTGCTGCCCGAGGCCTACACCACAACGCCATACGTGCTGCTCGCGAACATCGGGCCGAACCTCCAGAACCACGTCCTCGATCAGGTGAAGCAACCGCGCTTCATCATCGCCGACACGATGGACCTGTGGATCAACATCGCGCTCGACGAACTCCTGCGCCTGCTCAAGCGCGTGGACATGCTCATCCTCAACGACGGTGAAGCCCGCCAGCTCACGAAGGAGACGAGCCTGATCAAGGCCGCGAAGAAAATCCGCGAGATGGGTCCGCGCTTCGTCGTGATTAAGAAAGGTGAGCACGGCGCGCTGCTCTTTGGCGAGAACGGACAGTTCTTTAGCTGCCCCGCTTATCCGCTCGAAGACATCCACGATCCGACCGGCGCGGGCGACACCTTTGCCGGCGGTCTCGCTGGCTACCTCGCGAGCCTCGATCACGCCGAGGTGAAGTTCACCACGCTGCGCAAGGCCGTGGTCTATGGCTCGGTCCTCGCCAGCTACAACGTGGAGAAATTCTCCCTCGAGCGGATGCGCTCGCTGGTGACGAAGGATGTCACCGACCGCTACGAAGTGTTCCGTCAGGTGAGCCACTTCGAGCTCGAGCTGGTGTAAGGCAGGCGCGCAGCGGTTGACGGCAACGCGAGGCTCGCGCCCCGGCCGTCGTGTTTCACTCGCCACTTCTTGCACGCGCGGCCATTCGTCGGATGATGTGCGCTCCTCATGCGCACGACACTCCGCGTCTTCAACTACGTCCGCCGCTATCCCGCGATGGCGACGGGGATGATGGCGTGCGCGATCGTCGGCACGCTGCTCGTCGTCGTTTTTCCGAAGGTCACGCAATACATCATCGACGACGTGCGCGCCGGTCGCGGCGATCGTCTCGTGTGGCTCGCGCTGGTCGCGGGCGCTTCGTTCCTGCTGCGCGATGGCCTGAACGCGGTGCGCATCATCCTGAATAACACGTTCGAGCAGCGTGTGATTTTCGACCTGCGCAGCGATCTCTACGCGCACATCCAGCAGCTCCCACTGCGGTGGTTCGATGATCGGGCGACGGGCGATATCATGACGCGGCTGCTGGAAGATGTGACCGCAGTGGAGCGCGTGCTCATCGACGGCATCGAGCAGGGCGTGATCGCGGTTTTGCAGATCGCGATCGTTGCCGTCGTGCTCTTCCAATACAACGCGCGGCTCGCGTGGTGGACGCTGCTGCCGATTCCGTTTTTGATCGCCGGCGCGCTCGCTTACACGATCACTGCGCCGCGGCGCTACCGGCTCCAGCGCAAGGCTTCGTCGGCGATGAACTCGTTGCTCCACGACAACCTCGCGGGCATCCGGCAGATCAAGACGTACGTGCGCGAGCGCGAGGAGCACGAGCGGTTCAATCGCACCAGCGACCAGCTCCGCACCGCGACGCTGACGGTGATGAAGGTGTGGGCGATCTACAATCCGCTGATGAGTTTCTTCGGCGCGTGCGGCGCGGTGCTGGTGGTGGCTTTCGGTGGACGCGCGGTGCTCGCGCGGGAAATGGGCGTGGGCGATCTCGTCGCGTTTCTTTGGCTCGTGGGCCTGCTCTACGAGCCGGTGGGGAAGCTGCACAGCCTCAATCAAATCGTGCAGTCGGGACGCACGGCGGGGGAGCGAGTCTTTGAAATCCTCGACACCCCCGCGGAACCCGGCCGCGTGGAGCAGGACGAGCGCGTGGACATCGCGGGCGACGTGCGGTTCCAGGACGTGTCCTTTTCTTACAACGAGGAAATCCCCGTGCTGCATCACATCTCGCTGCACGCGCGGCCCGGCGAGACGATCGCGCTGGTCGGCGAAACTGGCGCGGGAAAATCGACGCTCGTGAACATGCTCACGCGTTTCTACGAGTTCGACGACGGCGAGATCCTGATCGACGCGAAACCGCTCCGCGATTTTTCCAAGAGCGCGCTACGCAGCGCGGTCGGCCTGGTCACGCAGGAGAGCTTCCTTTTCAACGGCTCGATCCGCGACAATTTGCGGCTGGGAAAACCCGACGCGACGGACGAGGAACTCTGGGACGCGCTCGCGGTGGCGAACGCGCGCGGATTTGTCGAGCGGCTCCCGGATGGGCTTGGCAGCTTGGTTGGCGAGCGAGGCGTAAAGTTGAGCGTCGGCGAAAAGCAGCGCATTTCGATCGCGCGCGCGTTGCTGAAAGATCCGCCAATTCTCGTGCTCGACGAGGCCACCGCGAGCGTTGACACGCAGACGGAACGACTCATCCAGGAAGCGCTCGATCGCTTGATGGAGCGACGCACGAGCTTCGTCATCGCGCACCGGCTCTCGACCGTGCGGCATGCAGACCAAATCCTCGTGATGGATCGCGGCCGCATCGTCGAACGCGGACGCCACGACGATTTGCTCGCCGCGGGCGGCATCTACACGCGACTCTGCGCGAGCAGCTACCTCGACCCGGAGCCGGCTGAAGTCGCCGGGTAGCGCGCTTCGCGGAAATTACGTTTGGGGCGTTTTGGGGCGCGCCGATTCCGAGAAAGCGCGATTCACCGGCAGGCCGAAAATTTACCGTCGAAAACCTTTGACGACTGGGTGAGCAAGGGCTGAAATGGGGCGCATTGGGGCGCTTCGGGTCGCCATCAGCCCCATTCGAACCAAATGGTCAACCTCAAGCAAACCGCCGAGCCGCCTGCATTCACGGGCGAATTCCGCCATAAGGTGGAAGGCAAGGGTCGTGTCACGATCCCGGCGAAGTGGCGGTTTGAGGAAGAGGTAGAGATGTTCATGATCGTGAAGTCGGCCAAGCGCTGCGTGACCGTGCTGACGCGCGCGGAAATGGAGCGGATGAAAGCGGATATCCGGGCGCTGCCCGCCGACGAGCGCGCCGACCTGATGGACATCTTCGGCCGCAATCTCCGGCAGGTGACCCTCGACAAAGGCGGACGCATTACCATCCCGGAGGAATTTGGAACGCAGCTCAAAATCTCGGGCGAGGTCGTGCTTACCGGCTCAGTGGATAGTTTCAGCATTTGGAATGTGGCCGACTTCGAGACGAACAAGGCCGCAGAGGAAGCGCGGAAAGGAAATCTCATGAAGAAGCTCGGGCTATGATCGCGAGCCTCGAACCATGCACCCGGAGCCGGCGTCCCACCAAGATGAAACTTTCGCGACCACGTTCCTACGAATACCACGAGACGGTCCTGCTGGCCGAAACCGTCAAGCTCCTTGCCGCCCAACCCGGCAGGATCATCGTGGATGGAAC
>JBAVML010000412.1:0-22615 GCA_049690035.1 Chthoniobacteraceae bacterium
GCGCGCCGGCTCCACGCCGACCTTCGGCACCGCCGCAAGAAGCGCCGCGCGCACCGTCGGGTCCGTCTCGCGGGTGGCGGTGTCGGCCACTTTGGCCGCGACGCTTTTCGCTTCGAGTCCGAGTTGCGCCAAGGCCAGCGCGGCTCCGGCGCGCACCGGCGCCTGGTCGCTGCCGAGAGCTCCGCCCAGCGCGGGAGCGGCTTCGGCACCGATCAATCCCAGCGCGTCGATCGTCTCGCGGCGTTCATCGGGTTGGTCGCGACGAAGATTTTCCACGAGCCCGGGAATCGCTTCCTTCGCTGTCGCACCCATGCCGCCGAGGGCGCGCGCCGCGCCCGCGCGAGCCATGCTGTCCTCACTTTTCAGCGCTTCGAGGAGCGGAGGTTTTGCCGCCGCGCCAATGCGCGTTAGAGCGTAAGCAGAGCGCATGAGCAATTGCCGACGGTCGCGATCCCGCCCGCCGCGATTCTTCCGGCTGTCGATCGTCTCGAGCAACGTGGGAACGGCTTCCGCAGCATCCGGTCCGAGGCTGGCGATGGCGCCGATCGCGATAGACCACACCTGCTTGTCCGAATCGCTCAGCGCTTTGATCAACGCGGGCAGCGCGGGTTTAGCGCCGGTGCCGAGCTTGGCGATCTGCGTGGCGGCCTCGCGCCGCACCGCGTTTTCGCGGGCGCTGAGTTGTTCGACGAGTTTATCGAGCGACGGCGTTTCTTCCGCGCAGAGCAAGCGCGCCGCCAAGAGCAGTGCGACGGCGCCGAATCGGAGCGATCTCACCCTTCGAGCCCGCGCAAGGCGCCGGTGCTGTCGCCGAACGAATCCACCCGCGCGCCCATGCGGTCGAGCATGCTGACGAGCAGATTTGCCATCGGCGTTTCCGCCGCGTAGCGGATGTGCCGGCCGGGCAAAATGGTGCCGCCACCGCGTCCGGCCATGAGCAGCGGGAGATCGTCGTGCTGATGCCGATCGCCATCGGCGAGCCCGCCGCCATAGACGAGCATCGAGTGGTCGAGCAGCGTGCCGTCGCCCTCGGGGATCGAGCGGAGGCGGTTCAAAATGTAGGCGAACTGCTGCATGTGGAAGCGATTGATCTCGCGGATCTTCATCTGCTTCGCGTGATCGCCCTGGTGATGCGACAGCGAGTGATGCCCGTCGCTCACGCCGACGTTCCGGTAGCTGCGATTCGAGCCTTCATTCGCGAGCATGAAAGTGCAGACGCGCGTGGTGTCGGACTGGAAGGCGAGCACCATCATGTCGCACATCAGCCGCGCGTGTTCCTCGTAGCTCTCGGGAATGCTCTCGGGCACCTCGTAGCCCGCCGCGACCGAAGTGTTCGCGCTGGCGACCATCGTCTCGGCCTGTTGCACGCGCAGTTCGATCTCGCGGATGGAATGCAGATACTCGTCGAGCTTCTGCTTGTCGTGTCCGCCCACTTTCGCGCTCAGCGACTTCGCGTCTTCGAGCACGAAGTCGAGAATGCTCTTCTTGTAAATGGCGCGGCGTTTCGCGCTCTCGCCGAGTTCCTTCGGCAGTTCGTTGGAAAAGAGACGCTCGAAGACCAGGCGCGGATTGATCTCGCGGGTCATCGGCGTGTTTTCGTTCCTCCACGAGATGTTGTTGGAATACGCGCACGAGTAGCCGGTGTCGCACTTGCCGCCCTGCCGGCCGGGCTCGAGGCCGAGTTCCAGCGACGCGAAGCGCGTCTCTTTTCCGGCGACCTGCGCGGCCACCTGATCGGCCGAAATGCCCACGCGGATCTGCGAGCCTTCGCTCTTCAACGGCTGCGAGCAGGTCAGCCAGCTTCCCGCGGAGCGCGCGTGATCGCCGCCGCCGTCGGCGTTCGAGCGGCCCTTGTCCTGCGCCAGTCCGCTGAGCACCAGCAGTTCGTTTTTGTGCGGCTGGAGCGGCTGCAAAATGTAGGGCAGATCGAAGTCCGCGCCTTCCGCCATCGGAATCCAGTCCGGCATGTGCGCGCCATTGGGCACGAAGAGAAAAGCCATCCGGGTCGGCGACTTTTTCGCAGCCGCAGCCAGCGCGCGCGCCGGCAGCATCGCGTCGAGCATCGGCAGCGCGATGGCGGCGCCGAGGCCGCGGAGAAAGGTGCGGCGTGGGATGGTCAGGTTGGAGTTCATGGACTTCGTGGAGTTAATCGCGGCGCGGCTCAGTTCTTAACGACTTCGATCTGGCGCTTGAGGAAAGGGTCGCTGGTCACGATCGCGGTGACGAGCGCGGAGAATTTGTTGCCGTGCTTGTCCGCTTCGGCGAGCGCGGCATCCAGGGCGCATTTGTCCGGGTATTCGAGGCCGCGGCCGAGGCCGTAGGTCATCATCTTCCGCGCGAGGCTGCGGACGAAATTCTTGTTCGATTTCAGCACGCGCTTGAGATCGCGGGCGCCGTTGAATTTCGTGCCGTTCGCCAGCTCGCCGGAGGCGTCGATGGGGAATTTTCCGTCCTGCTCCCGCCACGCGCCGGTCGCGTCGAAATTCTCCAGCGCAAAACCGAGCGGGTCCATCTTCGCATGGCAGCCCGAGCACTCGGCCGCGCTGCGATGCACTTCGAGCCGCTGCCGCACCGAGGTTGTTTGATCGACCGCCCGCTGCTCCTTGAGCGGCGGCACATCCGGCGGCGGTGGCGGCGGCGGCGTGCCGAGGATTTGCTCGAGGATCCACTTCCCGCGAATCACCGGCGAGGTGCGCGTGGGCGTCGAGGTCGAAAGCAGCACGCTGCCTTGCGTGAGCACGCCGCCGCGGGGCGAATCCTTGGGCAGCGTCACGCGTTGCATCTTGTCGCCCTTCACCCCATCGATGCCGTAGAAGCGCGCGAGCTTTTCATTGAGGAAGGTGAAGTCCGCGTCGAGCAGGTCGGTCACCGGTCGATCCTCTTTCATGATTGCCTGGAAGAAGAGTTCGGTTTCCTCCTTCATCGCGCCTTTCAGCGAGTCGTCCCATTTCGGGAAGGCATCGGGATCCACGCCCACGTCCCAGATGTTGCGGATTTGGAGCCACTGACCGGCAAAGTTGCTGACGAACGCATTCGACCGCCAGTCCTGCATCATCCGCGTCACCTGCTTTTCGAGGTTCCCGTTTTTGCGCAGCTCACCTTTCTCCGCCAGCGCGAAGAGTTCGGGATCGGGCATGCTGCTCCAGAGGAAATACGAGAGCCGTGACGCCACCTCGTAGTCGCCGAGATCGCGGACCTCGCCCGGCTTCAGCGCCTGCGCATCCAGCTCCCAGCGGAAAAGAAAATGCGGTGAGCAAAGCGCGGCCTGCACGCCAGCCTGAACACCTTCGAGGAAGCTGCCGCCGTTCTTCATCGCGAGATCGACGAAGCTCGCGAGCCGCTCCAACTCCGCGTCGCTTACCGGCCGGCGATAGGCGCGTTTGGCGAAGCGGTTCATCACCTCCAGCGCGACCTCGTGCTCCTCGCCGGGATTCGGCATCCGCGTGATCAGCCGTTTGTGGCCTTCCGGAAGATTGGGCGGCGCTCCGGGTGGGCCGGTGATCTCGACGGATTCCACGAACACGTTGCGATCGCCGCGCAGCTTCGGGTCGGCGTTGGTCTCGTCGTGGTAGTTGTTGAGATACGCGACCGTGATCTTTTGCACGCCGGCTTCGAGCGTCGCCCGCGCCTCGTACGTTTCGCCCTTCTTGTTCTTTACCTCGAAAATCGCGAGTTCCTTGCCGCCGACGCGCAGCGCGAGCTTGGGCGGTTCCAGGCCCGCGAGTTCGCCAAATCCGCGCACCTTGAAAGCGTACTCGCCCTTCGCTGGAGCGTCGAAGGAAGCCGTCGCGTCGCCCTCCCGGTAGAGCCCGAGCACATGGTTTTCGAGTGGTCGCACCCAATCATTCGGCGATTGAAAGTTGTCGCCCTTTAGCCGCTTGGTGAACGGTTTCGGCGCCGCGTCCACCATGATCGCCTTCTGCACGATCGCATCCGC
The DNA here is from genome assembly GCA_049690035.1 of Chthoniobacteraceae bacterium. GTDB lineage: Bacteria > Verrucomicrobiota > Verrucomicrobiia > Chthoniobacterales > Chthoniobacteraceae > Chthoniobacter. The sequence goes on from JBAVML010000412.1 coordinate 3,938, forward strand.
GGCGGTCATAAATTTTTCCATGAGCAACGGCGAGAGCGAGAGCACGTCGCCGATGTTGTCGAAGCCGTAGCCGACTTCGTCGTTGGGAAAATCGTCGGTCTCAAACTCCACGTTGAGCAGGTCGCGGATGGTGTTGTGATACTCCGCTTTATTCAGCCGGCGGATCGTCACCTTGCCGGGATTGCGCTCCTTCGCGCAGTCGAGCTTGGAGAGCTGCCCGTCGAGGAAGTGGAGCACGAGATCGCGCTGTTCGTCGGTCGGCTGTGCCTTCTTCGGCGGCGGCATCTCGCGCGATTCCATCAGCTCCGCCACTTTTTCCCAGACCTCGCGATTTTCATCGAGCTTCGCGTTTGCGGCGATGGGCACGAGATTCAGGTCGCCCTTGGTTTTTTCCGGATTGTGGCAGTCGAAGCAAAACTCTTTGAGCACGGGCCGGATCTTTCCGTCGAGCGTCACCGGCTCAGCCGCCGCGAACGGCACGCCGACAGCGAGCGCCGCGAGGGTCAGGATCAGGTGGTGAAAATGTTGGGTCATCGCGGGCGCGGTCAAGACACGCAAACTACCGGAACGCACGGAGGCGCTTAGGCGGATTCAAGGCTTCGACCGGTTGGACGCGCAGCGCCATCGAAAAGAGAAATGTCATCCTGAGCGCAGTCGAGGGACATCTTACTGCTCCGCACTTCCGCTGCCCTCTCAAAAAATGAGGTTCTTCGGCAAGCTCAGGATGACAGTTTTTTTCGAGCGCGCTCCGCGCGGGGTCACACTCCGGCCCGCTCCAGGATCGACGCCACCACCTTCGTCGCCTCGAAGTGCTCCGCGGCGATCTCATACGCCGCGCGGCAGTGCGCCGGGTAGTCTGCGTTGATCTCCCGCACCGCCTCGGCGATTTCCTCCATCGTGCGGAAGGCGAACAGTCCCTTCCCTCCGCCGTAGAAACGCGTGAAGCCCGTCTCCTGCGTGATCACCGGCCGGGCCGCGGCGAGATAACACGCCGAGCGATCGCTGAACCACCCCGTCTCCAGCCGGACATACTGATCCTTCGCCACGGTGAACTCGCCCTTCGACTCCTGGAGGTAGCGCCGGTAGAGATCCCAATCCACGCTCATCGCATCCGGGCTGCTCAGCCGCCAGCCCTGCGCTTTCAGCCGCTCGATCGTCGCCGGATCACGCGGCGTCGTCGCCAGTTCCAGCGGCTCGCCCGCACGGGCGGGGGCATCGTCAAATTTCAGGAACTCCAGCGTCTTGCTCCAAAGATACCGCTCCCCGCGCCACTCGATGTCCTTCAGCTCGCTGGTGTTCCAGTTTGCTACCGATGTGAAGAGCGCTCCGTCTGGCGGTGGCTCGTCCGTCTTCCAAAAATCCGTCACCACCGGCTGCCGCGTGGCCAGCCACTGGAACTGGTGCGTCGGGATCGGGCACGCTGGCGTGCCGATGCTCTCCCCGAAGGTGAACAGCTTGTGGTGCTGCGAAAGATACTCGATCGGCTTCGCCTCGCCCTTATCCACGCGGATCTGCTCCACGCCCGGATCGCTCTCGATGTAAAGGATGCGCTCGCTCTGCAGCAGGTCTGCGTTCATCTCCTGTGTGCCGCAGATATTGAAGATCGCATCCGCCTCGCGATACAGCTCGCGCACGCGCTCGATCGTCAGCCCGTGGCAGGGCTCGCCCGGCAGATACCGCGCGCAAAACGCCCAGCGCCCCTCAAAGCCAAACTGCCGCGACAGCTTGTCGAGGAACGCGAGCGCGTAGCTGTAGTCATTCGTGATCTCAAACTTCTGTGGGTCGTAAGGCAGCCGCGCCGAGTCCTCGATGTAATACACCTCATGCCCCAGCCGTTGCAGCCCCACGATGTAATGCACGTGCTGCCAGATCACCCCCGCGATGGGGCATCCGGCCATAAAGCCCATTACCACGATGCGTTTGCGTTTCATGAAAATGAACCGCGGAGACGCGGAGACGCGGAGAAAATAAACGGCGATCGAATCTCTGCGCCTCTGCGCCTCTGCGGTGAACTCATAGCTGCTTCACGATGACCGCCGGATTACCGGCGACGACGACATTCGGCGGGACACTCTTCGAGACGACGGCTCCGGCAGCGACGACGCTGTTTTCGCCGATGGTCACGCCTTTCAAGATGACGGCGTTCATGCCGATCCAGGCGCCGTCTTCGATGATGACGGGGGCCGTCTTGAGTTTGGGACGCTCGGGGCGGTCCTTGAAGTAGGGCGCGAGCGCGTAGGTATCGATTTTCCGCTGCGCGGCGTCGATGGGGTGAAAGTCGCTGTCGGCGATGCCGACGTTCCAGGAGATGAGGACGTGATTGCCGATCTCGATGCGCTCTTCGGCCATGATGAGCGCGCCGTTGAGCAGGGTGAAGTCGCCGATCTTGCACGAGCCATTCACGCCGATGGCGAAGGAGACGCCGGCGTAGCAGGAGACGTGGTTGCCGATGACCACGGCGTCGGGGCGCTTGCTGCGCATGAAGCGGAAGATCTGCGCGGTCTCGCAATAGAAGCCCTCGCCCCAGGTGACGCCCTCGGGGATGGGGTGCTGCCACCAGTCTTGTTCGACGCGGCGGTCGGGGGTGATGTTGCTCATGGTTGGTGAATGCTAGTGATCGAGATTGGCGGACCGGTAAAGCGCGGCGTAGGCGCCGCCGCGCGCGACGAGTTCGGGGCCGCGACCTTCTTCGACGACGCCGCCTTTGCCGAGGACGACGATCTTTTCCATCTGGTGGATGGTGGCGATGCGGTGGGTGATGATGAGCGTGGTGCGGCCGCGCATGAGTTCTTCGAGAGTGACCATGATCGCGGCCTCGGTGGTGGGATCGAGGGCGCTGGTGGGTTCGTCGAGGACGAGGATCGGCGCGTTTTTCAAAAAGGCGCGGGCGATGCCGATGCGCTGGCGCTGGCCGACGCTGAGGTGGCCGCCGCGTTCGCCGACCTGGGATTTGTAGCCATCGGGTTGCGCGGTGATGAAGTCGTGCGCCTGGGCGCGTTTGGCGGCTTCGATGATCTCGGCCTCGGTGGCGTCGGGGCGGCCGTAGGCGATGTTTTCGCGAATGGTGGTGGAGAAGAGCAGGGTGTCCTGGAGGACGATGCTGATGTGATTGCGCAGCGCTTTTTTCTTCAACTCGCGGAGGTCGGTGCCATCGAGCAGGAGGCGTCCGGCGGTGGGATCGTAGAAGCGCGGCACGAGGCTGAGCAGGGTGCTCTTCCCCGCACCGGTGCCGCCGACGAAGGCGACGGTCTGCCCCGGCGCGATGTGCAGATTTACGTTGCTGAAGACGGCGCGGTCGGCGGCATAGCCGAAGGCCACGTTTTCAAAAACGATGTCGCCTTTCGTTGAGGCGACATTCTTCGCGCCGGGCGAGTCCTTAACATCGTCCGCGTGGTCGAGGACTTCGAAGCAGCGCTGCGCTCCGGCGGCCGCGCCTTCGAGCGCCCAGGCGACCTGGGTGAGGGCTTCGAGCGGTTGGTAGAGCAGGAGCAGGAGGGAGGAAATCCAGATGAGTTCGCCGAGCTTGAGCGTGCCTTCGAGGACGTGCAGCGAGCCGACGTAATACATCGCCGCAGTGCTCGCGGCGATGAGCGTGCCGATGATCAGCGAGCTTTTCATTGAGAGGTAGTTGAGGCGCAAATTCGCCTCCAAGCTCTCGCGGGCGCTGGTGTGAAACTGTCTGACTTCAAAATCCTCCCGTCCGAACGCCTGCACCATCTTGATCGAGCTGAGCCCTTCCTGCGCGACCGTGAGGACTGCACTTTCCCGCTCGGCGATCGTCGTGGATTCGGTGCGGATGCGTTTCGCAAAAAGATACATCGTGACGACCATGAAGGGCACGACAGCAAGCGAGAGAAGCGTGAGCCGCCAGTCGAGCCGCCACATTACCGCGAAGGTGCTGAAGATCGAAAAACTCGCCTGAAAAATGAAGATGGCCTTGCTGTAAAACGCCTGGATGGCCTGCGAGTCGTAGGCCACGCGGAAACTGGAATCCGCGCTGCGGCGCTGGTCGTGATATTTCAGCGGGAGCGAATGCAGGTAGGCATAAAGCTCGGTGCGCAAGCGGAGCAGCGTCTGCAGGCCGACCCGGAGGAACAGGACGCCGGTGAGGAGGCTGAGAAGGCCGGAGATCAGGTGGAAGGTAACAATCAGCGCGCACATCAGGAAGACGATCGAAGGCATGCTCCAGCCCGCGAGGCTGAAGCCGGCAACGGCCAGCGCGGCGTCGCCCTTCTTCGCCGCTGGGAGGACGTGATCCACGATGTAGGCAAACGGCCACGGGCGGAGCAGTCCGAGTCCGATCGAGACGAGAGTGAGGACGACCGCCAGCAGCGTCTGCCCGAGGAATGGGCGGAAGTAAGCGAGCGCGCGGCGATAAATCTGCATCGTCCGGGCAGAAAACACCTGAACCGGGCGCTTTGGCAACGCTTGTCGCTGCCCGAAGGGCGCGTCCGCGCCGCGGCGACGCAACTCCGTCGAAAGACGGACGCTCCGTGTCGCGAAACAATACGCTCCGCCCGACTGCGGCCGAACCGAGGTCTGCGTAGGAAGAATCCCGAAAGATTGAACTATTATCGGGCGGGCGCGTCTATTCTTTCGAGACCGACGTAACCAAAAATGAACGTGGCACACCCTCTGCTAAATTAGGCCTCAAACCACTGATCCAAACAACTCTCCTCCTGAACCCATGAAAAAATCCCTCAAAAAAGCCGCCCGCGCCAACCACTACAGCCTCGGTGACTTGATTCTCGCCGTGAGCTCCTACAGCAAGAACAACCGCGAGACTGTTGCCGCGGTGGCCGACCTCCTCGAAAGCGGTCAGGTTCGCCTCGCCAGCCAAGGCCGCAAGGTCCGCGCGCGGGTTTACTAACCGCTGTCTTTCGGCGGTTCCAGATTCTGGGCGAACGCGTGAGCGCCATCGTCCCCTGTTGCACCGCAATTGCTTTCACAACGCCCCGTCATGAGCTCCCAAGCTCTGGCGGGGTAAGCATTTTCAGGGGCTGAGTCCCGGTGGCACAGCCAGTGAGAAAGTTTTCCTTTTTTCCCGCGAGCGCGCTCTTACCCTGCGCCGCCTGTGATCGCACGCTACACCCTTCCCGAGATGGCGGCCATTTGGGCCGACCAGCGCAAATACGAAATCTGGCTCGAAATCGAGACGCTCGCCTGCGAGGCGCAGGCGGAGATCGGAGTAATCCCGAAAGCGGACGCGGAGACGATCCGGGCGAAGGGGAAATTTGTGCTCTCGGAGATAGAGGAGATCGAGCGACGGACGAATCACGACGTGATCGCTTTCCTGGAAAACGTCGCCAGCTACGTCGGGCCGGCGTGCCGCTGGATGCACCAAGGGATGACGTCCTCCGACGTGCTCGATACCACGCTCGCGGTGCAGACGGCGGAGGCGTCGGACATTTTGCTCAAAGACGTGCGCGATCTGCGCGAGGTGATCGCCTGGAGGGCGGTGGAATTTAAGAACACGCCGATGATCGGGCGCAGCCACGGCATCCACGCGGAGCCGATCACCTTCGGGCTGAAGCTGGCGCTGATGTACGACGAATTTGGGCGCGCGCTCGAACGCCTGGAGCAGGTGCAGCCGCGCATCCGGGTGGGAAAACTGAGCGGCGCGGTCGGCACGCACGCGCATCTCGATCCGCGGGTCGAGGAACGTGTCTGCGCGCAGCTCGGTCTTGCGCCGTCGAAGCTCAGCACGCAGATCATTCAGCGCGACCGGCACGCGGAATTTCACACCGTCCTCGCACTCATCGCGTCGAGCATCGACCGGTGGGCCACCGAGTTTCGTCACCTGCAGCGCACCGAGGTGCTGGAGGTGGAGGAGTATTTCTCCGCCGGACAAAAAGGGAGCTCGGCCATGCCGCACAAGCGCAACCCGATCACCGGCGAAAAGCTCAGCGGCCTCGCCCGCCTCGTCCGCGGCAACGCGCTCGCCGCTTTGGAAAACGTCGCCCTCTGGCACGAGCGCGACATCAGCCACTCGTCGGTCGAGCGCGTCATTTTCCCCGACTCCTGCATTCTCGTGAACAGCATGCTGGTAAGCCTGCGCAAGCTGGTCGATCGGCTCCTCGTTTACCCCGAAAACATGGAGCGCAATCTGCGGATTACGAAGGGCCTCTACTTCAGCCAAACGATCCTCCTGCAACTCACCGCGAAAGGCCTGGAGCGCAAGACCGCCTACGAAGCAGTGCAGCGCGCCGCGATGAAGACCTGGCAGGGCGACAACTCGCTGCAGGAAAATCTCGCCGCCGAGCCCGAGATCACCGCGGTGCTCACCCGCGCGGAGATCGACCACCTCTGCTCGCTCGACATCCACTTCGCGCACGTCGATGAGACTTTCCGCAAGCTCGGGCTTGCATCGTGATGGCTTAGTCGGACGATCTTGCTTTGAACCAACTCACCATTCTGCAACTGTCCCCGCCTTGGGATTTATGATTCGGAAACTCGCTCTCGTCGCACTGGTCGCAACGCTCTCACTCAGCGGCTGCAAAAAGCTCAAGGAATTCTCGGCCAAGAAAAAGCCGGCGGCCACACCGGCTCCGGTCGCTGTCGCCACGCCTGATCCCACTCCGGAGCCGAAGCCAAAGGCTCCCGCCGCGCCGCCCAAGGTTACCGTGGATCCGCACGCGGAAGTCGTTGTGCTTTGTTATCACCGGATCGAAGGCAAGGCAGGCGGCTCGCTCTCGATCGAGCCCGCGCTTTTTGAGGAGCAAATGAAGAAGATCAAGGACTCCGGCATCCCGGTGATCCCGATGCAAGACTTCCTTGCCTGGCGCCGCGGGGAAAAGAACATCCCGCCGAAAAGCATCATCATCACCATCGATGACGGCTACGTTTCCGGATACGACGTCGGTTGGCCGATCCTCAAAAAATACGGCTTTCCGTTCACGATGTATGTCTATCTCACCTACATCAATACGGGCGGCAAAGCTGTCACTTGGGCGCAGCTCGCGGAGATGCGTGATGCAGGCGTGGACATCGGCAGCCACACGGTTTTGCACTCCGACTTGAAGGTGAAACCAAGGCGGTTGACGGGCGCGCAACTCTCGCTCGCGTCGATCATTACCCCAATGGACTACGACTCCTGGCTGAAGTACGAACTCGAGCATTCCAAGCAGGTGATCGAGGAAAAGCTCGGGATCAAATGTAACACGATCGCGTATCCCTACGGCCTCAATAACGAAAAGGTGCGCGAAGCCGCCAAGGCCGCAGGCTACGAAGCCGCGTTCACTACCTACGGCGCACGGCTGGGTCTCACCACGCCGTCGATGGGACTGGGGCGCTACGATGTCACCACCAAAGACGCGCGCGGTGTGGACTCGTTCACCGTCGGGCTTTCGTTCAAGGGCATGGCGGCGCCGGGTGGGGAGGCAGCCATGGCGCAGGAATCCGCCGTTGCCATGATCACCGAGCCGATGAACGGCGAAACCGTCGTCGATGCAAAGCCGACTATCAAAGCCAACCTTGCCTCGATGGGCGCGCTCGACGCTGGCACCGTGGTGATGCGCATCAGCGGCCTGGGTGCCGTTCCGGCAAAATACGACGAGGCCAGTGGGAACATTTCCTTCACTCCGCCGCAGCCGCTAAAAGTGGCGAGCTATCGCGTGATCATCAGCGCCAAATCCAATGGCCGTCCGGTCGAGACGGGCTGGAGTTTCAACTACAGTCCCGACGGCAACCCGCCTCCCGAAAGTCTCGTCCCGCAGATCGAACCCACGGCCGCGCCCGCGTCCAAGGTCGCGCCGGTGAAGAAAAAGAAGTAGCCCGCGGCGGATTACTTCAGCGCGTTGGAGAGCAGGAAGTCCACGATCGGCTTCGGATCCTTGAGGCTGTGCGGGTGGTGATCGACGCCCGGCTTCACGATGACCTCGATCTTCCCGCCGAGCGCCTCGTAGCGCTGCTTGAGGATCGCGGTGTTCTCCGCGAGCGGCACCACTTTGTCCGCGTCACCGACGACGGAAAGGATCGGGATCCGCGCCTTGGCCAGTGGTTCGAGCTGGTCGAGAGGATTGCCCTTGAATGCCGGCGCGGTTTCCTCGGTCAGTCCGAAGATCTGCAGCGCCTGCGCCCAGCAGCGGGCGTCGCCTTTGCCGGTGCCCTTGCCGCCCGGCCAGCTTCGGATATCGAGCACCGGGGCGTCGAGATAGAGCGCCGCGGTTTGGTCGGGATGGGCGGCGGCGAAGTTCACTGCGTAAAGTCCGCCGCGGCTGAAGCCCTCGAGCACCGCGCGTTTCGCGAGACCGAATTCCTTCGTCACCTGCTGGTGGAACTGCTCCATCAAATCGATCGAAGCCGGCGCGCCGTACATGTCGCTTACCTTGAAATAGGCGACGTGCCAGCCCGCGCCGAGCAGCGCGACGTCGCCCTGCGGCTCGTGACCAAAAAACTCCGTGCGCCAGATCCACGGATTCCCGGTGGCGGGTGCCTTCGGCTTCACGATTAATGCCGCGCGGCCGGCGACTTCGAAGTCGAGTTTTTCGTAGCCGTTCCATTCCGAGAGTTTCGGCGCTGGGGTCTCAGCAAGGAGGAACGGAGCGGCGAGGAACGTGGTGAGGGAAATGAGGAGGCGGTTCATGGGAGTGAGGCAAAACATCTAGCTTCGAACGCGCAAGGGCGAGCGCCGAAAAGTAAATCAGGCTCGGAAATTCATGGCTCGGCGAGGAACCGGTCGCGCATCCGACTTGTTTGCCTTTCCGGCGCGGATTACTGCTACCTCCAATGTCCGAGTCGTCGCCCAACGTTTCCGCGCCCGCCATCTACGCCCAGCCTTGGGCTGTTCGACTTGGCTTCGCGCTGATCACTGCATTTACCGTGATCGTCGGGCTCGCGTTTTTCGACAGCGCGCATCGGACCGAACTCGAAACCACGTCAGAGACCACGGCACTCGGCGACACGCACTTTTTCCAATCGCCGGCGGATGCTTCGCGCCTGCCGGCCGTTGGGGCGATGCTGAACAGTCAGCCGCTCTATGTGGCGGACATGAAGCCCATCGAGGTCCGCGACACTCGCACCCGCCGGATCGGCAGCGACCCGGAGCGAGGACTGGCCATCTACGAATTGTCCGCAACCGCCAGCGACGCCGAGCGCGCGCGGCTCGCCGGCAACGGGCGTGCCTTCCTGCTCAAGACGGCGCCAAGCCAATACGTGATCGCCCGGTCCGCGGCGGGAAAGTAGCCGCTACTTTACGTCGTAGAACTTTGAGCCGTCGCTGGTCGCGGCCGTCGCCGTGCGAGGCTGGATCACGGTGAAGGGACCCTGGTGCAGGATGACGTGACCATCCTGCGTTTCGAACGAGATCCGATTCGCGTCGCAGCAGAGGATCTTTTCCACATCGGGATAATCGATCAGTCGTGAGCTGCCGGGGATGTAGAGCAGGATGCGCAGGAGCCGTGGCGCCTCGGACTTCGGCGAGCGAAGATCGGGCGGCGTCTCGGCGTGCAACGGAGCGGCGAGCGTAATGAGGGCGGCGAGCAGGGGAAACAGGAGCGCTTTCATGGAAGCGGCAGACGCGCGCACGCGGCGGTCTATTCACCCGACCCAGATCAGGGCAGTTCCTTGCGATGCACCCAGACGCTATTCACCAGCCCGAGCCCAAACATGATCATGATCAGGAAAGTGCCGCCGTAGCTGATCAGCGGCAGCGGCAGGCCGGTGATGGGCATGAGCGCGATGGTCATGCCCACGTTTTGATAGACATGAAAAAACATCTGCGCGGCGAAGCCCACGGTGATGAGCAGCCCGAGTTCATCCGCAGCCTGGTGGGCGGTGATGAGCATGGTGAGGATGAGCAAGCCGAACAGCGAGATGAGCACGACGGCGCCGATAAATCCGAACTGCTCGCCGATGGCCGTGAAGATGTAATCCGTATGCACGGTGGTGCCGGGGATGAAGCCCTGCTCGACCTGCGTGCCGGTGGCCATGAAGCCTTTGCCGGCCCAGCCGCCGGAGCCGATGGCGATGAGCGATTGGTTGATCGCCCAGCCCGCGCCGAGCGGATCGATCCCGGGATCGATGAAGGCAATGATGCGCGCCCGCTGGTAGGGCTTAAGCACGAAATTGATCAGCACCGGGACGGCGGCGATGCCCATGAGCAACATCGAGATGATGTAGCGCTTCGGGATGCCGCCCACGAAAATCATGCTCAGGATCACCGGCGCCCAGACGAGCGTCATGCCGATGTCCGGCTGCTTGAGGATCAGCAGCATCGGTCCGCCGACGATCGCGCCGACGGCGATGAGCCGGACCATCGGGTGCAGCTTGCGAAACTGGCTGAGGAACAGCCCGAGCGTGAGGATGCCTGCGATCAGCGTCATCTGCGAAGGCTGGAACGTTCCGATCCCCGGCAGATGGAGCCAGCACTTTGCGCCGCCGTGCTCCTCACCCATGCTGGTATAGGTCAGCAGGACGAAGACGATGCTGATGAGATACATCGGCAGCGCGATCCACTTCACGTAGCGGTAGTCGATCAGGCTCGTGACGATGAAAACGATGAGACCGCCCGCGACCCAGATCGCCTGTTTGTGCCAGTAGCCCTGCGAGACTTCATCCGCGCGGAAAGCCGACGCGCTGTAAACGGCCACGACGCCGATGATGGCGAGCGTCAACGTCAGCACGACGATGAGCCAATTCATCCCGAGCAGTTTTTTGATGAGTGGAGTCATGGCGGTGAAACGTTTAGATCAGGTCAAACCTTTCACGCGAACTTTGGCACCGCCGCGAGCAGCTTCCGCGTGTAATCGTGCTGCGGATCGGCATAGATTGCCTCAGCCGAAGCCGACTCCACGATCTTCCCACGATACATCACCAGCACGTGATCGCTCACGTGCTCCACCACGGCGAGGTCGTGCGCGATGAAAAGATAGGTGAGGCCGAGCTCTTCCTGCAGATCCTGGAGCAGATTCACGATCTGCGCCTGGACGCTCACATCGAGCGCGCTCACCGGCTCGTCGCAGACGATGAACTTCGGCTTCACCGCCAGCGCCCGGGCGATCCCGATGCGCTGCCGCTGGCCGCCGCTGAATTCGTGAGGGTAGCGCTCCATCATCTCCGGCTTCAGGCCCACCTGCTTCATCAACTCCGCGACGCGATCCCGCCGGGCGCTGCCATTCATCGTGGGGAAGTGAATCTCCAAGGCCTCGCCCACGATTTGGAAAATGGTGTGGCGCGGATTCAGCGAACCGAACGGGTCCTGGAAAATCATCTGCATCTCGCGGCGCAGCGGGCGAAACTCGTTCTCGCTCATCGGCAGCACATCGCGCCCCTCGAAAAGAATCTGCCCGCTCGTCGCCGGCACCAGCTTCAGGATCGTCTTTCCGATCGTCGATTTTCCGCTGCCGCTCTCGCCCACCAGCCCCACCGTCGTCCCGGCCTCGATGGTAAAACTCACGTCATCGACCGCCTTCACATCATCCACATGCCGGCGAAACACGCCTCCCGTGACGGGAAACCAGGTGCGGAGATTTTTGACTTCGAGGAGCGGCATCGCACGTCTTATAGCAGCGCCGTCCAGCCTCCGCGAGTGCTCACTTCGCGACTTCCGAGGGGTCCGGTGAGGAATGTCTTCGTTTTGTCACATCTCCGCGCCCAAAGGTAACAATGCCGTGCTTCCGCAAGCGAGGCGGACTTCCTATGAAAAGAATCCCATCGCCCAACTTCCCAACTCTACCATGGCCCACATCGCCCAATCCCTTTCGGCATCTGCTCCCTCCTTTTCCTCGCCGGGCAAGCGTTCCCGCCCCGCCTTTGGCCGCTTGGCCGGAGTTCTGACCGCCGGGTGCGTTTCGCTGCTCAGCGTCATTGCGCAGGCCGCGCCGCCCACTTCGGTGGACCTTTCCACCTACGTCCGCGTGGGTCGCTTTGATCTGCCGGAGCCGACGCGCACTGCTCATCCAGCCAATAGTCTTTTGGCTCAGGAAGCCTCGTCGGTGACTTACAATTGGGATACCGACACGCTGTTCGTGGTCGGCGACGGGGGCACCTCGGTGGTGCAGGTTTCGAAGACGGGCCAACTGATCAACTCCATGACGCTGGCGCTCGGCGGCAGCCCGCAGGGCACGGAGTTCTACGACACGGAAGGCATCACCTATATCGGCGGAGGCCAGTTTGTATTGATCGAGGAACGTTATCGCCAGGCAAACCTCTTCACCTATGTTGCCGGCGGTACGCTACAGAGGAGCGCGACTCAGACCGTGAAGCTCGGCACGACTATTGGGAACGTCGGGCTGGAAGGCCTTTGTTATGATCCGCAGACGGGCGGCTTTATTTTCGTGAAGGAAAAGGATCCCCTATCGGTTTTCCAGACGACGATCAATTTCCCAGCCGGCACCGCGAGCAACGGCTCTCCCACGGCGACGAGTTCGACCGATCTCTTCAACCCGGCGCTGGCGAACCTTTCCGATTTCTCGGACGTCTTCGCCCTCTCAAATCTCCCGTCGCTCGCCGGCCAGCCCGATTCGAGCCACCTGCTGATCATTAGCCAGGAATCCGGCCAGATCGTGAACATCGATCGCAACGGCAATGTTTCCAGCCGCCTCACCATCGTGGCCGATCCAGGCAGCCCTTTGACGGTGCCAGACATGACCATGGAAGGCGTAACGATGGACCGCGATGGCTTCCTGTATGTCGCCAATGAGAACGGTGGCGGCGATGCCAATCACCCACAGCTTTGGGTTTATGCACCGTCCACGGCACCCAACCTGGCGCCGACCGCGGTCGCCTTGAGTAATCAGGTCGCGTCGATTCCTGAGAACACCAGCACGGCGGCGGCAGTGAAAGTCGCCGACATCATCATCACTGACGACGGGCTGGGGAATAACAACCTGACCGTGACCGGGGCGGATGCGAACTCGTTTCAGATCATCGGCGTGGCGTTGTTTCTGAAGGCCGGGACTCCCTTGAGTTCCACCACCAAGCCCAGCTACAGCGTCGCCGTGAGCGTGGACGACCCCGCCGTGGGTGGCGCGCCCGACGCCACGAGCAGCCTCTACACGCTCTCGATCACCCCCGCGACGGGTGGCACCCCGAGCATCATTGTTTCCGAGGTGGCTCCGTGGTCCAGCGGCAACAGCGTCGCCGCCCTGCGCGTGGATTGGTTCGAGGTAACGAACGTGGGCACGGCAGCCCAAAACATCGCCGGCTGGAAGATGGACGACAACTCGAACTCGGCTGGCTCCGCCGTGGCGCTAAACGGTATCACCAGCATCGCTCCCGGCGAGTCGGTGATATTCCTGGAGACCGCCGACAATCTGCCGGCGACGGTGGCGGCCAAGAGATCGGCTTTCCTCTCCCTTTGGTTCGGCACGAATCCGCCTCCCAATCTTCAGGTTGGGACTTATTCCGGTGCCGGCGTCGGCCTGAGCACCGCGACCGACGCCGTCAACGTCTTCAATGCCGCTGGTGTGGTCCAGGCCCGCGTGGATTTCAACGCGTCCCCGGCCGGACCGTCGTTCCCGACCTTCGATAACGCGGCTGGCCTGAACAATGTTGTAGTATCGAACCTTGCCGCTGCCGGCATCAACGGCGCATTCCGTGCGGTGGGCGATGCTAATGAAGTCGGCTCGCCGGGCACCATTGGTGCCGCAGCCACGCCGGTCGTCACCATTGCGGCCACCGATGCCAGCGCCGCTGAGACGGGCAGCAACTCGGGTTCGTTCCGCATCACACGCTCGGGCAGCACGGTCGGTTCTCTCACGGTCAATTATACCATCTCCACCGGAGCGGGACAGGCGACGAACGGTGTCGATTACACGCAAAGCCTGACCGGAGTGGCCACCATCGCGTCTGGCCAGTCCTTCGTTGAAATAACGATTACTCCGGTTGACGACACACTGATTGAAGAGACCGAAACAGTCACTATGACGCTGGGTGATACCGGTAGCTATGATGTGGGAACACCGGCGACTGCGACGGTCACCATTACCGACAACGACCCTGCCAACGTCTCTTTGCGCGCGACGTCGTTGAACCTTGCGGCGAATGTCTCGCCGGCGGGCGGCACTTTCTCCGGACCGGGAGTTACGGCGGCCGGAGTCTTTGACCCGAGCGCTGTCGGGCCGGGCACTTACTCCATTACTTACACCTTCGATGGTGGCAGCACGACCTTCACGGTCACGGTGACAGCGCCCGTCGATACACTGACCGTTGCTGCCGGTGATGTGACTCAGACGAGCGCGGTGCTCTGGGCCCATAGCGCCGCTACTGGTTCGATCACGCTCGTCTACTCGACGGATGCGACCTTTGCGACCGGAGTAACCACTGTCGTGCTCACCGAGACCGACTTACTGGTTCCGGCGAAGACGACCATCACTGGTCTCACCCCGAACACGAGTTACTATTACCGTGCGACCAGCGGCGCGACCTCGGCGAGCGGCCAGTTCTGGACACCTCCCAATGTTGGAACCTTCACCGGTCTTCGTTTCGGAGTCTCCGGCGACGAGCGCGGCGAATTGGCTCCCTATCCTTCGATTGGCAATGCGGCGGCTAGCGACCTCGACTTCTTCGTTCAGTTCGGCGACAACATTTACGCGGACTTTTCCTCACCCGATGTTCCAGCAGCCCAGTCCCGCTCGCTGACCGACTTCCGCACCAAGACCAACGAGGTCTATGCGATTCGCTATGGCTTGAACACTTTCAGCGCGTTGCGGAGCTCGACCGCGATTCTAGCGACGATCGATGACCACGAAGTTACCGATAACTTCGCGGGTGCGGCTCTGCGCACCAGTGACTCGCGCTTCTTCAGCGACACCGGCACGCTCATTAGCGACACGGAAACCTTCCGCAATGGATTGCAGGCTTTCCGTGAGTATCATCCGGTGACTAACTTGAGCTACGGTGCGACCGGCGATGTCACGACGGCTAACCGGATCAAAAACTATCGCTTCAACACCTACGGCAGCGATGCGGCGACCTTCCTGCTCGATGCGCGTTCGTTCCGGAGCGAACACCTGCCGCCAGTTAGCAACCCAAACGATCAGACCCAGGTGACTAACTTCATCGTGGGCGCTTTTACTTCGGGCCGGACGATGCTCGGTGCTGCCCAGTTGGCTGATCTCAAACAAAACCTGCTCGACGCCCAGGCTGCTGGCATCGTGTGGAAGCTCGTTCTCTGCCCCGAGCCGATCCAAAACTTCGGGCCTCTCGGCGGAGAAGATCGCTACGAGGGTTATGCCGCCGAGCGGACCAACCTGCTTAAGTTTATCGACGACCATCGCATCCTGAATGTTCTCTTTGTGACCGCGGATTTCCACGGCACGGTGGTGAATCGCTTATCCTACCAGATGGGACCGGGACAGCCGCAGATCCAGACGAAGTCGATCGAGATCATTACCGGCTCGGTCGCCTTCGACAAACCTTTCGGCCCCACCATCGTGGATTTGGCGATCGCCGCCGGGCTCGCCGCCCCTGGCACCGATTTGTTCTACCAAACGCTTTCATCCGCAGCCAAGGAATCGCTGGTGATCAATAACATCGTCAATCCCGGGTTGGCGGCGTTGGGATACAACCAGATTAGTCTCACTAGCGATCCGCTACCTAACGTTCACCTTGTCAACGGCCTCTACACCGCCACGAATACCTATGGCTGGACGGAGTTCAATATCGACTCGAATACTCATCAGCTCGACGTGAAGACCTGGGGCATCGCGCCTTACACCAAGGCCCAACTCGACGCCGACCCTGCGGGGGTGACGAGCCGCGTGCCGGCAGTCGTGAGCGAGTTTGTGGTCACGCCGGAGATTCCTTCCATTGCGCCAGGCGTGACGGTCACTCGAGGTGGTTTCGTTCTGGACCGCCGGACCGGGCGTTTCGTCCAGTCGGTAACGGTCAGAAACGCAGGAACGACCGCCATCACCTCTCCGCTATCGCTCGTCCTCGACAGCTTGAGCGTCAACGCCTCCCTCGATGGAGCCGCTGGTACCACCGCCAATCTCGCGCCACTCGGCAGTCCTTACGTCTTCGTGCCCGTGGGCTCGGATAATGCGCTGACTCCCGGCGAAAGCGTGACGATCGTGCTAAACTTCGTGAATCCGACCCGGGGCGCCATCACCTACGACGCCCGCGTCGTGACAGGTACGGCGACTCCCTAAGAACGGGCGGCGCCCGTCCATCGATCCCGCCGGCCGTAGCGGTCAGCACTGAAGTACTCCCACCGAGCTAAGCTGCAACTCGTGATCATCCTGTCGAAAGGAAGGACAGGATGGCCGGGATGAACAGGATTAGCCCGGCAGTGCTTTTGGCTCCCGCTCTCATTCCCTCGCGATCTCCATGCTTCGCTTCCTCCGCAAAAGCATTCCGTTGAAGCGCTTCGTCGGCGATCTCCCGGTCATCGGGAAGCGCTTCCGCAACTGGATGCACTATCAACATCCGTTCGATCGGGAATTTGGCGTTGAAACCAGCGGCTTCGTCCCCTCGGAAGAGATCGAGCGGGAGACCGGAAGATCCGGCATGGTCCCCTATGCCGGAACGCATCCCAGTTCCGTCCGCCGCATCCTTGAGCGTCTTCCCGATCCGGAGACGTTTACGTTGGTGGATCTCGGCTGCGGGAAAGGCCGCATCCTCGCGGTCGCGTCGGAGTTTCCCCTGTGTCGGATCATCGGCGTGGAGCTCACGCCCTCCCTGGCGGCCTGCGCGAGAAGGAACGGAGAGATTATCGCTGCCAAATTCCCGCAGCGCACGAGGATCGAAGTGTTCGAGGGAGACGTGCTGACTTTCGTCCCCGAGGAACGAGTCATTTTCTTCAACTATCACGCCTTTTCGCGAGAGCTTCTGGCCCAAGTCATCGCGGGACTTGAAAACCAGTTGGGCCGCCAGCTCTCGCTCGGTTTTTTCGCGTATCTCAATCCTGTTTGCGCCGACCTGCTCGACCGCTCCGCTCGATGGTCCCGGTGGTGCGCCGAAACCGTGCCCCACGGGAAGGGGGAACTCGGGTTCGGCTTTGGTGAGCGAGACTCGATCGTGGCGTGGCAGAGCGTTCCGAATGCCTACCCACCCCTTCCTGGCGCAGGTCGCCGCGTCATCATCAAGGATCCGCTTTGGAATGCCGAGCTGGAGCCGGCGACGGGCGGCTGATTGATTCGCGATGTTTAGCGCGCCGCCGTGGCTTGGAGGAATGCCGTAAGCGGGCTGGTGGGAGAAGCCGTGGCCTGCCGTTCGCCGAGGCCGATCTCGTAGGCTTCGCGGCCGGCTTCCACGGCTTTGGCGAAGGCGCGCGCCATCCGGGCGGGATCGGCGGCGATGGCGATGGCGGTGTTGACGAGCACGGCGTCGGCGCCCATTTCCAAGGCCTCCGCGGCCTGGCTCGGCGCGCCGAGGCCGGCATCGACGACGACGGGGACGGTGGCTTGCTCGATGATGATCGCGATCTGCGCGCGGGTCTCGAGGCCGCGGTTGCTGCCGATGGGGGAGCCGAGCGGCATGACGGTGGCGGTGCCGACATCCTGCAGGCGCTTGGCGAGGACGGGGTCGGCGTTGATGTAAGGCAGGACGGTGAAGCCTTCCTTTACGAGCTGTTGGGCGGCGAGGAACGTTTCCACCGGGTCGGGCAGGAGAAAGCGCGGGTCGGGATGGATCTCGAGCTTCACCCACTTGGGCAGGCCTGCCGCGGCAGCGAGTCGGGCGAGGCGCACGGCCTCCTCGGCGTTCATGGCGCCGCTGGTGTTCGGCAGGAGCAGGTATTTCTGCGGGTCGATGAAGTCGAGGATGTTGGCGAATGGATCCTTTTTCCCGGAAAGATCCGCGCGTCGTAGCGCCACGGTGACGATCTCGCAGCCGCTCGCCTCCAGCGCGGCGGCCATTTCTTCATTCGAGGAAAATTTGCCCGTGCCCAGCAGCAGCCGCGAACGGAAGGTGCGGCCGGCGATGACGAGGGGCTCGGTTTGGGACATGGTCGAAAACAGTAAGCAGTGGGCAGTGGTCGGTAAGCAGAAAATGCATGCGCCTGGAAATTCTGCTCGCTGACTATGGCTCACGGCCACTTCCGGTCTTGCGCCGGGGGGCCTCCGCAGTACCCTGTGGGCGTGCGTGAATTCGGCTCATCCTCGCTCAGCCTGGCTGGCTCGCTGCTGATCGCCCATCCGACCCTGTTGGACCCCAACTTTCGAAAGAGCGTCCTTTTCCTCTCCTCCAACAACGCGCAGGAAGGCTCGTTTGCGCTGACGCTGAATCGACCCGCGGGTCGGGCGGTCGGCGATCTTATCCCCAAAAAGACGCTGGGCAATCTCGCGCAGGTTCCCGTCTTTGTGGGCGGGCCGGTGGCGATGGACCAGTTGGTTTTTGCGTCGTTCCAGTGGCACGACGCGACGCAGGTGCTGGAATGCAAGCATCACCTCGTGATCGAAGAAGCGCGCGAAGCCGCGCACGACGACAACGCGATCGTCCGCGCCTACATCGGCTATGCGGGGTGGTCGAAGGGGCAGCTCGAGGGCGAACTCGCGCAGCACGCGTGGCTGGTGCAAAAGCCGGACCCGACGGTGCTCGAACTGGAGCGCTGTCCGGCGCTGTGGCGCGATCTGACCAGCAGCTTCGGCCCATGGTTCCGCCTCGCGGCCGAGGCGCCGGAGGATCTTTCGCGAAACTAACGCCGCTTCCAAGCGACCGCCAACAGCCCATCAGCCCCTATGATCATCGGAGTTCCCAAGGAAGTGAAAGCGCAGGAGCATCGGGTCGGCCTCCTGC
>JBAVML010000413.1:0-1987 GCA_049690035.1 Chthoniobacteraceae bacterium
CCTTCGGCGGTGGCAACTTCAACGTCATTGGCACGGACGTGGCGGCGACCAACACGACGGAAGCGCTCGGCAATCCGACGTTTGCCCGTGGCTACAACGTCATCACGGTGACCGCCCAAGGCGGCAACCAAGCCAACGTAACGCTCGGTACGGCTAACGATCCAAGCACCGTACAGAACAGCGGCACCACCAACGTCGCCTCGAGCGTCCTCTTCCGCGGCACAAGCCTCGGAACGGCCGCGGGAGCGAATATCGCCACGATTACCGGCACTTTCGTTCCGGGCGGCTCGACGGGCGCTATCGGCGCCAACACTCGCGGCATTCTGCCGTGGGGCATCGTAGAGACGACGGCGGCAGGCACCGGTGCCACGGCTCAGTTCGCCACCGGCGAAATTGGAACCACCACCTTCACCGGGCTCATCCGTCCGCTGAATACGAGCACGGAAATGGCGACCGCGACCACGTTCACGGCCAACGTGAACCAGCGCGTCACCGGCAGCGCGTCGGTGACTGCGGCAGTCACCCCGAACTCCATCACTCTCGAATCCGGCGGCGGCGTGACGATCAATCCGTTCATCAACCTCAGCCTCGCGAGCGGCGGCATTCTCTCGAAGGCCGGCAACACCGGCATCAACGGCGGCATCATCACGCAAGCCAACACCGCTCGCGCCCTGAACTTCTGGGCGGTCGGCAATACCAACGTGACCAGCCTCCTGAACGGCGGAAACGGCACCGCCACGACCAACGTCAGCCTGAGCAAGGCTGGCGCCGGCATCCTCACCTTGACCACACCGACCTCCGCTCTCGCCGCTTTCTCGGGCATGAGTGTGAACTCGCTGTCCGGTCTCACGGCGATCAACCAAGGCACGCTGAAGCTGGCTGGCGGCAAGAACACCATCCAGCCCGGTAACTTCCTTGAGATCAGCACCGACGGCGTCCTCGACCTCAATGGCACCTCGCAGCAAGTGCTTGGCCTCTTCAGCGACGGCGCGGTCAGCGGCGCTGGTGGCTCGGTGATCAACTCGGCCGGAACTGCGGCGAATCTCGTCATCAACCAGGACAATGCCGCGCGCAACTGGGCGGGAACGATCTCCGGTAATGTGCAGCTCACCCGCTCCGGCCAGAACAACCTGAGCATCTACTCGCCGCAGACCTACACCGGCGCGACCCTTATCAACGGTGGCACCAACATCCTGCGTGACGACGCCAGCCTCGGTGGCCCCGGCGCGATCGGCATCAATTACGCGACCCTCACTGCCGATAACAACACGAGCACCGTCGATGTGGGCGATCGGATTGACAATGCGAAGGCAATCACCCTCCGTGGTGGCACCCTGACGTTCCAAGGCCGCGCCGCGACGAACTCCAGCGAGACCGTCGGCCTCGTGACTCTCGCGGAAGGCCTTAACACGATCAACAACTCCACCGGCGGCACGGGAATCAACTCCTCGACCCTCACCCTCGGCGCCGGTTCGCTGGTGCGGCCCGTGGGCTCCACGGCCACCCTGCGCTTCAACAACCTGGGCACGATGGGTCTGAGCGGCAGCAACCCGCGCACCTTCATCACCGGTGGCGTGGCTCTGACGAACAACATCATCGGGCCATGGGCGCTCGTGGATCGCGAATACGCGAGCTACAGCACGGATTGCGGAATCGGCGGTCTGAATCAGGTTGGCTTCGCCGGCTACTCGAGCACTCCGCTCAACGGAAGCCCGCTCGCCACGGATAACGTCCGCCTCGGCGCCGCCGGCACCTCGAACATCATCGTGGACACGACGGTGAATACCCTCACCTTCGCCTCACAGACCACGGCGACCACTCTCAACCTCGGTGGCAATACGCTCACCGTCGCGGGTGGCGGTCTCCTCCTCGGTCAGGCCACGGCGAACGTGGACTTCGCGATCACCAACGGCAACCTGACCAGTGGAGCGGTTGGAGTCGGTGGCGACTTCTACCTCACGCAGGCCGCCTTCGGAACGGTAGGCGC
>JBAVML010000414.1:0-5946 GCA_049690035.1 Chthoniobacteraceae bacterium
TTCGACGTGCTCGGCGTGAATGCCGAGGCGCAGCAGGTGAAGTTCGGCCATTTGCTGAAAGCATTCAGCTTTGGCGCCCCGCCGCATGGTGGCATCGCGCTCGGGCTGGATCGTTTGACCATGCTCATCGTCGGCGCGGACAGCATTCGCGACGTCATCGCCTTCCCGAAAAACAACCGGGGCGTCGATCTCATGACGCATTCGCCGGTCGAGGTGGATTTCAAGCAACTGCGCGAGATCTACATCCAGAGCACCGCAAAAAAGGGCTAACGCTTCCTCGCCAGCGATCACTTGCATCTGGGCGGCAAGGTTCGACAATTGCTCTCACCGATAGCTGGAACGCTGCGCGGCTTCTTTATTCCGAATGATCCATCGAATCCTCCCTCTTCTCGCCGCCGCGATCTTCGCGGGAGTGGCGGGGCTCGGGCGGACGCAGGCGGAAGAAATCAAGCCTCCCTTCGGCCTCCATTGGGGCGAAACGACGACGCGCATGGAGCGGCTGCTCGATGGCGCGAAGGCGAAGGTCGTTGAGCGCCGGCACTTGGAGGGGCGCGAGGTGTGGGAAGTCTCCGGAATTCTCACCAACGACCTGCAACGGACCCTGTTTTATTTCTCCGGCGACCAGCTCGTGGAGGTGGAACTGCAGTACAAAACGGCCGACTGGGACGAGGAGAAATACAACACGTTCATGAACGACGTGCGGAAGAAACTCGAGGTGAAATACGGGGAACCCGAACTCATCGCCAAACGCGAGGAACCGCTCGGCGAGGTGATGCAGAAAGTCGTCGGCTGGAAGTGGAACCGGAACAGCGCAGCCATCGAGCTGTTTTATTTCTCGGCGCAAAATGCGACGCAGATCTTCCGCACGCTGAGCGTGCACTACAAGACGCTTTGAAGAAGGTAGCGGCGGGCAGTGGCAGGTAGTCAGACTATCTGCTCACTGACGACTGCTTACTTCTTACTCTCCCGCTGAAGGCGCTTCAGCTTCCCGGCCAGGCCGGCACGGGCGGCGGAGCTCATCCGGTCGATGAACAGGACGCCGTGGAGATGATCGACCTCGTGCTGAAGCGCGCGCGCCAGCAAGCCTGCGGCGTCGAACTCGATCGTGCTCCCATCGAGCAGCAGCGCCTTACAGCGGACGCCTGAAGCGCGGGTGATCTCCGCGCTCATTTCCGGAAAACTCAGGCAGCCTTCCGTTCCCGACTCCTTTTCCACGCTGAGCTTGAGCTGCGGATTGAGCAGCACGAGCGGCATGTGTTTGGCGAGTTCCACCTCTTTGTCGTCGATGAACATCGCGCTCGGCCGGTCCTCGACATCCACCACGTCGATGACCGTCAGCTGCACCGCGTGGCCGATCTGCTGGGCGGCGAGACCGACGCCGTTGGCCGCGCGCATCGTCTCGATCATGTCGGCGGCGAGTTGTTTAACGTCCGAGTCGATCTCCTTCACTTCGCGGCCTTTGGCGCGGAGCACGGGGTCGCCGTATTTTACGATCTCCAAAATCATTTTTTCTGTTCGGTGAATGCAGACAAACTTCCTTTTACGCCCGCTTCTTTCAAGGCATCGAGCACCTTGATCAGAAAACCGTAGGACACCTTCTGATCGGCCTTCATCGCCATGGCAAACTTCGTCTTGTCGCGGCGCAGCGCCTCGATCGTGGGCGCCAGCTCGGAGATCGCGAGCGGTTTCGAATCGAGAAACAATTCCTCGTTCGCGGAGATGGAGAGCACGATCGGTTCGTCCGACTTTTCCGCGGCGACCGCGCCCTTCGATTCCGGCAGCTTGATCGTCACCTGCGGCTGCGCCTTCTTGAACGTGCTCGTGACGATGACGAAGATGAGCAGGATCGCGAAGATATCGATCAGCGACACGATGATGACCTGCGGCGTGCGCCTCGGGCGCGAGTAAAACTTCACGACACCGGCTCCTCCACGGAAGGCGCGTCGGTTTCATCGGCTGGCGGGGCGTAGGACCGCGCGAGCGGCGGCGGGCCGGTCCGCGCCACGGTGCGACGCTGCTCCTGCTGGTAATAACATTTGGCCAGCAACTCGGCGATGAGCGTCTCCATGTCCGAGGCCATGTTCTCGATTTTTTTGGAGAAATAGCTGTGGGCGATGAGGCTCGGGATCGCGATCGCGAGGCCGACGATGGTAGTGCTGAGCGCCTCGGAAATGCCCTTGGCAATCCCGTGCGGGTCCTGCGCATTCACGTCGCCGCCGAAGGCCGCGAACACGCCGACCAGACCCGACACCGCGCCGAGCAGCCCGAGCAACGGCGCGATACCGACGATGATTTCGAGCACGAAGAGCCCGCTCTCCAGCCGCACAATTTCATGACGCGCGCGGGTCTGGACCGCCTCCATGTTCTCGAGCTTCGGCCAGTTGAGATGATGCAGGCCGACCTGCGCCACATTGGCCAGCGCAGAGATGTCGTTGCGCACCATGCGCGAGAGCTTCGCCACACCTTCAGCATCCTCGGGCTGCAGCGCCTCGATTTCCTGCGCGATGATCGGCGGCATCACCACATCGCGGCGCAAGGCGAGGCCGCGGGTGATGATCACGGAGAACGCCGTGAAAGAGCACATCAGCAGGAGCACCATGAAAAATCCTCCCTGCGCGAAGAAGGCGTAGATGGATTGGAAGGAGGCGATTTGGAGCAAGGACATCTAGTTAAAACTGGGAAGGTAATCCGCGAGAGAAAAATCTAATCGACTCATCAAGACGATCCTCAATCGCGGTGTCGAGCACGGCCGCCGGCAGCGGGGGAAGTTCGGTCTGCCGCACGGCGTCTTCGCAGACGGTCGCAAACGTCGCCGTCGAGGTGTTGTCCTGGCTGCGCACGTTGCTGATACGACCATTGCGATCGACCGAAAAAACCACGAGCACCGAACCGGGCGAGATCATGTCGGCCTTCGCCTGCTTGTAGGGAACCCAGCGCGAATAAACCGCAGTCAACATTTTCTTCACGTAAAGGCCGTACGGAGTGACGGCAGCGTCCGCGGCATTCGGCCCCGCCTCGGAGATGCTGCCGTCCGTTCGCGTTTTCTCGTAGCCCATTCGCGAGTCCGGCCTGTTGTTTGAGGGCGGCGCCGCGGCCGGCCGCATCGCGACGCCGGTGCGCATCTTTGGCAAAGTGGGTACCGCTTTGGTGGTCTTCTTGGCGATCGCGATTTCCTCCTCGGCGGGTTTTTCGACTTCCTTGAGCTTTGTGGGCGGCATCTCCTCCGGGGCGGTCGCAGGCTCCGGCGCCGGCGGCGTTACTTGCGCCTCTGTTGGCTGAGCGAATTCCGGTGGTGTAGGCGTCTGCGGCGAAAATGGCTCCGCTGCTTTCCCGAGCGACATCTTCTGGTCGGCGAACATGGCCAGATCCGGAATCTGCAAACCATCCTGACTCGGAATCGGCAGCACCCCTCGCGCTGGAATCTGACTCGCCGCGACCATGTTCGCGTCGGATTGGAAGAGCGCGTTTTCGAGTGCGCGTTCCGCCGCCGCCAATCCCGCGGAATCGATAAAGGGGTGCAACGGCGCCACCGCGAGCTGCGGCTCCGGCTCGGGCGGGATCACGGTGATTTCGATCTCCGCCAGCTCCGGCTTCGGCTTCGCGAAATGAAGCAGCCCATGCTCCGGCAGCACCATGCCGAAGACGACCGCGAGCAGCAGCAGCAGGAGGTGGAAAAGCAGCGATGCCGCGAGTCCGATCGAGACCTGCCGGCCCTTGGGCTGGTGCGAGATGTCCGGAATCCGGTCAAGGATCGGCGCGGTGAGTCGGTAGAAGGTGTCCCTCATTTCACAAGCGGCCGAATCACGGCCGACTGCATTTGGCCGACGATGTTAAACACAGAACGCCGCGCACACCACTCCACTTCTGCACCGCGCCCCTTTTCCGCGAGGGCCATGCCGTTCCGCGCCACGCGCAGCGCAGCGAGCGGCTCGGGGAAAAGCCGCGCCACGGCGCGCGCAGCCTGCGCCGCGTCGGTGAGCTGCGTTTTTTCCAGAACGGAGATGAGCAGACCCGCCGCATACGCGTCCTCGAGCGCGAAATCGGCGAACGTCCCGGCGCAAACGAGCAGCACGCGCTCCGGCTTTTCGTCGCGGATCGACGCAGCCAGCGCGTCGAGATTGAGCAAGGCGCCAACGAGCACCCGCCGCGCGCCTTCAACCGCACGCAGGGCTATGGTCCCATTGGTCGTGGTGGTGATGATCGCGCGTCCCGACATCGCCACGTATTCATGCGGCGCGTTGCCGACGTCGAAGCCGGCGATCAACTCGCCGTGCCGCTCGCCGCCGAGCACGGCCGCGGGCATCGCGGCCTTGAGCGCGAGCGCCTCCTCGATGGTCCGCACGGGATGAATCTCGGTCGCGCCGTGCTGCAACGCGGTGATCATCGACGACGTGGCGCGCAGGATGTCGAAGACCACGCAAGTCGTCGTGGAAAGGTCGCGTTGCGGGAGCAGGGCGATTTCGGCGGGATTCAGGGCGACATCGATGAGCATGGGAATGACGGTTTAGTAATGCCGGAAGGCCGGGCGAATGACCAACCGAAGCGTCATTTACCGCGCAAACCAGTGCGAGCGTGGTGAAAGAGGTACTGCTGCGCGTAGCCGCCGTAGGCTCCGAAGTAGCTGGCGGAAAATTCGCGCAGGCGCTTCGTCGTGACCTTTCGCTTCCGCGGAAAGTAGATCGTGCGCAGCACGCGCTCGATCCAGACGTCGATGGGAAAGGCGCGCAGCCGCTCGAAGCCAAAGAGCAGCGCGCAATTCGCGACCTTCGGACCGACGCCGGGCAGCGTGCACAAAGCCGCGTGCGCGTTTACGTCGTCCAGTTCCGCGACGGCGGCGAGATCGACTTCTCCCTCGGCGATCATCCGCGCGGCGCCGAGCAGATTCTTCGCGCGGTAGCCAAGGGCGCAGGCGCGCAGATCTGCCTCCTCAAGCCGCGCCAGCGCCGCGGGCGATGGATACGCAAACATCTCGCGTCCCTCGATCTGTACCCGCTCGCCGAAGCGCCGCCGGAGCGTGTGCGAGATTTGGGCGATGTGCGGCACCGCTTTCTGCGAAGAGGTAATAAACGTGGCCACGCATTCCCACGCCGGCTGCCGCACGACGCGCATCCCGCGCGCAAACTCGACCGCCGCGGTCATCGCGGGATCGTTGGGAAACGTCGCGTAAATTTCCGCGAGCGGATGATCGACCGCGAAGTAACGCCGCGCGACTGCCTCCGCCTCCGCGTTCACCAGCAACTCCGTGCCGCGCTGCTCCACGATCACCGGCTGTGGGCCGATCATGCCGAGGTAACGTTCGCCTTCCTTCACCCAGTGAAAGACCTGGCCGCACCCGAGCGTGGCCGCGAGATCGAAGTCGGGCGCCGCGATCACCGCCACGCCGCGACCGCGTGCAATCATTGAATGAAATAGCTGAGATTCTCCAGCTCGATGGCGAGGTCCACGTTGTTGACCACCACCTTGTCCGGCACCTGGAGAATGATCGGCGCGAAGTTCAGGATCGCGAGCACGCCAGCCTCGACGAGCACGTTCGTCACCTCCTGCGCGACGGTGGCCGGCACGGTGATGATGGCCATCTTGACTGCATGCTCGCGGACGAATTCGCCGAGCGAGGTCATCGGCAGCACCTTCACCCCGAGACTGCGCGCGCGGGTTTTCGTGACTTCGAGGTCGAACGCGGCGACGACTTCGAATCCCTCCTTCGCAAAGCCGGGGTAACGCAGGAGCGCCGAGCCGAGATTGCCCGCGCCAATGAGGATCACGGGCTGAAGCGTGGTCGTGCCGAGCACATCGGTTAGCCGTTTGCTGAGCGCGCCGACGTTATAGCCGAGCCCGCGCGTGCCGAACTGGCCGAAATACGTGAGGTCCTTGCGCAACTGCGTAGGCTTCACGCCCGCGGCTTTGGCCAGCGCCGCCGACGATACGGTGTCGATCGCGTTCTGCTTC
>JBAVML010000415.1:0-3730 GCA_049690035.1 Chthoniobacteraceae bacterium
GGTAGCACAGCAGACTCTGAATCTGCTTGTCTAGGTTCGAGTCCTAGTAAGGCAGGGGTATTTTAAGGTCGCGAACGGGCAGCAACTCCATTGTTTAACAAGGTTCCGGAGTCTTGACGAAGTTTTCTCTGCATCAAGTCTGCCTCAAAATCCGTCGCAGTTTTGTGCAATTTGTGCAATTGATGGATTTTCGCACTGCACACGACGCGTTACGCTGTGAAGATCTCCTGTTCGACGAGGGTTCAGTGCATGTGATCCAGAAAATGCAGCACGAAACCGTTGACCGCTACGCTCCGCTGTTGCCCAACGCGGCATCACATCTTCGGCATCTGAAGGGGAAAACCGGTCCGGTTTGGAACACCACAACAACTCCGCATCATGTCTTCGGACGACTCCTGGCTCGCATTCGAGAGGCGGGTCATGAGGTTCGCCGGCTACGCAATGGTTTCCGTCGCTCGTATATCAGCTATCGGGCGGCGATCACTCGCGACGTGGCAAAGGTAGCCGACGAGTGCAACACGTCACCGGACAAGATCAGGAAGAATTACCGGCGACCGGGACTTGAGAGTGTCGCTCATGCGTGGTTCGCGCTCTAAACGTTCCCCACGCGCCACTTCTCGCGCCATCGTTTCAGCTCCGAGCGAAGAAACGTCACCTTGCCTCCGTCGTGTAGCGAGGTGGTCCGAGCTTCTCCGCCATTCGCCGCTCTCGGGTCGAGACACCCATATTGAGAAATTTCGCGGCCTCCTGTTTGCCAATTTAAGGCTCTGCGGTATCCGCTGACCGAGCAGCCAAAGTCAGGATACTTTCGCGCGCCGCGGCGATCGCATCATCCAGCCCGCTGAGATGATCCGAGATTACCGCGCCAATCTCAGCGAGAGTGCGAGGCGTCACTTGGATCCCCTTCATGTTGCGAATCGAGTATCCGGAAAAAGATCTGCGGACGGCACCGCGTCGAGAGCATCGCTCCGCAAATGATCGCGCCATGTAATCTTATGATCATCACAGAAAAACGCTTTTCCATCCACCTCGTATAGGGCGCAAAGAAAATCTGCAAACTCTCCGATTTCACTTTGGATCGTAGAGCAGGGCGCGGAATCGAGCTCTGGAGGATAGAAATCAGAGTCCGGTCGACCGAAGACGTCGCAAAAGAAATCTCCGTATCCGGGTCCGCGCACAAAGTTACTTTTCGGAAAGTCGCCTTTCGACGGCGTCGCAGCCACGTCGCACGCGCGACTTGTCCCGACCACGTACCACTCCCTCCGTGCACTCTTGCTGCTCGAACTGGCCTTCGACCCAGCGTTGAACGCGCACGCGGAAATCGCGGCGGCGCGGGTGCGTCTGGAGAGCTGGTTCGGTGGCCATAACATTGACGTGGGCGCGGCGCGCAGTTGGGCTGCCGCCGCCCGTTCCGTCAATCAGTCACTCCGCCAGCGAGCCAGTTCGCGTCCGCTGCTTTCGACCATCCTGAGCCGGTTCGATGCGCTGCTCGCAGAATTCAAAATATCGGAAGCAGCGGCGAAGAGCGACTTCTCGCCAATTGGCTTTGAGCAACGGGTTCGTCAATTTGCCGGCATCCTCGCCCAGACGGAAAAGCCGGGAGCCACACCCAACCGCGACGCTAAGAAACTCATTGCGGCCATCGACACTTTGCAGAACCACCTCCTCGCCGGAGAACACCAGCGAAGAATCGAGCGATGCCAGATGGCGGCTCGTTTGGCGTGCTGGTTGGGAGAAGGCGCGAAGCTGACCGACGGTCCTTCGCTCGACGAAATGGTCGCGGGCTATGCGCGATTCGGGGGCTTTATTGATTGGGCACGAACCATCGTTCAGGAGAGCGATTCCGAGCCCGTGCTGAACAAGGCCTACGAAGGGCTGCTCGCGCGGGTCGATGAAATCTGCGGAGCGTTTGAGGCGAGCTTTGTGACGAAGCTCGCGGAGTGGACGATGCATGGCGCCGTCCCCAGCTCCTCGTTTGTTCCGATTGAAAACGCGCTGGAAAATGTCGTTGGCCCGCTCGGTGCGCAGGTGCCGGTGCTGCTGCTGGTGATGGATGGAATGAGCGTCGCGGTGTTCCGGGAATTGATCGGCGACATCGTGCAGCGCGGCAATTGGCTGGAGTGCCAACCGAGCCAACCCAAAGCGCCGGCGGCTTTGCTCGCGACGGTGCCATCCATCACTGAGGTTTCGCGGCGTGCCTTGTTCCGCGGCAAACTTCATCCCGAGTCCACACCAACCGAGCAAAGCGCGTTCAGCACAAACGACCGGCTCTTCTCGCTCTGTGGCGGACAGACCCGGCCCGTGCTTTTCCTCAAAGGCGATCTTCAGACGGCGGGCGAGGCAGGACTGGCCTCGGACGTGAAGGACGCCATCGCCAACAAGAAGTGCCGCGTGGTGGCAACGGTGCTCAACGCCATCGACGACCACCTCAGCGGCTCGGACCAGATCGCCCCGAGGTGGGATCTCGATTTCGTCCGGCCCTTGCGCGAACTCCTCCAACTCGCGGCCGAAGCAGGTCGAGCCATCATCCTCACGAGCGATCACGGACACGTTCTGGAACATCAGACTTCGCTCAAGTCCGGTATGACTACGGGTGGGGATCGGTATCGCGCGGACGGGGGAGGAGCGACGGACGGCGAGCTTCGGGTCGCCGGTCAACGGGTTCAGCAAGCGATTGGCCGCGCGGAGGTCACCGTCGCCTGGTCTCGCAACATTCGATACTCGAGCAAAAAGCGCGGCTACCACGGGGGCGCCAGTCCGCTGGAGATCGTGAGTCCGCTCGCCATCCTTCACCACAGAAACAGCGTGACACCGGACGGCTGGTCCGAAGCCGCGCCGTCTCCTTTTTGGCCTGACTGGTGGCGGCTCACGCTCGATCCGGTTCCCAGCCCGGCAATCACCGTCGCACCCGAAGTGGTCACCAAGCTTACTGCCGGCCTGGATTTGTTCACCCACGCAGCGACGAAGGGCCGTTCAAACGACTGGATCGAGAAGCTGCTCGATGGAGAGATCTACGCAGCGCAGTGCAAACTGGCGGTGCGCGGTGCGCCCGACCGGCAGCAGGTCGCTCTATTCCTTGAAGCTCTCTCCTCCAGGGGCGGAACGATGCCGCGCGAGGCACTGGCGGAACGCTTGAGTTTGCCGCTGCTACGACTCAACGGACTGGTTCCGAACCTGGCTCGCGTTTTCAATGTGGACGGCTACGACGTGGTGAACATTGACGCCACGAGCGGAACGATTGCGCTCAATCTCGCCCTCCTAAAGAAGCAGTTCGCCGTGGTTGATTGAACACATGCCCCTCGCCCCCTGCTTAGCCGCACACTTTCTCTCCCGATCCCACGTTTACGAAATCGGGACAACCTCATCGAACGCGGGAAGATTCGGAGACTTGTCTCAAGCCGTGGTTCTGTTCTGATGTCCGAAGACCATGGATCGCCGTTTTTCGATCGCGTTCTCGTTTGCCGGGCCTCACCGCGACAAGGTGCGGGCCATCGCTCAGGCGGTCGCGGCCAAGGTTGGTCGTGAGCACGTCTTTTTCGACGAATGGTACGAGGCCGAGATTCTCGGCGACGACATGGATGTGCTGCTCCAGAACATCTATTACGAGAAAAGCTTGATGGTGGTGGCGGACCTTTCTGACGAATATGCCGACCGCCAATGGGGCCAAATTGAAGCCCGCGCAATCCGCGCGCTGCGGATGGAGATTGATTCCGCCCGCGATGAGACGGGG
>JBAVML010000416.1:0-5796 GCA_049690035.1 Chthoniobacteraceae bacterium
GCTCAAGGCCGAGCCGAACGCTCATTTCATCGAAATCCTCGCCGCCGTCCGTCCCCCGACCGCGGACACCGTTGGCTATCTCGTGCTCGAATGGATCGATGGCTTTTCGCTCTGCGAACTGCTGCGCGCCCGCCATGAGTTGCCTCCGCGCGAGGTCGTCGCGCTCCTCGAGCAAATCGCACCCGCGATCGACTCCGCAAAGCGGCTCGGCATCAAGCCCGAGCTGTCCTTGCGCGACATCCTCGTCGATTTTCCCGAAGGTGGCGATGAACCCGCTTCCGACGTGATGCTGCGCTGCCCGCTGGCAGAGTGGCCGACCTTTGTCGTGAAGTTGAATCCGCTCGGACGGCTTCCCGCATTTGAATCATCCCTGGCCGGTCAGACGATGGTCCCCGAGCCGAAACAAGGCACCGAAGTCGCGCAGGTCGGCCGCATTGCCTACGACCTGCTCGGCGGCGCGCCGAATGGTTTCGCACCGCTGGCGAACCTGCCCGAGCAAGGCAACGAAATCCTGCGCCGCTGCCTGAATCCGGAAACTACCTATCCGAGCGCGGGCGAGTTTGTGAAAGCATTCGCCGGCTTCGCGGCCCAGGACCACCCGCCGCTCCCGGCGCGGGCCGTGGCGGTGAAAACCGTGCGGAAAATCGCCGCCCCGCCGCAACCCGTGACCGCCCCGGTGCCGCGCCCTATCGTCCCGCGGCTGCCGCGCGGCCCGCTGCTCGGCGGGATCGCGACGATGGTCGTGTTCGGCGTCATCGCCGCGCTCTGGCCTCGATCAACCTCCGTCCCGGTGGCCACACCGCTCGCCGCGCCGAAGACCACCGCTCCGGTCGCCCCCGCGCGCCAGCCGCCGCGCCCCGGCAAGCAATGGACCAACAGCCTCGGCATGGCCTACATCCCGCTCGACGGCGTTCACTTCGCCAAATCCGAAACGCGCGTCCGCGACTTCGAAGCCTTCGTCACTGCCACCGGCTACGATGCGGTAGGCGGCATGTATTCGCTGCAGCGCGACGGCTTCAAACAACACAACCACGCCTGGAACAATCCCGGTTTTCCGCAGACGCCCGAGCATCCGGTGGTCGGCGTTTCGTGGGAAGACGCGAATCAGTTCTGCAACTGGCTCACGCAAAAGGAACGCGCGGAAGGAGCGCTCAACGGCGCGCAATATTACCGCCTGCCGAGCGACCGGGAATGGAGCCTCGCTGCGGGTCTCACCAGCGAAAGCGGAGCCACGGCGGAGGAGCGCAGTGGCAAAATCAAAGGCGTGTATCCGTGGGGGAAATTCTTTCCGCCGCCGAACAATGCCGGTAACTACGCGGGCAGCGAGGCCCGCCCCGGCACGCCGGATCGCTGGGCCACGATCCCCGGTTATCATGATCCCTTCCCGCGCACCTGCGCCGCCGCCAGCTTCGCACCGAACTCCGCCGGCCTCACCGAACTCGGCGGCAACGTGTGGGAGTGGTGCCTCGACCCTTACAACAAGACCACCCGCTGGCGCGTCCTGCGCGGCGGCTCGTGGGCCACGTCCAGCGCGGAGGAAATGCTGTCGTCCTTCCGGCGCGGTTTTGATCCCAACTTCCGCCACGACGACGTCGGCTTCCGCTGCGTCATCGCGACCGATGGCCGCTAGCGCTGACTTATGAAGTTACTCACTTTCAACCTGATCTTCGTCCCGCTCGTCGCGATCTGCCTCGGCGCCGTCGCGTGGGCCGCGCGCGGCTTGCTCGAGGCGAATGCGCGCGAACAAATCGTGCAAAATGCGCGCATCATGATGGAGACCGCCACCTCCAGCCGCACCTACACCACCAAGCAGGTCGCGCCCCTCCTTCAACACAAGAATTTCAAACTCCAGACAGCGATCTCCGAGTTCCAAAAGACGATCGACGAACTGCCCAAGGACGCGGACACCGTGATCCCGAAAGACATCCGCTCCAGCGCGCGCAAGGGCTACTTGCTCGGCCAGCAGCGCATGCTCGCGGCGCAGCAGCAGTTGATCGATTCGGTGAAGAACAAACCCGAGGAACTGCTCGACAGCGAATTCCATCCGCAGTCAGTCCCGGCCTTCGCCGCCACGGAAATCTTCACCTACCTGCGCGCCAAGTATCCGGAGTATTTCTACAAGGAAGCGACGCTCAATCCCACCAACCCGCGCGACCGCGCCGCCGATTGGGAAGCGGATGTCGTGAATCAATTTCGCAACAACGCCGCGCTGCCCGAATTCATCGGCACGCGCGACACACCCACCGGGGCCGCCCTCTTCCTCGCGCGCCCGATCAAGATCAGCAATGTGAGCTGCCTCACCTGCCACAGCACGCCCGACAAGGCGCCGCCGGAAATGATCAAACTCTACGGGACTGCCAACGGCTTCGGCTGGAAGATGGATGAAATCATCGGGGCTCAAGTGGTCTCCGTGCCGATGTCCGTGCCATTGGGCGTGGCCACCGCGACATGGAAAAAGCTGACGAACTGGCTGGTTGGAGCGTGCTGCGCCGTGCTCGTCACGGGCAATCTCTGCGCCGCCGTGGTGACCATGCGCGAACCCCAGACGACAGCTTCGAATGGCAAGCCGTAGCATCACGGGGCTTGCGGTTTCGCTTTGGCTGCTGGGCGGATTCGTCCGCGCCAGCGTGCCAATCGTGGTGGATGGAAGAGCCGCCGCCGTGATCGTCACCGCGGACTCGCCGAGCGCCGTTATTCAATATGCGGCGGACGAACTGGCGCATCATGTCGAAAAGGCGACCGGCGTGCGCCTCGCCATCGTCACCGAAAGCGCCGCCCCGCGCGACGCGTCCCCGCGCATCCTGCTCGGCGACAGCCGCGCGGTCCGCGACGCGGGAATCGACGTGCGCAAGCTGGCCCCCGAGGCGTTCGTTTTGAAAACGACCGCGCAGTCTCTGATCATCGCGGGCGACGACGAGCGCGGCGACCCGCTGGACGCGGATACGCGCGCCGGCACGTTGTGGGGAACCTACGAATGGCTCGACCGCGCGCTGCACGTGCGCTGGCTCTGGCCGGGAGAGCTCGGGACGTTCATCCCTCCCACCACCACGCTCCGAGCGGACGATGCGGACGAAACCATCCCGCCGCGATTCTTTCAGCGGAAATTGCGCGCCGGACTTGGCTTCACCAGCGAACATCCGGCACTGGGATTTACGCCCGCGGCGTTCGAGCGCTTCAGCCACGAGCAGACGGTCTTCCTCCGCCGGCACCGGATGGGGCGAAGTTATCCAGCAGGTTATGGCCACGCGTTCACCGATTGGTGGAAGAAAGACGGCGCCGAACATCCCGAGTGGTTCCAACTCCGCGAGGACGGAAAGCGCGGCCCGGCCAAACCCACCGCGCGTTTTTCGATGTGCGTTTCCAATCCCGGCTTACAGCGCGAGATCGTCGCTCGCTGGGAGAAGAAACGCAGCACCAATCCCAACGTCCCCAGCTTCATCAACGCCTGCGAAAACGACATCCTCGGCCTTTGCACCTGCGCGGAATGCCGGGCGTGGGATGGGCCGCCGCCGGCGAACTACCTCCAGTTCTATTCCCCCACTTCGAAGATGGCCGGCTCGCGTTTTGTCTCCGACCGTTACGCCCGCTTCTGGCTCGGTGTGCAGCAGCTCGCGTCGAAGACCGATCCCAACGCCACCGTCATCGGCTACGTCTATTTCAACTACTTCCAGGCGCCGACCACCGATGTGCGGCTCAACTCCCACATCCTCCTCGGCTATTGCCCGTCAGGGGGATGGTTCCCGCGTTCGGCGGAAGAGCACACCTGGATGAAGGAGCAGTGGGACGGCTGGCGAAAGACGGGCGCGCAGCTCTTCCTCCGCACCAATCACCTGCTCGATGGCTACTGCATGCCGTTCGTTTTCGCGCATCAGTTTGCCGACGACTTCCAGCACGCGGTGCGCAATGGAATGGTTGCCACCGACCTCGATTCACTCACCGGTCACTGGTCCACCCAGGGACCGAACCTCTACCTCGCCGCGCGCCTGCACACCCGCCCGGACGCAGCCGCGGACGAAGTGCTCGCCGAATATTACGCCGCGTTCGGCGCCGCCGCCGCGCCGGTGAAGGCGTATTTCGATTACTGGGAAACCTACACCACCGACCATCGCGAGCAGATCAATCAGGCGATGGAAGAGCTGCAGGCGTCGCGCTGGCGGACCTGGGCGAAGGCCGCGCACGTCCTCTATCCACCAGCCTGCTTTGCCCCCGCCGAAGCGCTGCTCGCGACCGCAGCCGTGGCCGCTGCCGACGATCACGAAGCCGCCGCCCGGGTGGACTTCCTAAAGAACGGCCTGAGCCACGCGCGCCTCTGCGCTCGGGTCGCCGCACAGCTCACCCTCGCCAATCCCGCCGCGTCCAGCGCAGACGGCAAGGCCGCGCTCGACGAACTGATCGCGTTCCGACGTGCGCACGAGTTCTCCGGCCTCGGCAACTTCAACCACCTCGCGTGGGTCGAAGACCTCAGTTGGAAGCTCTCGGATGAAACGCGGAAAGCGCCGGATCTGTATCCGTAGCGCACCGCGCGCCTACCACGCGTCGGTCCGAAACGTCACCGCCGGCAGCCCGTCTTTGTTGAAGAGATTCGCCCACGGGATTTGCGCCGCCCACGCGTATCGCACCGCGACTGGCTTCGGCACCTGCGCGCTCGAGAGCACCACGGAGTCGCCGTCGATCGTCGCCTCCGCCCACACGAATTTCTTGTCTTCACCGGCGATGGCGAAGCCCTGCAGCTTCTCGCCCTGACCGCGCACGAGCCCGGCGCCGGTGTGCGAAAACTTCACCCGCACCTTGTCGCCCTCGACCTTCTGCGAGACGTACTGCGGCCCGCTCCACTCCACTTTTTTCCCGTAGGCAAAACCCAGCGCCACCTGCGCCGCGCGGGTGCCGTAGGATGACTTCATGATCGGATGCGTCATCCCGCCGAGGTCGCTCGCCGGCACCATCGCGGTTTTCGGATGCTGCGCGATCTTCACGTGCAGTTCGCGATACGCGCCGTCCGCCGGGATCTGCGGAGGCTCCGGCGCAAACTTGCTCGCCTCCTTCGTCAAGGGATTCGCCGGATCGAGCGCCGAGCCGCCGCCGCTGATCTTCTGCACGTAGAGAAACGGGAACTCGCCCTGGCCCCAGTCCTGGCGCCAGCCGCGGATGAGCGCGCCCATCAGCGTGAATTGATCGACCCCCGCGACATCCGTCCCCGCCTCGCCCTGATCCCACAGCACGCCGCGGATCGCGTAGGGAATGAAGGGGCGAACGTGCACTTCGTAGAGCTGCCCGATTTTCCCGCGCGAAGATTCGCCGGGCTTCGCGGCGAGCACGGGCTTGCGCGGCGGCTTTGCATCCGGCGTCGCCTTGGCCGCATCCGCCGCGGTCTGCCACGCGGCGAGCTGTTTCTCGTAAGCCTGCTTCGCCTTCTCCGGGTCGTAGGTCGCGGCGAATTTCTTCACCTGCTCCGCACTGGCCGCGTCCGCGCGATACGCCTCCTCGCTCAACCAGAATCCCGACGGCGTCCCGCCGACCGCGCCGACGATCAAGCCCACCGGCACCTCGAGCGCCTTTTGCAGCGGCACGCCAAACGCGAAGAGGAGCGCCGAAGCCGTCGCATTGTTTTGCGGGGTGGCTTCCGCCCAGCCCTTGGCCCCGCTCGCCATCAGCCGCAGCTTCGGGTAGCTGCCCTCCGCGAGTTTCGCCAGCGGCTCGTCCTTGATCGCGAAGCCGCGCACCTGCCCGGCCATGTTCGACTGCCCGGAGCCAAACCACACGTCGCCGACCAGCACGTCCGTGATCGCGATCTTGTTC
>JBAVML010000417.1:0-2298 GCA_049690035.1 Chthoniobacteraceae bacterium
CCATAGCGCTCGCGAAACTGCTCCAGCGCGATGCCGGCGCCGGCGACGGTGACGTGGATTTTTTCCGCCTGGAGAAAGTCGCTGTAGTCGGCGAGGAAGCGGCCGAGGGCAGCGATCTTCTGCGGAAAGTTGAAGTTGGTGACTGCGAGGAGGCGCAATGGGCCGTCGCGGCGGAGGATCGCGGGCGGAAAGTTTTCGAGGGGAACGGGGATGCGCACGACCGTGCTGCGCGTGGCGATTTCGAGGCGGCGGACGATCCAATCCGAAACCGGGACGAAGTGCTCGACGAAGCTGAAGAGCGGACGATCGAGCAGCCACGCGACGGCGACGCGTGCAAACTGCGGCCACTCGCGCTGGTACCAGTGAAAGCCGAGTTGTCCGAGCGTCTCGGCGAAGGGATCGCCGCGCAGGCGCATCAGGACGCGTGAGCCGTGCAACTTCGCGAACAGCAGAATGACGGCGAGGAAGGCGGAGTTCATGTCGGTGAACACCGTGGCGCCGCGGTGCGCGCGGACGAGGCGCCACAGTTCACGGATGAAGCGCAGATGCGGCCAGCCGGATTGCGCCGCGAGTTGCTCGAAGTCGAGCACGACGCACGGTTGATCGACGGCGGCGAGCGGACGGACGATCTCACGCAGGCCGCGTTCGCCGGTGATGATGGCGAGGATCTCAGGCATCGTACACGGCGAGCAGGCGCTCACGAATTTCCGCGTCGGAACTCGACTGATCCCGGCGGATCGCCTCCTCGAATCGAGCGCGCAACGCGGCGTCTGCCATGCGCTCCAGCGCAGCAGCGAGCGCGGCGGGATCGCCGGGCGGAATGAGCAGACCATTCTCCCCGTCATGCACGATGTCGGGTAACGCGCCGACGTTCGTGGCCACGACGGGCTTGCCAAAGGCGAACGCCATTTGCGCCACGCCGCTCTGGGACGCGGCGTGATACGGCAGCGCGACGACGTGCGCGCGTTGGAAAAATCCGGGCAGGCGGTCGTCGGTGACGAAGCGGTTGTCGATCTCGATATTCGGCGCGGTGAGCGCGGGCACTTCACCCCCGCCGGCGATGATGAGATGGAACCGCGCGGGATCGAGTCGGCGAAAAGCGTCGAGTAAAACGTCGAGCCCCTTGTACGGAAGGATGCGGCCGAAGAAGAGCACGTTGAGCGGTGGCACGGCCGGCGGCGGCGTGGTGGCGCGCGCCCACAGGCGGTAGTTCACGTGCGGGACGATGTGGACGCGGGCGCGCGGGATGAAGTCGGGAAGCGCATCGGCGATCGCGTTGGAATGGACGACGATCTTGCGGATGAAACGGGCGACGAGCCGCAGGTGCAGGGAATGGAAGAGGCGTTTGGCAACGCGCTCACCCACATGGGAGCGCGCGTCGTGCAGCGTGATCACCGAATTCATGCGCGCGAGCAAAGGATAGAGCGGAAGCAGCGCAGGCTGTTCGTTGTTCAGATGGACCGCTCGCGGGTGCAGTTCGCGCAGGAGAATCGCGATCTTGATGACTGCCGCCCAGTTCCGGGCGCGCAACGGATGAAAATCCAATTCGATTACGGCCGCCTCCGTGCCGGTTTCGCCCTCGTAATTTCGCAGGTAACAAATCGGCACCTCAGGCTGCAGCGCGTGGACCAGCGATTCCGCGTAGTGGCGCATGCCTCCCTCGCGCCAGAAATTGATGAAGACGATCGGGCTTGGAGAGCTGGGATCGTCGGAGGTCATTCGCAGCAGTTAGCCGCAAGAGCAGGGCGAGGGGCAAGTTGGGCGTTGAACGGCGTGATCGCGCCGAGGAATGTCGCAGCGTGAATTCTTCATCCCGCCCCGACGAGGCAGCGCCCGAGACACCGACCATCGCGACCGAGGTGCAGGTGATGTTCTTCGACACCGACTGCGCGGCGGTCGTGCACAACATCGCTTACCTGCGCTTCATCGAAATCGCGCGCACGCTGCTCGCCGAGCAACTCGGGATGGGTCTCGTGGATATGGCGAGGACGAAGCTCTATCCGGTGGTCGTGCGCACCGAGATCGATTACCGCAAGCCTGCGGTGCTCGGCGACAAGCTCGTGGTCCACGGTCGATTGGAGGGCGTGGACCGGCTGCGCTTCTGGGTGGCGTTCGAGATTCGGCGGCCATCCGACGGTGCGCTGATCGTGACATCGCGGCAGATGCTGGCGGTAGTCCAGATGCCCGGCGGCAAGCCGGTGCGGCTACCCGCGGATTGGCGCACGCGCTTTGCGCATCTGCCCGCGGTGCGACTAGCGACGCGCTAACCCCGGAGGGACGCGCTCCCGCGCGTCCCAC
>JBAVML010000418.1:0-2525 GCA_049690035.1 Chthoniobacteraceae bacterium
GCTGTGGGGTACGGTTCAACGGAACGACCACCTTTACGGAAGCGTTGCCCTCCACCTTCAACGTGACCGGCTCGCAGGCTTCGAATGTCGTCCAGGGATTGACGCTGACCGGCGCGGTTTCGAGCACGAGCGGCGTGGGTTTCGTCAAGACCGGCACGGGGACGCTGGTGCTGGAGAATAACAGCCTCGTTACGCCCAATACCTTCGGCAGCGTCGGCGCGCTGATTGACATTCAGGCGGGGACGGTGGCCGCCGGGTCGAATGCCGCATTGGGGAATCTCGGGAACAACATCGCGCTCAATACGAACAGCGCGACGCAGGGTTTTCGCGCGACGGGAACATTTGCGACCGATCGCATCTTCTTCCTGAACGCAGCGTCGAACCAGATCGAGGTGACGCAGGGAAATGTGCTGACCTTGAACTCGGGCTTGAATCTCGGCGGCACCGCCACACCGGCCACGAATGGCCTGACCAAAACCAACAACGGCGTGCTCGAACTCGGCGCGAACAGCCCGGCGACGTGGACTGGTACCGTTGCCGTCAACGCGGGAGCGCTCCGGTTGCGGACGGGCGGCGGCCTGGGCGCTGCCGGCCACGTGGTGTCGATCGTGAACCCGAGCGCTGCGCTCCAGCTTTCCGGCACGGATCAGGTTTACAGCTCGTACCCGATCACCATCGCCAATACGGGCATCAACTATGGCGGCGCTCTGCAGAACGTTTCCGGCGACAATCTTTGGACCGGACCGATTTCGCTCAACGCGGACATTACCGCCATCGGCGCGAGCGGCGGGAATCTGACGATCAGCGGCGGGATCGCCAATACGTCGGGGACGACGACCCCACACACGTTGTATTTCTCGGGAGCCGGCAACATCAGCCTGCTCGCCACGCCGCTGCCGGCGAGCGTGGGCAATGTCATCAAGATCAACTCCGGCACGACGACGATCGGCGTGGCGAGCACCGCGTTTGTGGGAAATGTCACGGTGAATGGCGGTACGTTTGCGGTAAGCGGTGCCGGAAAGATCGGCGGCACGGGCACCATCCAGCTCAATCCTGGCAGCACGCTGACGGTGAATGACTCCGGCACGGCGAGCGCGAATCGGCTCAGCAGCCGGACGATCACTTTCAACGGCGGCTCGATGAACGTGATCGGCAGCGCGACGGGCAACACGCTCGAGACCGTGACTTCCGGTGCCGCGATCTTTAGCCGCGGATTGAGCACAATCACGCTGACGGCGGCCGCGGGGCGGCAGACCTCGCTGGTGATCAATGGAGCGATCAACAACGTGTCCTCGAACCAAAACACCGGCGCCAACACGGGCGTGACTCCGAACGTCGGCCCACCGACCGCGGCGTCGGTGCTTTTCCGCGGCACCAATCTCGGGCAACCGCTGGTCAGCAGAACTCCGGTGAGGGATGGGAGCGGGACGGTGATCAGCAACACCTACACGGCGCTGCCCAACGTGGCGGGCGTCACTATTTCCAATGGGACGAATGCCACCCTCACCTTCACGGGCCAGACGGGCGGCAGAGATACCGTGACCAAAGGCATCCTGCCCTGGGCGCTGGTCGATACCGACGTGGTCAACGGCGTGGGCACATCCTTTGCCACCTTCGATGCCACGACGAATCCGACCGATCCGTTTAATGTCACCGCGCCGGGGTTGAATCCGGTGCGTGGGCTGCGCTTCGGCGAACAGACGACGGCTCTGACCGTGAATGCGAACCTGTCTCTCATCTCGGCCCAGAGCATCGTGGCGACGACGAACTTCAATTCCCTCACTCTTCGTTCCGGGGGCGGTTTGACGGCGGGTCCCTTGAATCAGATCACGCTCTCGAGCGGTGGCATCCTCGCCCAAGCTGGGAACACCGGAATCAACAACGGCGTCCTCAATGCCGCCGCCGGAACCGCGCCGCTGAATATCTGGACGCCCGGCGTGGCGACGAGCCTGACCATCAGCAGCACGCTGACCGGCGGTCAGGCGGCGGCCAATGCGGGTTTGATCAAAGCCGGCGCCGGAACGCTCGTCCTGTCGGGGCCGCAGTCTGCTGCGATTCCTGGCCTGAGCGCGAACACCTTCAATTCTCTCACTGCGATCAACCAGGGAACGATCAAACTCGCCAGCGGGACGAACACCCTCTTCCCGAATAACTTCGTGGAAATCGGGCCGGACGGCATCCTCGACCTGGCCGGCAACTCGCAGTACGTGCAGGCGCTTTTCTCGGACGGCGCGGTGACGGGCGGCGGGGGTGTGGTGACGAGCAGCACCGCGGGCGGCACGCTCGTGGCGAATTTCGACAATGCCGCTCGTAACTGGGCGGGCTCGATCCAGGGTCCGGTCGCGTTTTCGCGCAGCGGTCAGAATGTGGCGACGCTCTACAGCGACCAGACCTACACGGGCGCCACGCAGATCAACGGCGGCACCACCGTCCTCCGCGATTCGGCCGCGCTTTCGGGCACCTCCGCGCTGAATTTGAGCTTCGCGACGCTGAACCTCGATAGCGGCATTACCTTCGCCACGACT
>JBAVML010000419.1:0-23959 GCA_049690035.1 Chthoniobacteraceae bacterium
GGCGCGGGTTGCGGCGGCGGCCCCGGCCGTGCCGATCTACGAGTCGCTGAATGGCTTTTCCATTCCGGCCGCAAGTCCGATCGGGGAACTCATCGAGGGAATCGATGGGAATTTCTACGGGACCACCTCTGACGGGGGGACGGGCGGATACGGGACCATCTTCAAGACGACGCCCGCCGGGGTGGTGACGACGCTGGTGGAATTCACCGGCAATGGACCGAGCAATAAAGGAGCGACGCCTGCTGCCGGGCTGTTGCTGGCGAAGGACGGCGATTTCTACGGTACGACGGCGAAGGGCGGGGCGAACGATCTCGGGACCATCTTCAAAGTCACGACCGCGGGCACTCTGACCACGCTGGTCGAGTTCACCGGCAACGGGGCGATCAACAAGGGATCGCTGCCTTACGCCGGCCTGACCCAGGCGGCCGATGGCACCTTCCACGGCACGACGGCGCGAGGCGGATCGGCGGGATTCGGGACCATGTTTGCGATGAGCGCGGGCGGCGTGCTGACGACGCTGGTCGAGTTCACGGGGAATGCCGGGAGTTACAAGGGTGCCTACCCTTACGCGACGGTGATCGAAGGAATCGATGGAAGCTACTACGGCACGACGTCGCGGGGCGGCGCGACGGGGAACGGAACCGTCTTCCGCTGGACGGCGCCAGCGGTGTTCGAGACGCTCGTGCAGTTCACCGACAACGGCGCCACGGCGAAAGGGGCGTCGCCCTACGCCCCGTTGGTCCAGGGGCCCGATCACAATTTTTACGGAACGACGGCGAACGGCGGCACGAACAACTTCGGGACCGTATTCCAGATGACTCCCACGGGTGTGCTCAACACGCTGGCGATGTTCAGCGGGAACGGGGCGACGAACAAAGGCTCCTATCCGGAGTCCGCGCTGGTCATCGGCCAGGACGGGAAGTTTTACGGAACGACCTTCAGCGGCGGGACGAACGGCGCCGGAACGATCTTCAACATCACGACGGCGGGAACGCTCACCACGCTGGCTTCCTTTACTGGGAAAGCAGGGGACGCGAAGGGAGCCACGCCCGAGTCGGCGCTGGTGCTCGCTACGAACGGCAGCTTTTACGGCACGACGTTTCGCGGCGGAACGAACGACGTTGGAACCATCTTTAAGCTGACGACCACGGGCGCGACTCCCGTGCTGTCCACTTTGTTCGAATTCTCCCGCCCGAATGCAGGCGCCTACTTTCAAGCCGGGCTCGTCCGCGGAATCGATGGGAATTTCTACGGAACGACCGCCAGCAACGGCGTGTACGGAAAAGGGACGGTGTTCAAACTCACGCCCGCGGGCACGATGACCACGCTGGTGGAGTTCACGGGCAACGGCCCCACGAACAAGGGCACGTCCCCCTACGCCGCACTGATCCAGACGAACGATGGGAACCTCTACGGGACGACGGCGGCCGGCGGCGCGAATGACCTGGGAACGATCTTCAAGGTGACGACGGACGGAGTGCTCACCACCTTGGTCGAACTCACCGGCAACGGAGCGGGAAACAAAGGCTCATCGCCCGACGCGGCTTTGATTCAAGGGATCGACGGCAAGTTCTACGGCACGACTTCAAAGGGCGGCGCCAGCGACTTGGGGACCGTCTTTGCCGTGACCTCCGGCGGTGCGCTGACGACGCTGGT
The DNA here is from genome assembly GCA_049690035.1 of Chthoniobacteraceae bacterium. Taxonomy (GTDB): domain Bacteria; phylum Verrucomicrobiota; class Verrucomicrobiia; order Chthoniobacterales; family Chthoniobacteraceae; genus Chthoniobacter. The sequence goes on from JBAVML010000419.1 coordinate 1,657, forward strand.
GGAGTTCAGCGGAAATCTGGCGGGCAACAAAGGCGCGTTTCCCTACACCGCGCTGATCCAGGACGCGGGCGGGACCTTTTACGGGACGACCTCAAAGGGCGGGGTCAAGAACCTGGGCACGGTCTTCAGCATGACTGCGGGCGGCGCGCTGACCACGCTCGTCGAATTCGCCGACGATGCTGCGACGAAAAAAGGCGCCTACCCGGAAGCACCGCTGACCTTCGGGCCGGATGGCAGCATCTACGGCACCACGGCCACCGGCGGTGCGACGGGGAATGGCACGCTTTTCAAAGTGACCACTGGGGGCGCGCTGACCACGCTGTTCGAATTCAGCGGCAATGCCGGGGCTTTTCCGGGGACTTTTCCGCAAGCCGCGCTCACTCTGGCGAGCGACGGCAATCTCTACGGGGCCGCGGGCTTCGGCGGAGCGTCCGGGTTTGGGACGCTGTTCAAAATCACGCCGGCGGGCGCGTTGACGACCTTGGCGGCCCCTGTCTACAACGTCACCACCAAGCCCGGTGTCTATCCGCAGGCTGGGCTGACCGCGGGGAGCGATGGCAACTTTTACGGGACAACGTTGAGCGGTGGATTGCACGGGGTGGGCGGTATCTTTCGCCTGAGGCTCCGGGCAGTGCCGGTGCCGCAAGCGGCGAGCAGTGTCGAATCGCAACTCGCTCGTTTGAACGCCGTCGTAAGTCCGGGCGTTCTGGATGCCACGGTGTCATTTCAGTTCGGCACGACCATCAACTACGGAAGCACCACGCCGGGCCAGGCCATCGGTCATGGCTTGACGCAGGTTCCGGTGTCGGCGGCGCTCGCTAATCTCGATCCCAACACGACGTATCATTTCCGCGTCGTCATGACCGATAGCAGTGGCACTGTGACCGGCGCGGACCAAAGCTTCACGACCGAACCACTTTCCACGAAAGCCATCGCGACGGGCGACACGATCGGCAGCGAGACAGTGGCCAGTCTCGGCGTGCCGTCGATCGATGACAGCGGCGCGATCGTCGTGCTCGCCACACTAGCCAGCGCGACGTCGAAGGTGCCCGCGATTTTGGCGGGCAGACCTCCTGCCGTCGTGGCGCGGCTCGGGCAGCCGGCCCCCAAGCCGGACGGCTCGCTGTCGAACACACGCGTCTTTTCGAAGTTCAGCGATCCCGCCTGCGACAAGCTCGGCAAAGTCGCCTTCGCGGCGGGCATCAAAGACGGGGCAATCGCGCGCACCGGACTCTGGAGCGATGCGACTGGCGCGCTGAAGGAAGTCGCGCTCGTCGGCGGCGAGGTCGCGGGTGTGGCCAACGCCCACTTCGCCGCCCTGAGTTCGTTCGCGATCAGCGGCTCGGGCGAAGTCTTTTACCTGGCGACGATTGCCGGAACCGGCGTGCCCGCGGGCACCGGCATGGGCGTGTGGGCCTTCGACGGCGGCGGAAATCATCTGCTCCTGCGGCAGGGTGACCTCGTCAACGGGATCAAGATTCAAACGATCAACGTGCTGACCGTTACCGCCGGATCGCCGGGCCAGGGACGCTACAAAGACGGCTCTCTGGCGGTGCTCGTGACGCTCGCGAACAAGACTCAGGCGATCCTCAACGTCCACGCGGGAGCGGCGTTGGAAATCGTCGCGGCGACCGGAGATTCCGTGACCGGCCTGCCGCAAGGGAACCAGTTGCAGACCTTCGGCATCCCGACGGTGAGCGCGAACGGAAATTCCGCCTTCCTCGCCACCATGCTCAATGGCGCCGGCGGCGTGTCCGCCGCGAGTAACCAGGTCATCCTCGCCGACTCGAACGCGGCCACGCTCGCGCCGGTGGCGCGGAAAGGGGATCCGACTCCCGCAGCCGACGGAACGAACTTCGCGGTCCTGGGCAATCCAGTCTATAATGCGCAGTCCGCCGCGGCCTTTATCTCCACCCTTACTGGGACTGGGGTCGTTCCGACGAACAACACGGGAATCTGGTGGAATGGGCCCAACGGGCTGAAGCTCGTCGCGCGTGCGGGAGGCGATGCGGCGGGTGTCCCTGGGGCGAAGTGGGCTTCCTTCTCCTCGCTCGCCCTGCCGGACAACGCGGACCCTGTCTTCGTCGCGAAACTCGCGCCGGGAACCGGTGGCACGCTCCTCCCGAACGGCGTCGGAGCAACGAACAACATCGGAGTTTGGGCGATCGACAGCACCGCCACCTTGCGCCTCGTGGTTCGGACCGGTGACATTCTCAAAGTGGGCGGCCAGCCGAAGACCCTGAGTTTGATGACCGTGTTGAGCCCCGTCCTCGGCTCCGCCGGGCAGGCCCGCAGTTACAACAGCACTCGCTATCTCGTCTTCCGCGCCACGTTCACTGACCGGACGCAGGCGATCATGCAGCTTGTCATTCCATGATGGCACTTCGCACCCCCGTCGAAGTTCTAACTAACTCCATGTTCCTTTCACCCGTCCCGGATTCCAACCAACTATGATCAAGAAGATTGCCGCCACCCTGCTGTTTATCGGAGCGCTGGGCCGCGCCCTGACCGTGAATGCTTTTTTCTTGTCCGCCGCGATCGACCGACGAAATCAGATCGCCCCTTCGATCAACGAAGATCCATACGCCGATCACCCACCCATGCCCGGAGCTGAGAACAGCGAAAGTAGCGATGATGCCATGCGGGTCATGCTGCTCAAGCCCCAGCCGAAGCCGAAGGTATTCTTGCCGCCGGGCGCGCTGCCCAAGCCGCAACCGACGCCGAAACCCACGCCCAAGCCGAAGCCGGTTCCAGGCGTACCCGGCCAGGCGACACCCGTGCCGACCCCCAAGCCAACTCCTCCGATCACTAACCCTACCCGTCCCTGATCACCGTCCATCAGCCCGAGTAGCTTTTCCATGTTGGCTCGCATTGTCTTCACGCCATGATTGACCGCCGTTGTTTCCCCTCCGCCACCCGGCGTGCACGTCTCTTGAGGTTAGTTGTCGTGGTTCACGTGATTGTCCGCTCCAGCCTCAAAGCAGACACGTTCCTTGAGTCGCGTTATCAATACTATCAGGAGGATCACGATCGCATTCGTGTGGACTCCGACTACTCGCTGTTCGGCATCGATCTTAACGAAACGCTGAAGGTGGACGGTTCGCTGCTCTACAGCGTGATCTCCGGCGCGTCACCGACCGGCCTGCCGCCCCCATTGCCGTCGCTGTTGATACCCAAGAGCAAACAGAACCAGGTGCCTACAGTCACGGTCGAAGATGAGCGCTGGGCTTTCACTCTCGGCGTTACCAAGCAACTGGGCAGGCACTCGATCCGGGGCAGCTTTGCCTACAGCACGGAGTCCGACTACACCTCGCGTGGCTACGCGATTCAGGACACGATCTCGCTGAACCAGAAGAATACGGACCTCGTCCTCGGTTTTGCCTATGATGACGACACGGTCGGTGCCAATGGCACCAACCTCAATGCCTCCAAGCAGACCTACGATGCAATCATCGGTATCAATCAGATTCTAAGTCCGAACGACCTGCTTAGTGTGAATGTTAGTCTCGGCTGGAGGCAGGGCTACTTGAGCGATCCCTACAAGGTAGCGCTGCTGAGCTCCTTCTATGTGGTCAACGACACGCGGCCCAATCGCCGGTTCGAACAACTTCTCTTTCTGCAATGGACGCACTATATCGAACCCCTGGCGGCCAGCGTCGAGACATCCTATCGCTACGGTCACAACGACTGGGGCAGCGACTCGCACACCGGGACAATCTCCGTTTACAAGAAGTTCTTCAAAGACAGCCTGACCGTCGGGCCGACCTTCCGCTATTATCGCCAGTCCGCCGCTGACTTTTACGCGACACAGTTTACCGGCGCACCGAAGTATTACTCCTCAGACTATCGCTTATCTGCCGAAGAAACCTACAGCGCTGGCGTGCAGATGCGTTGGTTTCCGATAAAGGATAAGTTTGCCGTCGATCTGGGCTACGAACGCTACACGACGCGCGGCCGGGATCACGTCACCTCGCAATCGGCTTATCCCGATGCGAATTCCTTCACCGTGGGCCTGCATTATCAATTCTAGCGATGGAGCTAAACGCCGAGCCCACTTCGCGAGTCCGCCTGACCGATGCTCCAATAAGGGTCTGCGGCCAGGGCTACTATGAAGTGACGTTCTTCGCTCTCGGTTCGCCTTGCCAAGTCTTCTACGGTGCCGATAGCGCGGAGCGGGCGGAGGCCTTTCGACAGGCGGCAGCGAAATGGTTGAACAATTTCGAGGCGAGCTGTTCCCGCTTCCTGCCGGACAGTGAAGTCAGCCGGATCAATGCGAACGCAGGAGTCGACTGGACAGCGACTGATCCGACGATCGAGATGCTGCTCGACCTGTCCGCGAATTGCCACTTCGTCACCGAGGGGGCGTTTGATGCCACCTCGCTGCCATTAACGAAGCTATGGGACTGGCGCCGCAAGCATGACACGCTGCCGACCGCCGCAGAGATCGCGGCGGCGAGAGAACTCGTCGGCTGGAACCTGGTCCAGCGCGAGCCTGGCCGCGTGCTTCTTCCCAAGCGCGGGATGCTGATCGACTTCGGCGGCGTGGGCAAAGAGTTCGCCGTGGACTGCGTCAAACAACTGGCGGTAAGCATGGGCCTCGAGCAGGTGATGGTGAATCTGGGTGGCGACATCGCGGTTGGCGGAGATTCCCCCGAAGGCGATGGCTGGTATGTGGGGATCGAGGATCCCATCGACGTGAGCGAGTGCTATTGCGGCATTCGGCTGAAGAGCGGCAGGGCGGTTGCCACGTCCGGCGATTACCACCGGTGCTTCGAACACCATGGCCGGACCTACGGACATATCCTCGATTGCCGGACCGGCTGGCCCGTTGCAAACGGAACACGGGTCGTTACCGTTATTGCGCGAAGCTGTGTCGCGGCCGGACTACTCTCCACCTCGGCGATGATCATCGGCGGGGTCAAGGCCATCGCGATGCTGGAACGAGCGTTCGAAGTGGAAGGGTGCCTTTGGTGTGACGGCGCGTTTTTTGAAACGCGCGGGTTCCGCCGCACGATCCTGCCGAGGGAATGGCAGACCCCGTAACTTCCCGTCAATTACCAACAAATAAAATCAATCTATGAACCGCCGAGCTTTTATTCAGCATAGCTGCCTTCTCGCCGTTGGAATCCTGAGTACGCCGCGCTTCGCGGCCGCGGGCTGGAAGGAGAACGCCTCGCTCCCAGAGCTGAGTAGCTTTGGACTGGAAGGTGCCGTTCCCAACCTTCGAGGTAAGGTCGTCTATCTGGACTTTTGGGCGTCGTGGTGTGCGCCGTGCAAAGCCTCGTTTCCCGTGCTGAATCGGTGGCAGCAGCAGCTAGGCGCCAAAGGTTTTACCGTGCTCGGCGTGAATGTAGACGAGAAAGCAGTCGAGATGCAGGACTTCCTGAAAAAGACCCCGGCCATGTTCCCAGTCGTGCGCGACGCCGCGCACAAGTTAGTCGGGGTCGCGGACGTCTCCAGCATGCCCACGTCATTCCTGATCGATCGCAAAGGCGTTATCCGCCAGGTTCACAATGGCTTTCGCCCGAAGGACGAAGCCATCCTCGCGGCAAAGATCGCGGCGCTGCTCGCGGAAAGCTAACGCCGGCACTTCAACGATGATCGTATGAGAACCCTTCGCATCCTCCTCCTCGTCGCCTGCTCTGCGCTTACTGGCGCCTGCGCCAATGTAAAACCATGGCAACGCGGGCATCTTGCCGATTCCGTGATGCTTCCCGGCCGTGACCCGCTCAAGGACTCTATCTCCGAGCATGTTTGGTTCACGCGCGAGGCTTTTGCTGGAGGGCGAGGAGTCGGCGGCGGCGGTTGCGGCTGCAACTAGGAGCCGGTCCGGACTTCTGCTCACAGCGGACGTCGCCTTGAACGGCTGCGGGGTAGTGCTTTAGACGAGAGAGACGTGTTCCGCCTTCCTCCTCGAATTTATAAGCCGGGGATGACTCCACGGTAGACCATCAGAATGGCACAACGCTAACTATGAAAGACGTTGGGGTGTGCTACTCGTCGGCCTGAGTGTTTGGCAGCTGTTGACTCGCTGTTTCCCCGCTTCGTAAGCTGAGGCGGAGCCGGCTTCGGCTCACCAATGGCCCGAAGAAAAATCCAGAAGCGAAAACCGCCCAGACCTGCGCCAAACTCCCGCGGCCAGTTTCAGAAGTATTCGGAAGACAAGGCGCCGGTGCTCTGGTTTGGGCTGAAGTTCGGAGCGTCCCTCTTGGCGCTTTTCCTTCTCTCGAGCATCCCCGTTTGCCAAAGCGTGCTGCCGACCTACCTCATGGCGACGGCGTGGCTGGCAAATGCGCTGCTACATGCGGTGGGCGAAGTCAGTCAGATCGCCGAGACCAGCATCTGGTCGCTGAAGTATTCCGTGACCGTCGCCGATAAATGCTCGGGACTGGAGCTCGCGTGGTTCCTTGGCGCAACGCTGCTGGCCTTTCCTGCGACTTGGGGAAAAAGGCTGCTCGGTGCCGCGCTCGGTTTCGTGTTTCTCAGCGTCCTCAATGTTCTCCGCGTCGCCAGCCTGTATCTTATCGGGGTGCATGGCACCGGCGCTTTTGCGGTCATCCATGAGGATGCCTGGCCCGCCTTGATGATCCTTGCAACGGTCGTCGGTGCGTCGGCGTGGATTGCGTGGGCGCTGCCGAAGGAGCGACTCGAAGGGCATGCCGCGGCTTAATCCCATCGCAGGCTTTATCTGTCGGTTCGCCTTACTCTTTTCCGTTCTCTCCTTACCTTGGCCGGGGCGGGACGGTATCGGGGACACCTACCTGCGCGGCCTTGCTCAGCGTGTTTTTTCCGACGGAGGAGGGGCGCGTGAAGTGACGTTTGAGACTCCCCCGGACAAGCCGAACCGCACCCGCGCCGTGATCGTCAATCGGACCCTCATGGCCAGCGATGGCTCAGGCCCGGTGCGCAACGTCGATATCGATCTCGGGCGGCTAGGAACCCGCCCGCTGGCTCTGCTCCTCGCGCTGATTTTCGCGACGCCGATTCCGTGGAAGCGTCGCGCGGTCGCCGCGGTGGTCGGCCTGCTTTTGCTGCACGTGGGCGTCCTCCTTTTCCTCAGCTTTTGCTTGTGGGTGGAATCCGCCGAAGTGCAACTCGTCGCCTTCAGCCCAACGATGAAGGCGCTTGCCAAGGGAGCGGAAGCCGCTGGCGTGGCGCAGTTCCCCATCGCGGGGCCAGTGTTGATCTGGATCGTCGTCACGTTTCGGCGCGAAGATATCATGCGTCTCCTGCACCGAATGCCTCCGAGCCAATTGCCAGACCATTCCTAGGCCGTGTGAGTTGTCGCGGTGTGCTGGTCATGGCGCTTCGGCATCACCGCCGTATCGTCCAAAGCGTGTGTGAGAAACGCGGGCGGGTTTCGCGCTGTCCTATTTGGTCTGAAACTCCCGGCTGGTCACCAGCGCCTGCAAAAACTCGCGCATGGCGAAGTCCCTCTTCTGCGCGCGCTGCACGATGTTTTTTGCAAGTTCCTCGTCGGTGAATCCGAACGGTCTGCCGAGTGCGTATTGGATGAGCGCTTCAGTGAGTCCGCGGGCGAAGCTTTCCGGTTTGGCGGCGATGAGGTCGCGCAGCTCGAAGTAGTCTTTGAAGGCGGGGCCTTTGTGGAAGGCGGCGGCGGGGTCGATTGTCCAGGTCTTGAGGCCGTTCTTCGCTGGGCGGCCATTGGCATCGACGGCTTGGAAGCTGTCTTCGTTGCGCCATTTGCCGGCCGCGTTGAAGTTCTCCAAACCGAAGCCGATGGGATCGATCGCGCGGTGGCAGCTTGCGCACTGCGGCTCCTCCTGGTGCGCGAGGAGGCGCTCGCGCGTGGTGAGTGGCTTGCCGTTAAGGCGCGTGATTTGGGGGACGTTCGGCGGTGCGGGCGGCGGCGGGTCGTGCAGGAGCTTGCGCAATACCCACGCGCCGCGCTCGACGGGGCTGGTGCGTTCGCCATTGCTGCCCATCGAGAGGATCGCGGCCATGCCGAGCAAGCCACCGCGCGGGGAATCTTTGGGCAGCGAGACTTTGCGGAACTCATCGCCGCTCACGCCTTCGATGCCGTAGTAGGTGGCGAGCAGGCCGTTCACGAGGACGTAGTCGCACTTGAGCAAGTCGCGCGCGCTGCCGTTGCTGCGGAGCACGTGCGCGAAGGTCGCATACACTTCCCGGCGCGCGGCGGCCTTCGCGCTTTCGTCGAAGTCGCGGAATTGCTTCGTGTCGAACTGGAAGAAATCCAGTCGCTCCATGCCGAGCCATTGGTGCACGAAGCCGCTGACGAACTCATCGGCCTTCGCGCTCGCCATCATGCGATCCACTTCGCGTGAGAGCACCTCGGGTTTCATCAAATCACCGCTGCGGGCGAATGCGAGGAGCGTGTCATCCGGCGGCGCGCTCCAGAGGAAATACGAGAGTCGCGTGGCGAGTTCCGGCGGAGTGAGTGTGCGCGGTTTCTTTTCGTCGCCAGGTTCGCTGAGATAAAGGAAGCGCGGCGACGCGAGCACGACGCTGAGCGGCGTTTTCACGGCGACATCAAACGCATCGCCAGCCTTGCGTCGCGTGTCGTAGAGCGCGGTGAGTTTGCTGAGATACTCATCGTTTGGCGGCTTGTCGCGGAAGCCGCGCTTTGCGAATTTCTCGATAATGGCCCGCGCATGATCGCGCTCGCTCGCGTTCGTCGTGTTCGCAAAGAGCACCGGCTCCACACCGGCCTTCGTGTCGCTCTTGTTCAGCGGGCCTTCGTATTCGATCCAGTCAATCCACAGCACCGGATCGCGCTGCTTCGCGTCCGCGATCTGCCGCGTGCGACCGGGCAGGCTGATGCCTTCCTTTTTCAGCGGGCGTTTTTCAAAGAGGACAAATTTGCGCGGGCCACTGGGGCGCACTTTGAACGGCAGCTCGATTACCTCCGGCTGGTCGAGTGTCGCAGCGATTTGCTTGTTCGCGAGGAAGGTGCGGTCGTCTTTGTCAATCAGGCTCGCTTCGACAAACGTGAGGAACGCGCGCTCCGTAGGCATGTCCGGCACGCGGCCGATTCGCACGCGCATCACGTAGTCGCCCAAGGCCGCATAAGCGGGCAGGTCGATGGCATACTCGCTCGTCTCCTGCACCGTGTTGTCGAGAAAGAGGCCCGTCTTTGACAGCGGCCGGTCGAGGTATTGCTGGAACCAGCGATTGTTTTGCTCCCACACGATCTTCGCGAACTCCGCGTGCGATTTGTCGGTGAAGCCGAAGTCCTTCAGCTTCGACTCGTCGCCGCCCGCAGCCTTCCACTTCGCGTATTGTTCGTTGAGAAACTTCGACCGCACATGCGCGCGCTCCACCTCGGCGCGGCGCGTCTCCGGCTCGATGTGTGTCGTTTTCGCAACGGGCGCCTGCTTCACGAGCGGGCCTTCCCATTCCACCCAATCAATCCACAGCGCCGACACCGGCCCCACGCCCGTGGCCGTTTGCGCGGCGATGAAAAGGTCGTGGTCGAGCTTCACGTCACGCTTCTCGCGCAGCACGAATGTGCGCGGGCCATCGGCGCTGATGCTCACGGGCACCTCGATGATTTGCGGCGCGTCCGTCGTGGCGCTGATTTGAAACGTCTGCATCAAGCCGAAGTCATCCTTGTCCCTGCGCGCACCGAGTTCGACGAAGTGCCGTTCCTTCGGCGTGCCCTTCACCGCGCCGATGCGGAAGCGCAGCATGTAGTCGCCGGGCTCCGCTTTCTCCACCTCGTGCTTCGTCTTCAGCCAGCCCGATGGCTGATCCGGCGGCAGCGTGATGACCTCCTCCTTGTGGACGTTGTAGATGGTCAAATACGCGCCGGCCTTCGTCAGCGGATCATTCAGGTAACGCTCGAACGTCGGCCCCTGCTGCTCAAAGCCCCGGATGCGAAACTTCGCCTCCGCCTCATCCGGAATGCCCTTCTCCGGCATGCCGGTCTCCATGAATTTCTTCGCCGCCTCGTAGCCGCCCTTGAAGTAGCCATTGTAAGTCCCGCCAACCATCGCGTTCGCATGCAGCTCGACCTCGCGGCGCTCCTTGATCGTCTTCGTCGCAACCTTGGGGGCATTCGCGCTCTCCACCTCGATCCAGTCAATCCACAGCGCGAACTCCGGACCGATGCCGTTGCGTTTCAAGCCCTCGTCAAACAACCGATGCGCGACTTCCTCGGATTCATACGTGCCCTTCTCCTGGAAGAAAAAGCCGTGTCCTTTCGCGGGCGAAAACTTCAACGAAATCTCCAACACCTGCGGATTCTCCATCGTGCCCGTGACTTGATGACTGCTCGCCACCGCGCGCACGCCGCTGTCGTGCTGCGAACCAAATTCGACAAAGTGCCGCGACGCGAGCGTGTTGCTCGTCGCCGCGATGCGCATGCGCACGAGGTAGTCGCCCGCCGGCCAGTCGCCCGGAATGCGGAAGGGCTGATACGGATTCACATGCACGTCCTCGATGGTGAGAAAGGTGCCAGTCTTCGTCGCCGGATGCTCCACATACGCCCGGTGATGCGGGAGATAGTGGACCCAATTCCGACGGCCTTGCTCGTCCGCATTGACTGCATCGACGAAGCCGAACTCCGCTGGCGAAGGCGCGCCTTTGAGCCGCGGCCACTGCGAATACAGATGCGTCGCGCTGTCCTTTTTCTCCGCACGAATCACCGCCACCGCGTCTGCGTTCTCAGGCTTCTGCGCCGCCGCGTCCACCGCGGTCGTCCACTTCACATAACGCTCGTGCGCATCCGTGCGCGTCGCGAGCGACTGCGCGATCTTCGCATTCTTCTCCTCCGCCTCGATGTGCATCCGCCGCGGCTGCGCTCCGGCGGGTGCAACGAACCGCGCGAAGTGCTCATCCAGCGCCTGCCGCCCCAGCGCGAGGTATTGCTCGAATTGATCCGACGACATGAACAGGGACGACCCCACCGTATCGAACGTCCCCGCGCCACCATCCGCGGGCAGCTCGCGCACATTGATGTCCACGCCGAGAAGATCGCGGATCGTGTTCTTGTATTCGCGCCGGTTCAGCCGCCTCATCGTGATCCTCCCGCCGGAGTCGCCCAGCGTGCGCCGCGCCGCCATGAGCGTGTGCGAAAGCGCATCAAGGAACTCCGTCTTCGCCACACGTTCTGGCTGCTTCGCATCCTCCGGCGGCATCTCGCCTGAGTTGATCTGATTGAGAATCTTCTGCCACCGGTCCGCATTCTCCACCGAGTCCAGCGCGAAAGAGATGTCATCCAGCCGCAGCTTGCCCTTCTGCTTCTTCTCGTTGTGGCACTCGACGCAGTAGTCTTTGAAAAACGCGCGGTGCTTCTCATCCAGCGTCGCGTGCGGCGTGTCGGCAGCGTGGAGTGCGGCCGGCGATGCGAGCAGCAGGGCCGTGAGTAGTATGAGTGTGCTTTTCACTACCGGAATCACTTCAATGCCGCCTTGATCCTCGCGGCCACTTGCCTGGCCAATTCGGCATAGCCTTCCCTGGTGTAGTGGACGTTGTGCGGCAGTTGAATGTCCGCCAGCTTGGGCAGTGCAAGGGCGTAGAGATCGTCGATAGCCACGCCATTTTGGATCATCACTTTGCGGGCGACTTCGTTGTATTTGATCACGTCGTCGGGCTGTCGGGGTGGATCGACTTTGCCTGCGGGGACGGGGGTGGTTGAACACCAGATCAGCGTGGCTCCGGTGGTTTTGAATTTGGCCACGATCTGATTCAAGTTCCGCTCGTAGTCTTCCAGCGAAACCTGGTGGCCGTCGGAGGTGGCGTAAGGATGGTTGTCCTTGCCGCCGGTGCCGAGCTTGAGGTCATGCAAACCGAAGTTGAAATGGATCACGTTCCAAGTGCCGTTGGTCGGGGCGATCCATTCTGCCATCTTCTGGATCCCACTGCTGCTCGGTCCTGCATTGCCAGCGACGCGGTGAACATTGGCTTTGCCGGCCAATAGCTTGCGCACTTCGTCAGTGTAGCCAACGCTGATGGAGTCGCCGATGATCATGACGCGCGGCAGATTTGGGTCGTCTTTTTCGGGAGCCTGGTGAGCTTGACTCGTGTCTCCAGGTTCGGCGGCGACGAGTGCCACAGGTGCCAATAACAAGGCGGTGATGAGTGTGAGGATAAATTTCATGGGCGGATGTTTTCAGAGCTACGCCATCAGTGGCTTCACCACGCTGGTGCTGTCGCCGTGGCGTTCCGCCTCGATGCCGATGCCGTGGAGCATCGTCAGCCACACGTTGCACAGCGGCGTGTCCTTCGGCAGGACGAGGTGATGGCCGAGTTTCAGATTCGCACCACCGCCGGTGAGGAGTGTGGGGCAGTTGTCGAGGTAGTGGATCGTGCGGATGTTGCTGCCGTAGGCGAGGCAGGTGTGGTCGAAGAGGCTGCGGCCATCGGCTTCCTTTGTGGCCTTGAGCTTGTCGATGAGTCCGGCGAGCAATTCGCTCTGCGTGGTGTCGCGCATCTGCGAGGCGGCCATGCGGTCGCCGGGCGAGTAGTGGCTCATGTCGTGGGGTGCGACCTTGGTGCCAAGGCTTTGCAGCAGCGTGCCCACGGGCTGGCGATACGTGAGCACGCGCGTGGTGTCCGTCTGGAGCGCGGCGACGATGAGGTCATACATCACTTTGATTTCCTCTTTGCCCGCGAGCCCTTCCTTCGGCTCGGTGACGGGCGGCTTGACCTTCGGCACGCTGAGCCATTGCTCGTCCTTGCCGAGACGCACCTCGATGTCGCGGATGCTTTGGAAATACTCGTCGAGCTTGTCGATGTCGGTCTTCGTGAGTCCGCGCTGGAGGTCGCTTGCATCGGTGAGCACGGCATCGAGCACGCTGCGCTTCTGCGCGAGCATGGACTGACGTTCACTCAAGGGAGTCGTCTCGTTTGAAAACATCCGGTGAAACGCCTGCGCCGGATTCTCCAAGCCAGCGACCGGTTTGCCGCGCATGTCCCATGCGAGCGACAAACCGGGGCCGTGGCCGGAGTTCGCCACGTCGGGAGAGTTGAGCTGGATGGAGGCAAACCGCGTATCTTTGCCAAGATGCGCCGCCGCGACCTGATCCGCGCTGATACTGTTGTGAAAACTCTGCCCCGGCTCCGCATAACGGTTCGCGCCCGTGAGCCAGAACGTGCTGCCCCAATGCGCCTCGTTCGCAAATTTGTTCGAGCAACTCTGCACCACCGTGATGTCCTTCTGATGCCTCGCCAACGGCTTCAGCCCGTCCGACAACTCCCACGCCGCGCCCGTCTTCTTCACGTCGGGAAACCACGTCTCATTCGTCACGCCCCAGCCGAAATTGAGGAACACCATGCGCTTCGGCGGAGTGATCGTTTTCGTCGCGGCGAATGCGCGGAAGCCGAGTGATTCGAGCGCGGGCAAGGCGATGAGCGCGCCGGTGCTGCGGAGGAAATGGCGGCGGGTGAGCTGTGTCTTCATGGGGATGTTGTCGTGATTCATCGCTTCGGGAGAAGCGCGTTTGAAATTATCGCTGCGTGATTCGCACTGGCAGCTTCGGCTGTGTCTTCAAGGTGAACTGCACATTGTCGGCGAACTGTTCGCCGAATTCCGCGGCCTTCCCGCGCGGCGTCCATTTCGTCGCCACGAGATGCACCACGGCAAAGTCGGCTCCCGTCGGCAGCATCGCTTTCGCCGCGACAGCGCGCCACTTGTCCGGCGCACCGCCCCATGACTCCGCCTGGCCAGAACCAAAGGCGTGCGCGTCCTTGATCTCCATCGGCCCCTCGTCGCGTCGATGATGGTCGGCGCGCTCATGGAGTTATTTCCCGCGGAGCCACCGCACCGCATTCTCCACCACCCGCAAAGGCTCGGCTTGTTTGTAGATCGGATACGTCTCGTGCCCAGGCCGGAAGTAGAAGACGCGGCCCTTGCCCACCTGCCACACGCAACCGCTGCGGAAGTGCTCGCCCTTGTCCCACTTCTCCTCGAAGACGACTTCATCCGGCGCGGGGACGTGGAAGGGCTCGCCATACATTTCGGTCTGCGGGACGTCCCACTGCGCGGGCAATCCTGCGGCAATGGGATGCTGTGGCAGCAGCGTGGTGAGATGGCCCGGTGCGCCATCCGCGCGATACGATGGGAACACGCACTGAGGCAGTGTGAGCCGCCACACGTCGCCGACTTGAGCAAGCGATGGCGTGAGCGGCCCATTGGCCTTCACGCCTTTGTAGTAGGGCGCGTCGTTGAGAAACTCCCACTTCGCCGAAGCCCGCTCGGTCTCGGGCACCTGCTTAAGCGCATCGGCCTTCGCGCGCTCCTGCATCAGGCGCACGAACGGCTTCGCCCAATGCGCGGAGTGCAACGCGATGAGCGCGAGCTTGCCGTCGAGCACACGCTTCACCACGGCTTCCATGCGCGCGTCGTCCTGGTCCTTCACGCGACGATGGCACCAGAAGACGAGCACGTCCGTGGCATCGAGCGTCGCGTCACTGAGGCCCTGCTCCGCATCGTCGAGCCGCGCGGTCTTCACGGAAAGGCCGGGCTGTTTCTCCAAATGCGCAGCGAGGGTCTCACCGAGGAACTTCTCGCCATATGCCTCCTTTTGCTGCGGCTGCTGCTCGTCCCAGACGAGAACGCGGATGTCATTGGCGCGGAGCGTGGTCGTGACTGTCAAAAGAAGAACAAGGAGAGCTTTCATGGCCGATGGTGGGCATCCCGGTTCAATCCGCGCTGATTTTCAGCACGCGGTCATTCATGCTGTCGGCGACATAGATCGCCCCATTGTGAAAGAGCACGCCGTGCGGGTTCTTGAGTTGCGCCTTTTCGGGTGGGCCGCCCAGTCCGCCGGTGCCGGGCTTTCCGTCGCCCATGATCGTGACCAGCTTTCCTTCGGCCGGGAGGTATTTGCGGAGCAGGTGATGCAGCTCGTCGCAGATGAGCACATTGTCCTGCGCATCAATGCCGAGGTGTTTCGGATTTCCGGCCAGCGGAATGTCGGAGCCGCCGAGGTGCGTGTCGTCGAGCAGCACCTTCACGTTGCCGTCCGGCGTGCGCACGCGCAGGGTCGTTCCGCCGGCGATGTAGAGGTTGCCTTTGGAATCCATCGCGATGCTCCGTCCGCCGGGGCAGTCTTTCAGCGTGCTGATGATGCCGGTCTTCATGTCGATCGTGCGGACGGATTTGCTGAAGCCGCTCACGTAGAGCGTCGCGCCGTCCTTGCTGAACCACAGGCTGGCGACTCCATCGAGCGAGGCCTTGTCCGCAGGCTCGCTGTCGCCCGTGGCACCCTTGCCATCGGCGGTGCCGGCGAACGTGGTGAGGATGCCGGTCTTCACGTCAATCTTGCGCACCTTGCGATTGAAGCTGTCCGCGACATAGAGATTCCCGTCCGGCCCGATGACGATGTCGTGGATGAAATTGAACTCACCGCTTGTGGCCGGACCTCCGTCACCACCTGCGCCGACTTTCCCGGTGCCGGCGATGGTGGTGATAATCCCCTTCGTGTCCACCTTGCGCACGAGTTGCCCGTCCGTCTTCGTGCCGAACTGTCCGATGAACATGTTCCCACCCTTGTCGAAGATGACGCCGAAAGGCTTCGACACCCTGGCCTGATTCGCTGGCCCGCCGTCACCGCCCGTGCCGCCGGCGACGAGCGTGACCTTGTCCGCGCGCGCCGGCCCGGTGAAGGCCAACGAGAAGAAGATGGCGAATGCAGCCGCGAAGGCTCGGATTTTGGGATGGGTGGCGATTTGCATGAGGAGGATGTGACTTGTTCGATGGGTGTGGTGACTCAGCGGGTGTGGATTCGTCGTATCCGGTTCAGTTGCGGTTGGCGACGGACGAATGCAGGGCGGTGCAAGCACAAGTGGAGGTGATTTCTGATGGGCGAACAGTCTTGCGCGTGTGAGCGCGTTCGTTGGAATGCTGATTCCCCTTCACTCCACGACCAGCACGCCGCGCATCACGCGCCAGTGGCCGGGGAAAGTGCAGAGATACGGATAGCGGCCGGGCTGCTGCGGGATGTCGAAGGTGAGTTCGGCGCGGGCCTTGGGTGCGACGAGGCCGGTGTGCTGAAGGATTTTCGGCGAGTCGGGGATGTAGCTTTTCGCCATGCCGTTCGGGTCGGCGGCGAGCTTGTCGGCGAGCGCGCCGACTTCCTCCTCGGAGCCAGGCGCGCAGAGGACGAAGTTATGCATCATCAGGTCCGGGTTATCGAAGATGAGCCGCACCTTCGCGCCGGCCTTGGCGCGGAGTTCCTTCGGGGCGAATTGCAGCTCGGGCGCGGATTGCACGCGGATGACTTCGCCGCGCGCGGCGTTCGCCTTTTCATACTCGTCGCGCAGCGCGGCGAACTGCGTGGCGTCGGCGGGCGCATTCACGCCGTGGAGCCGCTGGCCGAGTGCGTCGAAGAGATACACCGCTGGCGCGTTGCTCTTCAGCCGACGGAAGGTGATTTCGATGACGTTGAGGCCGGGGGAAAGGTCGAGCGGCACCTGCTGGTCGCTGCTCCACTGCGAGTCGAACGAGAAGACCTGCACGCCATTCACGGCGACATCGAGGAAGCTGTATTTCACCGCGAGCATGGCGGGCGTGGCAGCGTCGGCTTTCACAAACGTGCGCTGCACTCCACCGCCGGCGTCCTGCCACTGCGCGAGCTTGGTCTCGGGCGCGATTTCGAGCACGGGGACGCTCGCGGAGATGAGCGGCTTGGTGCCGAACGCGAGGTCGTCGAGCATGCGCTTCACCGCGGGCTCAGTGGCGGCGAGTCCGGCGTGGAGGACGTGCTCAACTTCGGGGAAACGCGCGCGCAAGTGCGCGACGGCGTCTATGACTTCCATGCGCACGCGCGGGTGCTGGTCGGCGGCCATCGTGATGAGCGTGGTGGCAATGTCGGGCAGCCGGTCCGCCTGCAAGCGCGCGGCGTGGACGGCTGCGGCGCGATACTCGGGCTTCGCGGATTTACAAAGCGCAGCGAGCAGCGCGGGTCGCATCTGGCCGAGACCTTCGGCAACGAAAATCGTCTCAAGCATCGCCTGGTCGCGCTCGGATTCATTCGCGGGAAGTTTCGCGAGCCACGCGTCCACGGCAGCGAGTCCGGGGTGGCCAAGCTTGCGCAACGCGATGCGCGCGTGGTGCCGCACGATGTCCTGCGGATGCGTGAGCAGCGCGCAGAGTTCCGCGGCGCTCGCGCCTTCGATGCGCGGCCACTTTTTCTCCACCGGCCCGTCGTTGCGCGTGACGCGCCAGATGCGGCCCTTCGTGTGATTCCAGCGCGGGTCGCGCATCGGATTCTGCGCGTGGCCGATGATCGTGCTGCTGAAATCCGAAATGTAGAGCGCGCCATCGAAACCGAACGCGACATCGGCCGGACGGAACGCGGCATTCGGCGACGAGACGAGGTCGAGTCGCCCGGTGCCGCGCGCCGCGCCCTGGTCGAAGTCCACTTTCGTGATGGAGACGGCGTGATTGCCGAGCAGCGCGGCGCTTGCCATGCCCTGCTGATATTCCGCGGGAAAATTCGGGCTCGAGATGCTCGCGGCGGCGCTGCCCTTGCCGTAGCCGAGCACCTTCGCATGCGCGAACGGATGATACGCGCCGAGTGGCGTCCAAGTGAGCGCGAGGCCGTCGAGCACGAGACCGTCGCCATACATCTGGTAGGTGTTGCCCCAGCGGTCGAAGGTGATCTTCCACGGATTCGGCGTGATGCTCTGCCACTCGGTCTCGACGCGGTCCGTGCGCAAGTCGTGGCGCAATGTCGTCGAGTCCACCGAGCGATGCACGCCGTAGGGCGTCTCGAATTGCGAGCGGTGAAAGACGCCGTCGCAAAACCAAATCGCGCCGGTCGGATCGGCGGCGATCATTCCGCCGTGGTGCGAATCCGTCACGTCCACGCCGCGCAGCAGCTCGCGGCGCGTGTCGGCGCGGCCATCGCCATCCGTGTCCTGCATCAGCCAATGCCGCGGCTGCTCGGAGACGACGACGCCCTGCTCGGAAAAGGCGATGCCGTCGAGTGCATCAAGGCCGCCAGCGAAGGTCGTGCATTTGTCCGCCTTGCCGTCGCGGTCGGTGTCTTCGAGCACGATGATTTTGTCCTCCTGCGGCTGGCCGGGGAGTGTGTGCGGAAAGCTCGGCATCGTCACGACCCAGAGCCGCCCGCGCGCGTCGAACGCAATCTGCACCGGCGCGCGCAGCTCGGGAAACTGTTCCTCCGACGCGAAGAGATTCACTGTGTAGCCGTCGGCCACCTTGAACTCCGCCTGTGCCTCCGCCGCGTCGCGCACCACGCCCACGTCGCCCTTCGAGCCGGGCTTCGTCCACGGCGCGGCCGGTGGCAGCGAGATGGGAGAAAAATTCGCGAACTTCGCGTCGGGCTTCTCCGCGATCTCATGCACGAGTGCGTCGGCCTTTTCGATGCGCTGGAGGTAAAGCGGGATCTCCGCCGCGCGCTCGTCGGGCCGCTTGCGCACGCCGTAGTAGAGGACGCCATTTTTCGGCCGCACGACTTCCTCGACGAAATGCGCGAGCTGCGCCGCCGCCGGTGCGATCTCTGCCACGCGCGCCGCGCTCACATTCGCAATCGCCGCGTCGCCGACCAGCGCGCGGGCGATCACGCGCGCCATCGCACGATTGCCGTCCGCGTTGAGATGAATGCCGTTCGTCGTCAGCGGCGTCTTGCTCTTCGCAAAGGCCTCGCGGCTCGCGGTGAAAAGATCCACGAAGAGCGCGCCGCGCGGCTTCGCCGCTTCCGCGAGCGCGACGGAATACAACGCCACATCCGCATTGCGAGCCGCCACGTCCGGCTGGCGATCGAGCGTGCTCTTCTCGACCGCCGTCGGTGCGAGCACCACGAGCTTCGCGCCCGGATGTAGCCGCGCGAGCTGGTCAAGATACCCCGCGAGCTGCGTGCGAAACACCGGCAGTCCAGCCGCACCGCCGAACGCCTCATTCATCCCATATCCGACGACCACGACCTTCGCCGGCCACGCCGCGAGCAGCTCCTTCATGTGCGCCGCGTAGCCTTCGGCGCGCAGGCGGTTGCCCACTTCATCGCCGGTCCACGCGAGGCTGCGGAAATGCAGGTTCTTCCCCGGCTGCGCGAGCTGCACGATCGCTTCCAGTTCGCCGTGTTCGAGCAGCCGCTCGACCATCGAGTTGCCGTAGAAAAGGACGGTGTCGTCCTTCGCGAGCGGGACTTCGGCAAACGCGCGCGAACACGCCGCGAGCAATGCGATGAGCAGGA
The DNA here is from genome assembly GCA_049690035.1 of Chthoniobacteraceae bacterium. Lineage (GTDB taxonomy): Bacteria > Verrucomicrobiota > Verrucomicrobiia > Chthoniobacterales > Chthoniobacteraceae > Chthoniobacter. The sequence continues at coordinate 20,802 of JBAVML010000419.1, forward strand.
AAAATTGTTTCACGGCTGGACCTCTGACGGCTTCACGCCGCCTTTGAAAGGATTCGTTGCCCACACGGGATTCGCGTCCGTTTTGGAGCATCGGCGGCATGCAGCGCGGCGGGCGGTGCGATCAGGAGGGCGGTGGTGAATGAGCGGAGGCAGTTCACGGGACGTTTTCGCGGAAAATCCTATTTCACCTTCCAAATCTTCAAATCGCTAATCCACACCGTGTTTGCGGCCGAGAAGCTGAGCCAGCGCTTCGACGGATGCGCGAAGCCCTCAGAGCGGTGCGCGGCCACGAGCTCGCCATCAATGCTCAGGCGCATCTCGTCGCCTTCAAAGGCGAGCGTGAGATCATGCCATTCGTTGTCGGCTTTCCACGGCACGGTCTTTTCCTTGGTCTGGAGCAACGCATCCAATTCGGCCGGCAGCTTTTCCTTTTTGTCGAGGAACACGGCGCGTCTTGCGCGGAGCTGCTCCTCGCTGATGCCTGTCTTGTTGTCGCGCAGCAGGATGCTCGTCGGATAGAGATTCGCGTAGCAGAGGTGCCCGGCGTGAACGCCTTTCATCTCACGGTCCACATGGCCGATGGTGAAGGATTCGCCTTTGTTGAGGCCGGGAAAGCGGAAGCGCAGCGTGGTGCCACCATCGGCGAAGCCAGCGTCGTGATGAATATGGACACCGTGGCCCGCCGCCTTGCCGTCGCTGTTGATCTTGAGGATACCCTGGTCGAGATCGGCCTGTTTGACGTCCGGCGCGCGGTCGGCGGTCGCGCTCTCCCAGCCGTTGCCGATGGCCTTGACGCCGTTGCCGTCCAGTTGGCGGTCGAAGGTGTCCTGGAAGATCAATTTGCCCTTCTGTTGGAGCCATGTGGCATCGTCCGCATGCGACGCCGCTGTCAGAGTGAGGAGTTGAATGAAGAGGACGCTTCGGAGAATGATTTTGAGGTTCATATGATGGTCGTCGCGTGAATCGGTTCGGCGACTTGCTTCATGGCAGTAATTTGGAGGAGGTGTTTTTCATCACGTGCCTCACTTCGGTTGCGCGATGGCTCCATCGCGCTGAAAGGCCTGCCAATCGGCGGAATAGGCGGCATTGATGAGCCAGGATGCGGTCGCTTTGTCGCCGGTGAAGGTGCCGGAAGGCGCGACAGGCAGATCTTGATATCCGCCTTTCGCGGCGTCCCAGTTTTGGCCGAGGTGGCCTTGCTCAAGCGTGAGCGGGTTGAGTTTCACGGGGCTCTGGCGCGGATCGGCATCCGCCGGCACCCGCGCGGTGAAGGTGTGGCGGAGAAACGAGAGCACGAGCGGCCAGGTCTTTTCGCCCGGGCCGTGGCCGGTCTTCGGCTCGACGGCGATGCTCCAGAGGGCGCGATGGTTTTTTCGCAAGGCAGGGACCACGGCGAGATTCTCTTCCTTCGACGGACGCGCGAGAAAAGGATCGTCCTCGCCGAAGATGATCAGGCCAGGCACTTGCGCGGCGCCGGGCTGATACACCTGAAACGCGATGCCGGGGCGCATCGACACCCAGCCCCAGACGCGATCCGGCGCATACGCGGGGAACACGGCGGAGAAGCCGGTGCCGTTCGAGTGGCCGTAGAGAAAGAGCGGCGCGTGTTCCAGCTCGGGATGGCCGCATTTTGCGCCAAACGTCTTCAATCGCTCAAACAGCAAGCTCCTCGGCCAGAATCCGCGCTGCATCGGATTGCCGACGAACTTGAACAACGCGAGATGCAGTTCCTTGGCGAGTGCGCGCGTGTCAGCACGGTGGAACAGATTCTCGCCGCTGCCGTGGCCGGACATCACGACGATGCCTTTCACCACACCAACGTCATCCGGCAGCCAAAGATCGAACTTCACCTCCTCGCGTTTGCCTTCGCCCTTTTGCTTCACGGCTTCGGCCCATTGCGCGTCGCTGATCTTCCAGTCCCAGTTTCGTCCCGCCACCTGCTGAGGATCGGGTGTGCCCCACTTCGCTTCGTCGAGCACGCCGTTCCAGCTCTTCGTGTCCTTCGACTGCACGTTCGTGTTCACCCAGCCGATGCTGTGGCACTCGGGGAGCTGCTCATAGGTGCTCCATTCCGTGCCGCCATCCGCACGCCTCGGCGCAGTCCATTGTTGATCGAGCCAGGGGATGACTTTCTCCGCCCAGTTGGCCCCATGCTCACGCAGGCCCTGGCCGCTGAAGTGAACACCTTGACCGTTGCGCTCGCGCAGTTCGCCCTTCAACGCATCGCTGTCCGGCCCTTCGAGCGCGATGCCGTCTTTCCACAGCGACGCCTGCGCGGCGCGGATGTCGTCGCTGCCCTCGTCGCCGGGCACATGATAGCTCACCTGCGCGACAAACCACGGCGCTTCCCAGCCAATCGCACGTCGCGAGTCGCGGATGAGTTTCTCCAGATACTCGCGGTAAAGTTTGCCCGACAAGGTGCGCGTCGCGTCCTTCTGATTCGCATCGCTCTCGCCCTGATGCCACAGCACCGCGCGGAAGCCCTGCGGCCCGAGCGGCTTCATGCGCGCGATGAAAGCATCATACGCCGCCCCCTTGCTGGCCCAGGCTCCGTTGGCGAGTTTTTCCACGCGGCTCTCGATCGTGGGAGGATTGGGAAAGGTCACCCCTTTCGGCAACCACTCGCGCACACTCGTCGCGCCGATGCCGCACGCGATGATGCCCACGGGCACGTTTTGCTTCTCCACCACAGCATCGGCAAATGGCGGGATGAAACTGCCGCCACCGCCGCTCGCGCCCGGCTGCGGATCATCCGCGAGCCGCCAGGTCTTTCCATCGAAAGCGGCCACGCGACCGCTTTCCGGCTGCTGCTTTTCCGCGCCGTGATTCGCCGAGTTCGATTGCCCTGCGATGACGAACACCTCGCCCACGCCGACATGCTCGACCTCGCTGGACGCCACTATCTTTCCCGCGAGCGAAACGCGCACCTCCAGCTTCCACCAACCACCTGCTGGCGCCTCGATCACGCTGGCAAACGCGCGATTCGCAATCTTCGTATTCAACTTCTGCCAGCCCGCATCGGGTATCGGCCCAACCAATCGCGTCTCCACGATCGTATCACCCGCCACCTCCTCCGAAAGCCCGCCATCGAGCTTCAACATCCCTTTCATCGGCGTGCAACGCTGCACGACCTGGTAATCCCGCGGCGAGGTCAGGGT
>JBAVML010000420.1:0-13949 GCA_049690035.1 Chthoniobacteraceae bacterium
AGGTTCTCGCCGGAGCCGCGACCGAGTTGAAATTCAAGAGCCGCTTCGGCTACGCGACCACCGGACAGATCGCCCACGCGCAAGTCTCGACCGACGAAGGCCGTTCCTGGGATACGCTCTTCACTGCCGCCGGCACGGGCGCGCCGGCGTCGGAATTTTCGCCGCAGACGGTGTCGCTCGCCGCCTACGCCAACCGCACCCTCCAGGTGCGCTTCATCTTCGCCTACGAGGGCGAGAGCACGGCGTTCACGCAGACTGACGATGGCTTCGGCTGGTATCTCGATGACATCGCGTTCACCGGCGCGCAGGAGCTGACTTCACCCAAGCTCAGCCCGGTGGGGTCGGACACTTCCCTCAATTTTGTCCCCTCTGCCGCGGGCGACTACGCGGTGCAGGCACGCGGCCAATTCTTCGGCGACTACCTCTTCGAATGGGGACCGGTGCTCGCGGTGAATGCCACGGCAAACAGCCTGCCGCGCATCACCACCCATCCCGGCAATCGCACGGCCAACGCGGGCGACTCCGTCCAGTTTTCGGTGGTCGCGACCGGCCCGGGAACCTTGAGCTATCAATGGTTTCGCGGCACGCAGCCGATCGATGGCGAGACCGAATCGTCGCTCGTTCTCTCGAACTTGTTGCCCAGCGACGCGGGAAGTTTCCACGTCGAGGTCACGAACTCCTTTGGCACCACGCCGAGCAATGCCGGCACTCTGACGGTGCTCATTCCCAATCCGATCGTGACCACGGGCGACGGCAGCGCGCTCAGCGAGACAGCGGTCGAGTTGAGCGGTCACGTGGATGTCACCGCACAGACCATCGCCTGCGGATTCGAGTTTGGCACCACCGCAGCGCTCGGTTCGATTGCTACCGCCGGCAGCGCTGCGACGACTCAGGATTTTTCCGCGACAGTCTCTTCCGTTGCGGGGAACGCACCAATCTTCTACCGCGCCTATGCCGAGACCGCGAGCGGCACGCGCTTTCGCGGAGCGATTAAGAAAGTCGCGCCACTGCAACCGATCGCGTCCCTCGACGTCGTCATCGATCCGCCCGGCGGCGGCTCGGTGAGCGGCGTTCCTGTCGGCATTGTCCGCGTGGGTGATCCCATTTCACTCACCGCACAGGCGGAAGCTGGTTACGCGTTCACCGGCTGGACCGGCGGCCTGACCAAGAACAGCGCGACGATCGCGTTCCTCATGCCCGCGTCGCTGACCGTCACCGCGAACTTCTCGTCGAGCCCCATCATTCAAGCCGCCGGAAAATACCGCGGGCTCGCGCTCACCGCTCCCGTCGCCCACGCCTCGTGCGGCATCGTGAATCTCACCATCGGCGCGAAAGGAGCGTTCTCCGGACAGACCACTTTCGGCGGAATGAAGTTCGCGCTCCGCGGCGTGTTCGATGCAGGCGGAATCGCGCACTTCGGCACCACCACCGAGGCCACGCTGCAGCGCCCAGACCAGCCGCCGCTGCTGCTCCGCCTGCAATTGCCGACCGGCAATGTCAGCCCCGCGCACGTGCTCGGCGACGTGCGGGAGACCGGCGGCTTTCTCGCCACGATCGATGCGCCGCGAGTGTTCTTCACGAGTGCGAAGAATCCCGTGACTCCCCTGCTCAACCCGCCTGCCAACTGGCCCGGCATCTATACCGGCGATCTTGCCGCCAGCGCCGCCGCGCCGATCGCCGAACTTGCGGGTTACGGATGGATCACCGCGACGGTCGCGAAGGATGGTTCCGCGCGTTTCGTCGGCTCCCTTGCCGATGGAACCCGGTGGACGTCAACGCAGGTGCTCATCGCGGATGGCACCGTCCCGATCTACGCCGCGCTCTACGGCGGCAAAGGTTCCGTTTTTGGCACGGTGCAATTTGCCGGTTCGCCGGTGGCCGTCGCTGCCACGGCAAACTGGTATCGCCCGCCCGGCCTACCCGGCACACGCTTCCCCGGGGGTTGGCCCGCTGGAATTCCGTTTACCTTGGAGGGCGGTGCCTGGACGCCTTTCAAAGCGAACGTCACCTGGCCCCTGCCCGGTCTCGAGACCACGACCGGCTCCGCTCACCTCTCGGCGAATGGAGTCGGCCTCTCACCGAGCCTCGATTGGAATGTCGCCTTCACCCTCAAGACCGGCACCGCGAAGGTGATCCCCTCCGCCGCGGGCGCGACTGCCACCTTCGTCAGCAAGGCCGGGACCGGGATCTTCACGGGAACTTTCAAATCCTCGGCGAACGCAAAGAGCGTCTCGTTCAGCGGAGCCCTCGTTCCCGGCGCAAATCGCGCCCGTGGCTATTTCCTCACTCCCGAAGGTAGCGGCGCCGTCACACTCTTCCCCCAGTAGCATTCTTAAAAAACGCCGCACCCACCGCTCGTGGCGATGGCTTTAGTTCGGCGACCGCGCCAGCAGGTGCGCTTCGATTTCCTTGAGGATCTCATGCGTGGGATCGCGGTCGTACTTGTAGTCGTCGAGGACGAATTCCCGCTGCTTTCCGTCGAGCTCGTAGCGGACCCGGGCGAGGCCCTTAGACTCCCACTTTTTCAATCCCAGACCCGTGATCGCCGAGAACGGAATGCGCGTCCCGGAGGGCGCATACACCGCGTCGCCGTCGGTCTTCACCACGCGCTGTTTTTGGCCGAGCCAATAGAAAAGAGTGATCGCGCCGGCGCCGGCGGCGAGAGAGCCGAGGATGAATTGCAGGAAGATCTCGTCCTTCTCGTAGTATTTGTGCGGCGGCTCTTCCTTCCAGCCGTGGCTCTTCGCGTAGGGCGGCCATTCGGCGAGGCGCTTTTCTTTCTGCAATTGATCGTGCGCCTTCCAGCGCACATTGCTGCGCGGCCACGTCCATTTTCCATCGATGAAAAACCACAGGCCGATGGCGATGAGAAAAAGGGAGACGAAAAGCTTCTGCTTTTTCCAGATCGGAGTGATGTGCGCTTCGGCGGGCATGGGGCGGGAGTGTCGGAGGCAATCCGCGGTGTGACGAGTGAAAATTCGGTTACGCCGCCGTGCGTTGCCGGATGCGCTCGATAGCCCACGCCGCGTGCTCGGCGATCAGCGGCTCGGGATCGTCCGCGGCCCGCGCGAGCGCGGCGAGATCGTCGTGCGTACCGACGTTACCGAGGGCAACGCAAACATTCCGGAGGAAGCCGCGGCGCTTGATCCGCTTGATCGGAGATTTGCGGAAGAGGGCGCGGAATCCATCGTCATCGAGCGTGAGGAAATCACGCAGCGTCCAGCCGTGGACGAATTCCCGCGTGGCGAAGGCGGTTTCGCGGGAGGCCCGCGCGAAGCGGTTCCACGGGCAGGCGTCGAGGCACGCGTCGCAGCCGTAGATGCGGTCGCCGATCGCCTCGCGGAACTCGAGTGGGATGCTGCCCTTCAGCTCGATGGTGAGGTAGGAAATGCAGCGGCGCGCGTCGAGCTGATGCGGGGCGGTGATGGCAGCTGTGGGGCACGCATCGATGCAGCGCGTGCAGCGGCCGCAGTGGTCGGGCATCGGCTCGTCGGGCGCGAGGTCGAGCGTGGTGAGGACTTCGGCGAGGAAGAACCAGGTGCCGAGCTTGGGATGAATGAGCATCGTGCTTTTGCCATGCCAGCCCGCGCCGGCGAGCGCCGCAAAATCGCGCTCCAGCACCGGCCCCGTATCCACGTAGCAACGCTGGGCGCCGCCGCGGACGCGGAGCCATTCGTCGATGGCGTGCAGCTTCTTCTCGATGACTTCGTGGTAGTCATCGCCCCAGGCGTAACGGGCGATGCGGCCAACGGTTTTTGCATCCGGCGGCGCGTCTGGCTGCCAGTAGTTCAACGCGAGGACGACGACTGACCTGGCGCCCGGCAGGACGGCCTGCGGATCGGTGCGTCGGTCCTTGTTTCGCTCCAGCCAAGACATCTCGCCGGCGCGACCCTGGTCGAGCCACGACCGAAATTCCGCCGCGTGCGGCGGCGCTCCGGCGGGCGCGATGCGGCAGAGGTCGAAGCCGAGTTCCTGGGCAAAGGCGACGAGTTCCGTCTTCACGCGCCACCCTGCCACGCAAAGGCGCGCCGCGCCTCGGCAATCACCGCGTCCGCGGTCGCGGCGTGCGAAAGCGTGCTGTTGTCGAGCGTCCACTGCGCAGCGGCGGCGTAGGCCGGCTGACGCGCGGTGAGCATGGCGGAGACGGTCTCGCGCGGATTCTCCGTCTGCAGCAGCGGGCGCTTCGTGTTGCGCGACACGCGCTCGAAGATCACCTCGTCAGAAGCGGCGAGCAGCACGACGAATCCGAGCTGGCGGAGCAGTTCGCGGTTGCGTTCGCGGAGCACCACACCGCCGCCGGTGGCGATCACGCAGCGTTCCCGGTGGGCGAGCGATTCGAGCACCGAGGTCTCGAGGTCGCGGAACCGCTCCTCCCCTTCCCGCGCAAAGATCTGCGCGATCTCCATCCCGGCGCGCTGGACGATGAGCGCGTCGGTATCGACAAACTGGAACCCGAGCCGACCGGAGATCAGCCGGCCGACCGACGACTTGCCACTGCCCATGAAACCGATGAGGACAATGTTTTGATGAGGTGAGGACATGGGAATGACGAATGAGAGCCGAGCGCAGCGAGACAGGCAAGGTGCAGGGGCCAAACGACGAAGCACGAAGGAGAAGCGAGCCGCGTTCGTCGGCGCCCGCTTCGTCACTGGGGCTTCTTTCGTCATTCGGCGTTCTTCATTCGTCATTTCCGTTTGCCATCGCTCGCACCGCCACCACAAATGTCCGCTCTATGAGTTCCGCCAAGCCGCTGGTCGCCGTCATCATGGGCAGCAAGTCCGATTGGGACACGATGCGCCATGCTGTCGAGACACTGGCGGAATTTGGCGTTCCATTTGAAAAGCGCGTCGTCTCCGCGCATCGCACGCCCGATCTCATGGCGCTCTTTTCCCGCGACGCGGCCGGACGCGGGCTCCAGGTCATCATCGCCGGAGCCGGCGGCGCGGCCCATTTGCCGGGAATGGTCGCCGCGCACACCCGGCTGCCGGTGCTCGGGGTGCCGGTGGAAAGCCGCGTGCTGAAAGGCGTGGATTCGCTGCTTTCCATCGTGCAGATGCCCGCCGGCGTGCCCGTGGCCACGCTCGCGATTGGCACGGCGGGCGCAAGGAATGCCGCACTCCTCGCCATCAGCATCCTCGCGCTGCACGACGAACAACTGCGCGAGGCGCTGATCGCTTTCCGCGCCAGGCAAACGGAGGAAGTGCTCGCCGCGGAACTGCCATGACCCAGCCTGTCTTTCTTCCCGGCTCCACCGTCGGCGTCATGGGCGGCGGCCAGCTCGGGCGCATGTTTGCCATCGCCGCGCGGCGCATGGGCTACCGGGTGCATACGTTTTCGCCCGATGGCGACACGCCGACCGGCCAGCTCGCCGATCGTGAAGTGGCGGCGAAATACTCCGACGAACGGGCGGTGCGTGACTTCGCGCGCGGCGTGGATGTGCTCACCTTCGAGTTCGAAAACATCCCCGTCGAATGCATCGACTGGGCGGCGGATCACTGCGTGGTGCGTCCCGCCGGGCGCGTGCTCCATCTCTGCCAGCACCGCCTGCGCGAAAAGGAATTTCTCGCCGCCGCCGGCCTGCCGCTGCCACCGTTTGCCGCCGTGAACAGCACGGCGGAACTCGTCGGCGCGGTCTCCCGCCTCGGCCTGCCCGGCGTGTTGAAGACGGCGGCCTTTGGCTACGACGGCAAGGGCCAGCGCAAGCTCTCGCCAGGCGACGATCTCACGGAGGCATGGGCGCTCTTCGAGGGAAAGATGGCGGTGCTGGAGACGTTCGTCGCGTTCGACTGCGAGTTGTCGGTGATTGTTGCGCGCAGCATCAGCGGTGATATGGCCACGTTTCCCGTGGCGCGGAATCTTCACACGAACCACATCCTCGACGTGAGCATGCTGCCCTTTGGCGACGAGACGATCGAGAAGAAGGCGTCGGAGCTCGCCTTTGCCGTGGCCGAGAAGCTCGATCTCGTGGGTCTGCTCGCCGTGGAAATGTTCCTCACCCGCGGCGGCGACCTGCTGATCAACGAACTCGCGCCGCGCCCGCACAACAGCGGCCACTGGAGTTTCGACGCGGCGATCACCAGCCAGTTCGAGCAGCAGCTCCGCGCGGTCTGCGGCCTGCCGCTGGGCGCGACCGATCTGCTGCGCCCGGTGGCGATGGCGAATCTGCTCGGTGATCTCTGGATGACCGGCGAGCCGGATTGGGCGGCGGCGGCGGCGTTTCCCGAGGTGAAGATTCACCTTTATGGAAAAGCCAGCGCTCGGCCCGGCCGGAAGATGGGGCATCTCGTCGCGTTTGGCACGACGGCCGAGGACGCCGCGGAGAAAGTGCAGGCGGCCCGTCGCGCTTTGACTGCCGGGCGCCGGTAACTCTTTTTTTTCCAACCTCGCTCTTTTCACTCGCGATCTTTCACCGAATCCATGGAAACCCGACTTGCGCCAACCCACACACCCGCTGCGCTCGCAGCCGCCGTGGAGGCCGCCGTGGCTGAGTTGCGCGAGGGTCATCCCGTGGCGCTGCCGACGGAGACCGTTTACGGGCTCGCCGCAGACGCGATGCGGCCCGATGCGGTCGTAAAGATCTTCGAGGCAAAGGAACGCCCTCTTTTCGACCCGCTCATCGTGCATCTCCCGACCGAGGAGTGGCTCGGAAAAATCACCGCGATCCCGCTGCGCAGCCGGGAGATCGTTGCGGCCCTGGTCAAACGCTTTTGGCCAGGCCCGCTCACACTCATCCTCCCACGCCGCGAGAATGTGCCGGACATCGTGAGCTCAGGCTTGCCGACCGTCGCCGTGCGGATGAGCGCGCATCCGGTTTTTACCGCGGTGTGCGGCGCCTTCGGCAAGCCACTCGCCGCGCCGAGCGCGAATCGCTTTGGCCGCATCAGCCCCACCACGGCGGCGCACGTAAAGAAGGAGCTCGGTGGACGCATCCCCCTGATCCTCGATGGCGGCCCGACCGAGCACGGGCTCGAGTCCACGATCGTGAAAGTGGAGGGCGCGATCCTGCGTCTGCTGCGAGCGGGACCGGTGACGCCGGAAGCCCTGGGCCGCGTCTGGCGCGACGTGCGCGAGGCTGCGGGCGAACCTCCGACGGAGCCGGAGATCGCGCAGTTTTTTGAAAGGCTCGGCGTCATCTTCCCGGCCATCGCACCCGGCGGTGAGGAACTCGTGATCGAAGCGCCGGGGCAAATGCTGACGCACTACGCGCCGATGACGCCGCTGCGGCTCCTGCCCCACAAGCTCGACTTCCTCCCCCCCGCCGCGGGCAAGCGCAAGCTCGGCATTCTCGCCTTCTCCCAGGCTCCCAGCGGCGAACACTACGCCCATGTCGAAATCCTCTCCGCCACGGGCGATCTCCGCGAAGCTGCGGCGACGCTCTTCGCGAAACTGCGCAGCCTCGACGAGGCCGGGCTCGACCTGATCTATACCGAGTCCGTCCCCGAGGAAGGGCTCGGCATTGCCATCATGGATCGACTCCGCAAGGCTGCCGTCCACCATGTCGAGTAAGCCCACCGCAGAATCCGCCGCCGTCAACAAAGTCAACACCAAGGCCGCCGGGATCGTGGGCATCGCGGTGATGTGCAGCCGCGTGCTGGGCCTGGTGCGCGAGCAGGTTTTCGCCGGGCTCTTCGGCGGCGGAAGGGCGATGGACGCTTTCACGATCGCCTTTCGCACGCCGAATCTGCTCCGCGATCTTTTTGCTGAAGGCGCGCTTTCCACCGCCTTCGTCACCACCTTCTCCAAGACGATCGCGACCGACGGCGACGGCGCGGCCTGGCGGCTGGCGAACAAGGTGGCGACGCTCACGGCGATCTTCCTGAGCTTGATCTGCGTGATTGGCATCGCCATCGCGCCGCTGCTCGTGGCGTTCTTCGCGCCGGGCTTCGATGCGGAAAAGGTGGCGCTGACCGCGATGCTTGCGCGGATCATGTATCCCTTCATCCTGCTCGTCTCGCTGGCGGCGCTGGTCATGGGCGTGCTCAATGCGAAGAACGTCTTCGGGATGCCGGCGATGGCTTCGAGTTTCTTCAATCTCGGCTCGATCATCGGCGGGGTGGCCGTGGGTTACTGGATCGATCCTCACTTCGGGCAGAAGGCGCTGATCGGTCTCGCCTGCGGCACGCTGATCGGCGGCGCACTGCAGTTGGCGGTGCAAATTCCCTCGCTGTGGAAACTCGGCTATCACTACCGGCCGGACTTCGACTGGAGGGACGAAGGCGTGCGGAAAATCCTGCAGCTCATGGGCCCGGCGATCATCGCGGCGAGCACCGTGCAGATCAATGTGATGATCAACTCGATGTTCGCCTCGAATCTCGGCGACGGCCCGATCTTCTGGCTCTCGATCGCCTTCCGCCTGATGCAGCTGCCGCTCGGCTTGTTCGGCGTCGCCATCGGCACCGTCACGCTGCCCGTGCTCTCCCGCAGCATCGCCACGGGCAACCGGGATGAGTTTCGCCGCGTGCTCGCGCGCGGCATGCGGCTGGCCTTTCTGATGACGATTCCCTCGACGATCGGGCTGATGATGCTCGCGGAGCCGATCATCAGCGTGCTCTACCAGCATGGGAAATTCGGCGCCTACGAGACGGCCCAGGCGGCGGGAGCGCTGCGCTTCTACGCCATCGGCCTCTGCGCCTATTCGGCGATGAAAGTGCTCGTGCCCGCTTTCTACGCGATCGACAAGCGCAAGACGCCGATGGTGATCAGCTTCATCGCCGTGGCGCTGAACCTGATCTTCAACTGGATCTTCACCTTCCAGCTCAAGTGGGGACACGTCGGCCTCGCCTTCTCCACTGGCTGCATCGCGATCACCAATTTTCTCATCCTCTACACGCTGATGCGCCGGGAGGTGAAATCCCTCGAGACGGGCACCATGCTGGTGACCCTGGCAAAGGTCCTTGTGGCCGGTGCGCTCCTCGCGCTCGTCTGCTGGGCCGGCCGTCACTGGCTGCTCGCCGGCTGGGCCACGCAGAAGCTGCCCCTGAAGATCGCCTTCCTCGGCGGCACGATCGCCGTTGGCGCCGCGACCTTCTTCGTCTCCGCCATGGCGTTGCGCCTCGGCGAACTCGACGACGTCACCGCGTTGGTGCGACGCAAGCTGCGCCGCCGCGGGTAACCATTTCCCGGTGGACGGCGTCTGCGTTCCCGCCAACCTTTACCAAGCCATGCGTTCCCTCTGGCTCAAAGCCACCCTCGTCATCGCCGCCGTCTGGCTCGTCGCGGGCGGGGCGATTTTTTGGGCTCGCAGCGTCAAGGTCACGCCCGCGTCGGTGACGGCTTACCTCGAATCTCATCCGATCGAGAATCAGTCCGGGGCCGAGCGCACGAAGGTCATCGAGAAATTGGCCGACCAGATGAATGCCCTGGGCTACGAGGAACGGCGCGAGATGCGAATGGGCAAGCGGCTCGACGGCTTTTTCCGCGCGCTCAGCCCGGAGGAGCAAAGCGGCTTTCTCGACCTCACCCTGCCGACCGGCTTCAAGCAAATGATGGAATCGCTGAACAAGATGGAGCCGATGAAGCGGAAGCAATTCGTCGAGCGCGCCCTGCGGGATATGAAGGAGCGTGAAGGCGAAGATCCGACATTGGATCAAAACGCGCGCAAGATGATCGACCAGGGATTCAAGAGCTTCTACAGCGACGCGAGCACGGAGGTGAAGATGGACGTCGCTCCGCTGCTCGAGCAGTTGCAGAAAAACCTCCAGGGCCTCCGATGAAGCCTCCGCGCGCAGCGCTGACGGTGCTGGAACTGCTCGTGATGATCGCGGTCATCGCGCTCCTTTCCACCTTGATCGTCCCCGTCTATCAGCGCGTCGCGGCCACGGGCCGCGCCACCGCCTGCATCTCGAATCTCCGCCAGATCGGCACCGGCCTCTCCGCCTACCTCACCGATAACAACAACATGATGCCGATCCTCAAGACCGCCCGGGAACAACTCAGCGACCAGGTGCCGGTGATCGACAACACGCTCGACAAGTACGTGACCAACAAGAGCCTGTTCGCGTGCCCGGCTGATCGGAAATTCGCCGCGGCGTCAGGCACCAGCTACGTCTGGAACGTGACCCTGAACGGTCAAACGCTGGGCAACCTCAATTTCCTCGGCCTCGTCGATGAGCACAGCCGCATCCCGATCATGGCTGACAAGGAGGGATTTCATCCTTACACGAAGGACAAGGTGAACATCCTCTACGCCGATGGCCACGCGACGAAGGAGCTAAAGTTCGCCGGGGACTAGCCCGCACACACCCCTCCTTGCCCGCCTCCGGCGCGCCTGTTAGCATCGCCGTCCTCATGGCTGATACCTCAAAACCCGCGATCCAGGAATGCCCCACCTGCGGAACCTTGATCGACGTGACCGACGAGCAACCGCTCGCGCTGCGGCACTGCCCGAACTGCGGCGCCGCGATGCGCGTGCGTCGCATCTTCAATCACTTTGAGCTCCAGGAAGTCCTCGGCTCCGGCGGCATGGGCGCGGTCTATCGGGCGCTCGACCAAAATCTCAACCGGGCGGTCGCCCTAAAACTCCTGCGCGAGGAGCACAGCAAAAGCCCGGACCTGATCGATTCATTCGCGAAAGAAGCGGCCATCACCGCATCGATCAGCCATCCCCACGTGGTGAAGGTCTATTCAACGGGGATCGATCACGGGATTTTCTACATCGCAATGGAACTGGTGGATAAAGGTTCGCTCGAGGAACTGATAACCCTCCAGGGCAAGGTGGCCGAGGCACAGGTGCTCGAGGTGGGAATCCAGATCGCGCAGGGCCTCAATGCCGCCTACCAGCGCGGGCTGATTCATCGCGACGTGAAGCCGGGCAACATTCTTTTCGCCGACGCGCACAACGCCAAGATCGTGGACTTCGGCCTCGCCGTCCTCCAGGAGCACGCCAACAAGGAAGGCGCGGCCATCTGGGGCACGCCTTACTACGTGGCGCCCGAGAAACTCGACACCCCACCGCACGAGGATTTTCGTAGCGATATGTACTCGCTCGGCGCCACGCTCTTTCACGCGGCGGCGGGGCGTCCGCCGTTTGAGGCGGAGACGGCATCCATGGTCACGCTCAAACACTTGAAAAGTCAGGTGGTGAGCCTCCAGGCTTTTGCCCCGGAGGTGTCGAGCGCCACCGCCTTCGTGATCAACAAGACGCTCCACAAGGAGCCCGACGAACGCTATGCGAGCTACGAAGAATTGATCGAGCACCTGCAATACGCTCAGAGTGAATTGCTCGGGCTGCACCAGGCGAAGGCGCGGAAGCCGATCGTCGTGGTGGACGAGAATAAGGGGATGGGCTGGGTCACGCTCGCGACCGCCGCCGTGGTCGTCGCTGCTGGGGTGACGGCGTTCACCTACCGTGACTCGCTCTTCGGAGGAAAATCTCGCGCTGACGCCACGCCCTCGGCACACACCGCCGGGCCGGTCTTCGATGCCGCATATCAAAAAGCGCGCGAACAACTCGCCGCCGGCCAGTATGACGAAGCGGCTGCGGCCCTCCGTGCGCTGGACGCGCAAGACGTGGCACCGCAGCCTTTGAAGAACTGGATCACGGTGAACGCGGCGCTCGCCTTTCTCCTCCAGAATCAACCGGATGAGGCGCGGAAGGAGTTCGAGAAAGTAGAAGCGCGAGGTATCTACTCGCCGGAACCCACGGAGCAAAAGATCGCGACCTTTTTTGTGGACATGGCCCAGGCCGCCAGGAGCGACACCCCGCGCCCGGCGGCGCTGGTCAAGACCTACGATCTCGCGAATCACGAGGCATTCGCGCTGCTGCTTTTTGGGGCCAAGGACTGGGCACAAGGCGCATTCGCCGACGCGGCGCCTTTCTTCGAGCAATTCCAGACCGCTACGCCGGGGGAAGCCCTTGCCTGGCTCAACGCCTACAAACCGTTGGCCGCCAATTACACCGCGGGCTTCGCCTCGATGCAGTCCCTCACGAAGATCGCGGGGAACGGCGGTGGACTCGAAACTTTGCAGCAAGCGCTCGAGAACGCGAAAACGACGCGCGAGAAACTAAGTCGACCCGGGAAATTCAAAGAAAGAATCACTGAACTGGAGGACAGCCTCACGAAAAAACTGGCCGCGGCGCAGGAAGCCAAAGCGATGAAGGACGCGGAGGAGGATACCGCCGAGGAGAAAGCGCTGGCGGCGACGCTCGCGGGAGTCAACGCCGCCTACACCGCTTTCAAATTCACCGATGCGGCGAGGCTTCTGGCGAACACCCGCGTCACGAATGAAAAGCGGAAGGAGGAACGCGACGCATGGGCCAAACGCACGGAGTGGCTGTCACGTTTCAAGGCCACGGTCATCAGCGACATCAATGCGACCGGATACGCACAGCCGCTGCGGCGCAGAAATGGAACACCGATCCAATTCGGCCTGCGTCAGGCCAGCGATGCCACCGCGACGATGGTGACGCCGTATGGGAACGTACCGGTGCCATGGACGGATCTTTCGGTGGAGAGCCTGACGATTATCGCGCAGAGCTTCCTCCGAACCGCTCCACCGGAGACCGCTGCCGACCGCCAGTGGCAACTTGGAGTGTTTCTCTATTCCTTTGAAAAGAAGCCTGAAGGACGCGTCATGCTCAATCAGGCCGCCGAATCGAAGCCCGACTATCAGCCCTTCCTCGCGCTTTTCCCGGAGACGTAACGCCGGCGGGCTTTTCACTTTGCACGCCGGAAGAATAGCTCTATTTTCCCGGCCTTCGCATCCGTAGCTCAACTGGATAGAGCGCTGCCCTCCGAAGGCAGAGGTTGTGGGTTCGACCCCCGCCGGATGCATTGCTTCCAAGGGAGCAAGGTCCCGTCTCCGCGCGGCCAGTTTTCCACGATCCCCTTTGGAGAAGAGCGACCAGCCCAACGGCGATCAATGCGGAACTCTACAAACGAACCGCGGATACCTGCGCTCCTGCATCGGGGATCGTTTCGACCATTCTCGTTCTGCGTTCCCCGTCTTCCTCTCCACCTCGCATTCTTGCATCAAGCAGATGAATAGACAGCATCAGTTCCGCCAGCGTACGCTGCATCACGTAATACCAGCCGCGCCAACCATCCAGGAAGAGGCGGTGGACGAACAGCGTGTAAAAGAAAATCATCACTGGTGCGAATACGACGAGTTTGCGAATTCGATCCTGAAGGGTGAGTTCGTTGTTCGACTGCCTTCGAAGACTAGGCGCTTCGATCGCCATGTAGGCACACTGCGCTGCCAGCCAGCGGCCCAGCGGCTTGCGGTCGTCGTGATTGATCAGTCCCTGGAGCTTTCCAAGCCTCCCCTTCACTCGGACGCGATGGCCGTGCCCCTCATCAGCATAGACGGCACGGTCTTTCCGGTAGAGCGAGGTTCGATCGGGCAGAAGAGTTCGGCGCAAGGGACTGCCGTGAACCCAATAGCTAAACCCAATCTGGTATCCCGCGATCGCAGGATCAGGGGGGAGATTGCGAAGTTCCGAAACCAATTCCTTTGACAGGCAGTAATCGGCATCGATGGACAACACCCATTCTGTGTCGATCAAACTTAAGACAAAGTTGCATTGCCCCGCAAACGTGTCGAATTTTCGCTGGACAACGTCAACATTTGGGAACGCTCGAACAATTTCCAGCGTGCAGTCGGTGCTGAAGCTATCGATCACAATGACACGAGGAACCCAGCGGAGGCGTTCGAGTGTCCGGCCGATATTCGCCTCCTCGTTATAGGTGAGCACCATTGCGGTCACGTCATCCACAACCCGTGCCTCAGAGTCGGGCGAATACGGTTTTCTCGTAGGGTGAGCGCGTCGGGGCGAGATTGCGCTGATTAGATTCATGGGGGGCAGGTGCGAGAACTGAGGTGTCTGGGGATTTCTCGGCACCCTTTCGTGGTTGTGTCTAGGTAATCATGGCTTGCCTGGCAAGTTAATTTCAAAATCTTTTGGCCAAGGGCAACGCGCATCTTGCGTTTCCCGCTGCACATTTTTCAGC
>JBAVML010000421.1:0-7928 GCA_049690035.1 Chthoniobacteraceae bacterium
CCGCTCGGCCACGCCACGCAGGAGTTCGTCATCAAGCAGGGCCTCGACGGAGACAAGGCGAAGGAGATCGTGAAGGCGATCAAGGCCCGCGCGTTCAAGGTGCAGAGCGCCCTGCAGGAGCGGCAGATTCGCGTGACCGGAAAAAAGCGCGACGACTTGCAGGAGGTCATCGCCTTCTGCCGGAGCAAGGATTTTGAAGTTGCGCTGACGTTCAAAAATTTCCGCGACTGAGCGAAAGCAGAAGCGACTTATTTAGAATTGGTCTTGATAAGGACACGCGGGCGTGGTTCGTTTCTCGCCCGATGAAACCGCTTCCGCACACCACTTCACCCGATGAGCATATTCACGGGCGCGGCCTGCGGATGACGGATCAGCGGCGCGCCGTTTACGACGCGTTGATGGGCAAGCGCGACCATCCGACCGCTGTCGAAGTCTTCATGCGCGTGAAGACGAAGATGCCGACCATCTCGCTCGCTACGGTCTATAATTGCCTCGAAACGCTCACTGAGTGCGGCCTCGTCAAAGCGGTCAATCACGACCGCGAGCCGTCACGCTTCTGCCCGAATCTCCAGGAGCACGCGCACCTCTTCTGCGAAGGCTGCGGTGGCGTCATGGATGTCCCGCTGCGCGCCCGCCACCGCCTGCACGAGGTGTGGGAACTTCCCGAAGAAGTGGTCGTCTCCCATCACGAAGTCTCCTTCCGCGGCCTGTGCCCGAAGTGCACCACCGCCAAAAACAAATCCGCATCGAAACAGAAGAAATGAGTTCACTGATCATCAACGACCTGCACGTCACCATCGGCGAAAAGGAAATCATCCGCGGCCTCACGCTGGAGATTCCGAAGGGCGAAGTGCATGCCGTCATGGGCCCGAACGGTTCGGGTAAAAGCACGCTGAGCAAAGCCATTGGCGGCCATCCGGATTACACCGTGACCTCTGGAGAGGTTCTCCTCGATGGGGAAAACATCCTCGGCCTCACGCCCGATGAACGCGCCCGCAAAGGAATCTTCCTCGCCTTCCAATACCCGATGGAAATCCCCGGCGTGAGCAACGCCAACTTCCTTCGCGCCGCCCTCAACGCCCGCCAACCCGAGGGCGAGGAGATCGAAGCGACCGAGTTTTACGCAAAGATGTACGAGGAGATGGACAAGCTGGAGATGGCCCGCACCTTCACCGCGCGTTCGGTGAACGAAGGCTTCTCCGGTGGCGAAAAAAAGCGGAACGAGATTCTCCAGATGGCCATGCTGAAGCCCAAGTATGCGATCCTCGACGAGACCGATTCCGGGCTCGACATCGACGCGCTGCGCATCGTCTCCGCGGGCGTCAACGCGTTGCGCGGTCCAGAGCTCGGCATCTTGCTCATCACGCACTACCAGCGCCTGCTCGATTACATCGTTCCAGATCACGTCCATGTGATGGTCGAAGGACGAATCGTTCAGAGCGGTGGCAAGGAACTCGCGCTCGAACTCGAAGAGCGCGGCTACGATTTCATCAAAGACTCCCTCCCAGAGCCGGCGACGGCCTGATGCCGCCAACACGGAGCACCACCATGAACACCGAAACCGCCAGCAGCATCGACATCGATCGGAGCCGGGGAAATTTCTCCTATCCCGAGCAGCATCAATACGACGCCGGCATCGGCCTCACGCACGAAACGATCGACTACATCACCGATGTAAAGGGCGAAGCCGACTGGGTCCGCGACTTCCGGCACAAGGCGCTCGACGTCTTCCTCAGCAAGCCGATGCCGACGCACTGGGCGTCGCATGATCTGGACGCGATCGTCTTCGACAACATCCGCTATTATCTCTCGAACGGGCAGAAGCCGACGCGTTCGTGGGACGACGTGCCGGAGGACATGAAGCGCACGTTCGAGCGACTCGGCATTCCCGAGCAGGAGCGGAAATTTCTCGCTGGTGTCGAGGCGCAGTTCGACTCCGAGGCGGTGTATTCCAACATCAAGAAAGCGGTCGGCGACCAGGGCGTTATCTTCTGCGGACCGACCGAAGGCCTGCGCGATCATCCGGAAATCTTCCGTAAGTTTTTCGGCAAGGTCATCCCGACGGGCGACAACAAATTTAGCGCGCTGAACAGCGCGGTCTTCAGCGGCGGCTCGTTCATCTACGTGCCGCCGGGTGTGAAGGTGAAGCACCCACTGCAGGCTTACTTCCGCATCAATGCGGAGAACTTCGGCCAATTCGAGCGGACGCTGATCATCGCCGATGAAGGCAGCGAGGTGATGTATATGGAAGGCTGCACCGCGCCGAAATTTGAGACCGCCACGCTGCACAGCGCGGTGGTGGAACTCGTCGCCTTGAAGGGCGCGAAGATCCAGTATGTCACGGTGCAAAATTGGTCGAATAACGTCTTCAACCTCGTGACCAAACGCGCCATCGCGCACGAAGAAGCCGAGGTGAAGTGGATCGACTGCAACATCGGCAGCCGCCTCACGATGAAATATCCCGGCGTCGTGCTGAAGGGTCGCAAAGCGCGCGGCGAAGTTATTTCCATCGCGCTCGCGAGCGACGGCCAGCATCAGGACACCGGCGCGAAGATGATCCACGCCGCCGACGAAACGACTTCGAACATCGTCTCCAAGTCGATCTCCGTCGGCACCGGCCGCGCGACTTATCGCGGCCTCGTCCACGTGCCGAAGCACCTCAAGGGCTGCAAGAACAACACCGAGTGCGACGCGCTGCTGATCAACTCCACTTCGCGCACCGACACCTATCCCGCGATCACCGTGCGCGGCACGGGCAACGCCGTGCAGCACGAGGCGAGCGTCTCGCAGATTTCCGCCGAGCAGATCTTCTACATGCAACAGCGCGGCCTCACCGAAGGCCAGGCGATGAGCCTCAGCGTGAACGGCTTCGTCAACGATCTCGTGCGGCAATTCCCCATGGAATACTCGGTCGAGCTCAAGCGCCTGATCGATCTCGAGATGGAAGGCAGCGTCGGTTGAACCGCAAACCGCACGAATGAGCACCGCAGTTTTGGAAAACGAAGCACCGCCCGCGACCAGGGCAGAGTCCATTCTCAACGCCGGACCTGCGTCACCCGAACAGGCTGAGGCCTGGGAAACGTTCGAGCGTCTTGCGATGCCGAAACGCACCGATGAAACTTGGCGCTTCGCCAATCTCAGGCTGGTCGATCTCGCGCATTACACCACTCCGCTCCCGGTGGACGATTCCGCGCGCGAAGATCTTCTCGCCCGTTCCCGGGGTCTCGATTCGGTCGCGGGGGAAATGGTCTTCGCCAACGACCAGCTTCTCTCGCGCGATCTCGCCAGCGACTCGCTGCGGCAGAAGGGCGTGATCTGGCTGCCGCTCGAACAAGCCGCCACCGAACA
This sequence comes from Chthoniobacteraceae bacterium, assembly GCA_049690035.1. Lineage (GTDB taxonomy): Bacteria > Verrucomicrobiota > Verrucomicrobiia > Chthoniobacterales > Chthoniobacteraceae > Chthoniobacter. The sequence goes on from JBAVML010000421.1 coordinate 3,349, forward strand.
CCCGGAGCTTTTCCGCAAACACTTCATGCGCGAAGAGGCGATCCTCGGCGGGCAGAAGTTCGCCGCACTGCACCGCTCGCAGGTGCGCGCCGGCATGTTCCTCTACGTCCCGCGTGGCGTGGAGATCGATCTCCCGGTCGAAAACTTCCACTGGCTACACGGCTCGGGTGGCTCCTGTTTTCCGCACACGCTGATCATTGCCGAGGAGATGGCGAAGGTGACCGTCGTGGATCACTTCCAGAGCGCCGATCCCACCGCACCCGGCTTCGCCTGTGGCGTGAACGATCTCTGGCTCGGCGCCGGCGCGAAGGTGACCTACGTGTGCGACCAAAGCTGGAGCCACACCACGTTCGCCTCGCAGATCAATGCCACCGTCGTCGGTCGCGACGCCTCGGCGAAGGCGCTCAATCTCAACCTCGGCGGCGCCTACGCGCGGAGCGAAAGCGTGAGCCACCTGCGCGGCTCAGGCGGACGCAGCGACATGCTCGCGGTCACCGCGGCGCAGGGCACGCAGGAGTTCGATCATCGCACCTTCCAGATTCACGAGGTGCCGCATACCGCGAGCGACCTGCTCTACAAGAACGCGCTCGACGACAAGTCGCGCACGATCTTCGCCGGCCTCATCCGCGTCGATCCCGGCGCGCACCAGACGGATGCGTATCAGAAAGTCCGCAACCTCCTGCTCAGCGACGAGGCCGAAGCGAACAGCGCGCCCGGGCTCGAGATCGAGGCCGACGACGTCCGCTGCACCCACGGCGCGACGAGCGGCCAGATTGACGCAGAGGAACTCTTCTACCTGCTTTCGCGCGGTATCACGCAGCAGGCCGCGCAGCGCCTCATCGTTTTCGGCTTCCTGAATGAAGTCTTCGAACGACTCGACAACGAACCGCTCCGCTCGCATCTGCGAGAGAAGCTCCGCGGGAAGTTCCGGCTGACGGTGGATTGAGGGCGGCGGCGGGGTGGAGGTCGCGTGGAGGTTTGCGAACGCGGTTCGCGGGCGCGGCGCCGTTCGTTGCGGGCGTCGATCACTCCGAGCGGGAAGCGGGTCAGCCGCTTGCGGGAAGAGTGAAGCTTCATCACGGAGGACGACAGAGGCGCATCGGGAGATGACATCTTCCTCCTAGGCGATGATAGCTTCCCTTTGTAAGCTCACATCTTCATCCAGAAGGATAATAGGCGACATCTGGAGGTTGACATCCTCCTTCCTGAAGATGACATCTTCCGCTGGATAGCTTGCATCTCCCTCATCGAGGATTGCATCTTCATCCGAAAAGATGATATATTCCCCCTAGAGGATGCCAATCTCCGCCTCTACCGTGTCTTCCCCTCCATCTCCTCTGTATCGTCCATGAATTCACCCGAAACACCGGCCCCCGCGCCGTTCATCGCCCTCGGCGACATCCTCACAGCCATCTCCGACCGCACCCGCTGGCGCATCCTCGATGAACTGCTCAAGGGCGAACCCCTGCCGGTCATGGAACTGGCCCGCCGCCTCGGCGCACCCGGCACGAACATCTCCAAACACATGAACGTCCTGCGCACCTTCGGCCTCGTCACGCGCGGCTTCGGCAGCCTCTACCGCATCCCGGCGCCCTTCCTCGTGCCCGGCCAGCGCGCGCTCGATTTCGGCGCCGTCCTGCTGCGGCTCGACCGGCTGGATGGGGAGTGACCCCCAAAGTGGCGCCGGGCTCACAGGCGGCTTCGGCGATGCACTCGCCGGGCAATTTTTTGCTGAACGCCGAACCGTTCGGCCCGGCAGGGCCAATGGAAATTAGCCGGTGGCGTGAGCCACCGGATGACCCGGCAACCCGCTCAGCCCCAGCGGGGCGCGGGAAGCGGGAAGTTTCCATCGCCCCGCCGGGGCGCATGTCCTGTGGGACGGATTCCGGTGGCTGACGCCACCGGCTAATTTCCGCGGAGCCTCAGGCTCCAAAGAACGTCCGATCTTTCAGTGCGATGGGGATGAATCGCCGCGGCGTGCGTGGCGCGGCGTTACCGGGCGAAGACCGCTTTCACGGTCCTGGCCGCCGGGGCGGGCTGGGCTTCGAGGCGGGCGAGGCGGGCTTCGATGGCGTCGGCGCGGCGGGCTTGCTCGGTGAGCTGGGTGGCTTGCTCGGCGAGCTTCGCTCGGAGGGTGGCGATCTCGGCGTCTTTCGCTTTCAGCCGGGTGTGCAGGCCCTGGATGGCGGCGAGTTCCACGCCGTCGAACTCCAGCGTGGTAATGACCGTGTCGTCGCGGCCGGGGTAAAAGGCGGCCTTGAAGGCCTGCGCCATGGGGCCGAGGTGCGGCACGGCGTCGTCCGGCTCGCTCTTGTAGAGCCAGCGCTGCACGGGCACGGCGGCGAGGCGCTCCAGCACGGCCTCGCCATCCACGGGGGCGAAGTGCTTCTTCGCGTTCTGGTCCGACAGCACGCCCCACGAGGTGGCATTCGGCGCGAGGGAGACGCCGAGGGTGGCGTCGCCATTGGAGAAAATGCGGGTGCCGCCCGAGGCGCGCACATTGAACTGATTGTCGGCGGTCGATGCGAAGGCGTCCGCTAGCCGCCCCCGGGACAGATCCGTCCAGACGAACGCACCGTCATGATTGGCCTTGGCTCGATAGCCCGCGGCGAAGGAAGTGACGCCGGCGGCGACGTTTTCGGTCCCACCGGGGATCATCGATTCAGAGCCGGAGGCGGTATTGGTATTACCGCCGGCGACGACCGCGAGTCCTGCCGCGGTATTCCCGAGGCCTCCCCCCACCGTGCCAGCTCTCGCGGTCACTTGGTTGATGGAGCCCGCAACACCACCGCCCGCAATGGTCCCCGCCGGGACATTGCCAGGAATGGTATTCCCGCTGAAGCCGCCGATGACATTCACGCTGGTGACCCCAAACCCGCTATCCCCAAACGCCAGGCGCAGCCCGCGCTGGCCATTCACCTGAAAGTCCATCGGCTGATTATCCGTGGTGCCGAGGAGCAGCGCGCCGCCCGGCGTGCCGAGGTAGGCGCCGGCGGTGACGGCCCCGGCGACCTGCAGGCGGGAGGACGGCGTGCTGGTGCCGATGCCCACATTCCCCCGCTCCAGGATGCGCAGGCGCTCGGTGAAGGTGGAATTCACCCCGCCGGTCTGGAAGACGATGTCGCCGCCGTCGTCCACATTGGCTGAAGTGGGCGACGAATTGGCCCCCGAGCGGAGGATGAGATCGCCGCCGTCCGCGTTCGGTTCGGTTTGGTTGAAGCCGCTGCCCGCCTCCAGGATGAGGTCGCCGCCGGGCTGAGCGAAATCAAAGCCAATGGCGCTGCCAGCCTTGATCTTCAACGCGTGACCGGCGGTGGCGTTGGTGAGCTCGTCGCCCACGGAGAGGGTGCGGTCGGCACCGGGAGCGAAAGCCACGTTGCCGGTGCCGAAGGCGCGGTCCACCTGCACCTCCAGCACGCAGGGGTAGGCGTTGCCGGTGCCTTCCTTGGCGCCGAGCGTCACCTTCGTGGTGCCGCTGGCGAGGAAGGCGAAGCCGAAGTTCGTCGCCGGCGCGGTGAGCCAGCCGCGCACGGTGGCGGTGACTTCCACCTCGACGAACTTTTTCCCCACGACCATGGCGGAGGGGATGGTGGCGACGACGCCCCCGGAGACGGCGGGTTCGTTGGCCGCGGCGGTTTCATTCCAGAGCGTGCCGGTCGCCGACACGGTGCGGAGGTCGATGTCGCCGGGCTTCGTGACGGTGGGGAAGTAGATGCGCAGCCGGGCATCGGCGATGTCGGCGGCGACGACGTCGTCGGGAAGGCTGCCGAGGTCGAAGAGCACGAAGCCCTTGCTGGTGGCGTTGACGGCGAGGGTGGTGGCCTTGCCCCCGGCGGCGGTGAGCTTGCCCTTGGCGGATGACGTGTCCTGCACGGGCGGCAGCACATCGCCGCGGGTGAGAGGCGCGAGCAGGGCGGTGATGACGACGGCGGTGAAGAGGCGAGCGGTAGGCATGGTGTGGTGGCGGCTGCGGAATGAAGGTGGGTCCGAGGGTAGCTCTCGGAATTGTCCCCGGTTCATTTCAGCAAAAGACGAAGATCTTTGCCAACCCTTCCGCCCCGCCGCGCCCGGCACGCCAAGCCCCGAGGAGGGGAATGCCGCCCGCCAGCCCCGCTTTTCCGCCGCTTCAGCTCAGCAGCGCGCGGATGGTCTCGATGGGTTCGCTGCTCAGGAAGATGAGGGCTTTGCCGTCCCGAGCCCAGGTGGCGACGTTGAAGCCCTCGTGAGCGGCCACCTGCGGCGGGGCGTTGCGGCCGGGGGCATCGCGCAGATGGGAGGTGGGGATGGTGAAGAGGTGCATCACGTCGCCATTCGCGAGCATGAAGCACTCGAGGCTCACGGGGTGCGCGTCGATGTCGTAGAGGTGGCAGCCTTTGCGCGGGAGCGCGTCGAGCTTCGCGGGGAGAGAAGCGGCATGGGGAGCTTCGGCGCGCTGCATCCAGGCGCGGACTTCGGCGCGCTCGGTGGTGACGAGGGAAAGGCGCACGCCTTCGCGGGCGATGGTGAGGAGGCGCGCGGTGAGCCAGTCGAGCGTCAGGCGGCCTTCGCGGTCCAGCCAGAGCTGGGTGCCGGCGCTGGCG
>JBAVML010000422.1:0-18138 GCA_049690035.1 Chthoniobacteraceae bacterium
AATCGCAGCCGTCGGAGACCCTCCCGCAGACTTGCCGCTGTCCGGCGGGGCGCCGGCCACGGCACGCAGGGGCGCGTGCGCTACCCAGGGCGCTTCGCCATCCGTGGCGGCGGTGGTTACGGGCATCGCGGTGCCAGCGGGGAGATCGGCAAAGTAGCGCTGGCGCTCGAAGGGATACGTCGGCAGCGAGACGCGGCGGAACTCACGGCCGGGATGCGCAGTGCGCCAGTCGATCGACACGCCGGCGAGCCAAAGCCGGCCGAGCGCGGCGGCGAGCGATTCTAGTTCATCTGCGCTCTCGGCGATGGAATGCGCCACTTCGTGCTGGGCGGTGCGCGCGCTGTTTTGGCGAATGAGCTGGCTGAGCGCCTGGCCGGGGCCGGCCTCGAGCAGCGCGTAGTCGCGCTCGGCGAGGAGTCGCGTGGCGGCGGCGGAAAAGCGGACGGTGGCGCGCAAATGATGCGCCCAGTATTGCGGATCGGTGGCTTGCGCAGCGGTGAGCGTTTCGCCGGTGACGCTGGAGATGATCGGAATCTGAGCCGCGCTCAGTTTCACCTGCCGAACCGCCTCCGCGAGCGGTGCGACGACGGGCTCGACCATCGGCGAATGGAAAGCGTGGGAAGTCGCGAGCCGGATCGCGGGGATCGTGCGTTCGGTGAGCGTGGCCTCGAGCTTTTCGATGGCGTCGAACGGACCGGAGATGACGCAGAGTTTCGGGGAATTGACTGCCGCGAGGGCGAGGCGGGGATCGCTGAGAAATTCCGCTGCGTCACCTTCGCCGAGCCGTACGGCGAGCATCGCGCCGCCGGGAAGTTCCTGGGTCAACCGCGCGCGCAGGGCCACCAACCGCGCGGCATCTTCCCACGAAAAAATGCCCGCCAGCGCGCCGGCGACAAACTCGCCGACGCTGTGCCCGACCAGCGCGCCAGGCTGCACGCCGCGCGACTGCCAGAGCCGCGCGAGCGCGTAGCTGACCGCAAAGATCGCGGGCTGGGTGAAGCGGGTTTCGCGCAGGCGATCGGCGGCTTCCGCCTCCCGCGAGAAAAGCAGCTCGCAGAGATCGCGTCCGAGTTCGGGGCGGAGCACTTCGGCGAGGTGGCCGAGCGTGTGGCGAAAGACGGGCTCGTGCGCAAAAAGCTGCGCGCCCATGCCGGGATATTGCGAGCCCTGGCCGGGAAAGAGGAACGCGACCGGCGTGTCGAGGCGGCTGTCTTCGCGGTGGAGTTTCGTCGGAGCGCGCAGCGCGGCGACAGCGGCAGCAGCGTTGCGCGCGACGATCGCGCGGCGGTGGGAGAAGGTCTGCCGGCCTTCGTGCAGGGTGAAGGCGATGTCGGCGAGTGCGGCTGGGTTCGATTCGAGATTGGCGGCGAGATCCTGCGCACGCTGTTCGAGCGCGGCGGCGGACTTGGCGGAAAGGACGATGAGTTCCGGCGCTTCGCTCGGCGCGGTGGGCGCGGGCTGCGGCGCTTCTTCGAGGACGAGATGCGCGTTCGTACCGCCGACGCCGAATGAGCTGACGCCCGCGCGGCGCGGGGTCTCGGTGCGCGGCCATTCGCGGAGTGTGGTGTTGAGAAAGAATGGACTGTCGCCGAGGTGCAGCGCGGGGTTCGGCTGCTCGCAATGGAGCGTCGGCGGGAGCTGGCCGTGCTCGAAGGCGAGCGCCATTTTGATCAAGCTGGCGATGCCGGAGGCGGCGTCGCAGTGGCCGATGTTTCCCTTCACCGAACCGAGCGCGCAGAACTGCCGCGCCTCGGTCGTTTCGCGGAAGACGCGGGTGAGGCCGGCGATTTCCACGGGGTCGCCGAGCGGCGTCGCGGTGCCGTGGGCCTCAATGTAGGAAATGGATTCCGGCGAAACTCCGGCGACGGCTTGCGCGAGCGCGATGACTTCGGTGTGGCCGTTCACGCTCGGCGCGGCGAAGCCGACTTTCTGCGCGCCGTCGTTGTTCAAGGCGTGGCCCTTGATGACGGCGTAAATGTGGTCACCCTCGGCGAGCGCATCGGCGAGGCGCTTCAAGACGACGACGCCGGCGCCGCTGGAGAAGACGGTGCCATTCGCGCGCTCGTCGAACGGCCGGCACCAGCCGTCGGGCGAGGTCATGCTGCCGTCCTGATAGAAGTAGCCGCGGTCCTGCGGGAAGGTGATCGAGACGCCGCCGGCGAGCGCGACGTCGCACTGGTGGTCGAGCAGGTTTTGGCACGCGACGCTGACCGAGACGAGCGACGACGAACAGGCGGTCTGGATGTTTAGCGCGGGGCCGCGGAGGTTGAGTTTGTAAGCGAGCCGCGTGGTGAGGAAGTCCTTCTCATTGGCGATGACCGCGCTGACGATGCCGACCGCGTCGAGCAGGTCGCGGCGCTGGCGGACGAAGAATGGGTAGTAAGTGTTGTTGCTCATTCCCGCGAAGACGCCGATGAGCCCGGCGTAGCGGGACGGGTCGCAAGCGGCGTCTTCGAGCGCGGCCCAGGCGACCTCCATGAAGACGCGGTGCTGCGGGTCCATGACCTCGGCTTCCTTCGGCGGGACGTTGAAAAAACTGCGGTCGAACCACTCCGGCTTTTCGATCACGCCGCGCGCGGCGACGTAGCCGGGCAGCTCGCGCACCTTGGCCGCGTCGTAGCCGGTGGCGGCGAGTGCTTCATCCGAAAAGCGCGTGATGCCGTCGCGGCCCGCGGCGAGATTGCGCCAGAATTCCTGCACGTCGCGCGCGCCGGGGAAACGCCCGGCGAGCCCGATGATGGCAATGCCCTCAGGAATGGTGGTGTTGGAATCTGTCACTGCGAACGGGAGGAATTTAGCCGCCGCCGTGCCACGGACTCACGCTGTTTCGCCGCGCGTTCGTGGGCGCTGCTGGCGGTGCGGGTCGGCGCGGCGGCGGAGTCGAGGTCGCCGGCGAGGGCGCGGATCGTCGGGTGCTGGAAAATGGTGACGATGCGAATGGGCGCGCCGAACTCGGAGCAGACGCGGGCGTGCAAGCGCAGCAGCAGCAGCGAGGTGCCGCCGACGTCGAAAAAGTTGTCGCTCACGCCGATCGCGGCGAGCGCGAGAATCTCCTGCCAGATTGCCGCGAGGCGGCGCTCGGTGGCGGTCTGCGGGGCGATGTAGCCGGGGCGCGTGTCGGCGCGGTCGATGGTCGGCGCGGGCAGCGCGGCGTGGTCGAGTTTGCCATTCGCGGTGAGGGGAAGCGCGGGCAGCGAGATGAACGCAGTCGGCACCATGTGCGCGGGGAGATGTTCGCGGAGGAAGGCGCGGAGTTCTTCGGTGGTTGCGGCACCGACGAGGTAGGCGGCGAGCATCGGCTCGCCATTCGGCGCGGGTTTGAGCGCGACGGTGCATTGCTGTACGCGCGGATGGCGGGCGAGCGCGGCTTCGATTTCGCCGGGCTCGATGCGGTAGCCGCGGATTTTGATCTGGCGATCGATGCGGCCGAGGTAGTCGAGCGTGCCGTCGTCGCGCCAGCGGGCGAGGTCGCCGGTTTTGTAGAGCCGGCCGAAAGGCGTCTCGATGAAGCGCGCGGCGGTCAACTCGGGCGCATTGAGGTAGCCGAGCGCGAGACCGGGACCGCCGATGTGAAGTTCACCCTGCTCGGCAGGCTGGAGATATTCGTCGAGGATGAAGGCATCGGTGTTGGCGATGGGTTGGCCGATGGGAACGCGTTCGCCTTCCACCGACTCGATGCGATGGCAGACGGCGAACGTGGTCGTCTCGGTGGGGCCGTAGCCATTGACGAGCTTTTGCGGGCGTCCGCTCTCCAGCACGCGACGGACCGTCGAGGCGTCCGCAGCTTCGCCGCCGAAGATGAGCCAGCGCAGGCCGGCGAACATGGCGGGGGATTCGCGGACGAGTTGATTTAAAAGCGAAGTGGTGAGCCAAAGCGCGGTGATGCGATGCGCGCGCAGGTGCTCGGCGAGCGCGGCGGCGGAGAGGACGGTTTCGGTTTCGGTGACGACGAGCGCGGCGCCGTTGAGCAGCGGCGCCCAGATTTCGAGCGTCGAGGCGTCGAAGGAGAGATTGGAGTGGAAGGCGAATACGTCGTCGGGCCGGACGGTGAGGTAATCCGTAGCGCAGACGAGGCGAAGGATGGCGCGGTGCGGGACGAGGACGCCCTTCGGTACGCCCGTGGAGCCGGAGGTGTAGAGGACGTAGGCGGGCGAATCGTGTCCGGCGAACGGCTCGGAAGCCGTGGCGCACTCTTCGAATGCGGAGAGTTCGTCTAGCACCACGGCGCAATCGGCGCGACGCTGGGCCTGACGTTCGGCGGGTTCGTCGAGGGCGAGCGGGACGTAGGCACCACCGGCTTTGAGCACGCCGATAATCGTGGCGATGAAGGCGGCCGAGCGGACGCCCGGCACGCCGACGAGTGCGCCCGGGGCTAGGCCGCGCAGCCGATGCGCGACCGCATTCGACCAGTGATCCATTTCCGCGTAACTCCACCGACGCCCTGGCTCAATCACAGCCGTCGCTGAGGGCGTCGCTTCCACCCACTGCGCAAAGACCTGCGGCATGCTGCGGTCGTGCGGCCAAGGCGTGGCGGCGCCGCGGCTCCAGGCGAGCCAGCGTTCGCTTCGGCCGGCGAGACTCGATGCGTTGTCTGCGGTGTGCATTAAGAATGAGGTTGCGTCGCGCGGGCAGGGTGGCGTGAATCCGGCTCAGGCACTGCGCACCCGCAATTGGCCGATGAAAATACTGTTCACAACTGAAACAGCAATGCCGATGCCACAAACTGCCACCGCTCGCGAATGAAGCTGGAAGGCTACACGACGGGCGATTTCCAGCGCGGCGCGCCGGCGTGGAAGGAAGCGCTGTGGATCGCGGTGAAGTGCCTGTTTTTCCTCAATCCGCTGCCGTGGCCGTCCGCACTTCGCGTGGCGCTGCTGCGGGCATTCGGGGCGCGGATCGGCCGCGGCGTCGTCATCCGGGCGAATGTGAATGTGACCTTTCCGTGGCGGCTGGAGGTGGGCGATCACGTGTGGTTTGGCGAAGAAGTGCTCGTCCTCAGCCTGGCGGCGGTGCGGATCGAATCGCACGTTTGCCTTTCGCAGCGCGCATTTCTTTGCACCGGCTCGCATCGTTTTGAAACGCCGATGTTTGAGCTGGCAACAAAGCCCATCACCATCCACGAACGGTCGTGGATCGCGGCGCAGGTCTTCGTCGCGCCGGGCGTGGAAATCGGGCCGGGCAGCATGGTCGCGGCGGGCAGCGTGGTGACGGAGAGCTTGCCGCCGCGGACGCTGGCGCGGGGAAATCCGGCGGCGGTGGTGAAGGAATTTCCGGGCGTGAATGGTGATCGGTGAATGGCGCGGTCCCTCAGTCCCGTCACCATTCACTGATCACGAATCACGCTCCGTCCCGAATGCGCGTCCTTTTCCTCAATCAATATTTCCCGCCGGACCCGGCGCCGACGGGAGTGCTGCTCGCGGAGGTGGCGGCAACGCTGACGAAGGCGGGGCATGCCGTGGATTTCGTGGCGGCGCGGCAGGAATATCGTGCGGGACAGAAGCAGGGCGGGCGCATGATTCGCGAGGCGCTCGCGCTTTGGCGGATGCTCGTGGACGGGCTGCGGAAGCCACGTTCCGAAGTGATCGTGTCCGCGAGTTCGCCGCCCTGCCTGCTGGTGGTGGCGACGCTCGTCGCGGGCTGGCACCGGGCGCGTTCGGTGCATTGGGTGATGGATGTTTATCCCGAGATCGCCGTGGCACTCGGCGAGGTGCGCGCAGGAGTTCTTTCGCGAACGCTCGGGGCGCTGATGGGCTGGTGTTATCGTCGCGCGACGCGGGTGGTGGTGCTGGACGAGGACATGGCGGCGCGGATCCGGGTGCATGGCGTCGAACCGGCAATCGTGCGGCCGTGGGTTTTTGCCGGAGTATTGCGGCAACTCGCCGCAACCCACGAAGATCCGCAGGCGGAGTGGACTTGGATCTATTCCGGCAATCTCGGCCGCGCGCACGAATGGGAAACCCTGCTCCAGGCGCAGGCGGAGTTGGAACGCCGGGGCGCACCGATCCGCCTGCTTTTCCAAGGAGGCGGACCATCGCGACCGGTGGCCGCGGCGCGCGCCCGAGAACTCGGCCTACGGCAGGTGGAATGGCGCGACTACGTTCCCGAAGACGAACTCCCCGCCGCGCTGCTGCGCTGCCATGCGCTCGTAGGCACGCAGCTCCCCGCCGCGCAGGGCCTGCTCTGGCCGAGCAAACTCGGTCTCGCCATGAGCCTGCCGCGCCCTCTCGCCTGGGTCGGACCGCCGGATGGCGCGATTGCGAAGATGCTGGGCGCCTTCCCGCACGCCGCCGTCTTCGCGCCCGGGCAGAGCGTGGAACTCGCCGGGTGGCTCGCGGCGCGGATGGGCCTCGGGGCTGCGGCGCCGGGCGCGGTCTTCGACGCCGCGGCGCATCGTGACTCGTCCCTCGCCGCATTCATCGATCTGGTCGCCACTGCCTAACAGTCGCCGGCAACCCAGGCGCACCCGTGGCCATTTCGAGCGGTTCCTCCTCTTCGAGTTCAAATTCCTCGGCCTCGCCTTCGCCGAGGGGCCAGATCTGGAAACCACCTCGCCAGCCGCGATGAATCTCCCACGTCCCCCAGATTCCTTTGCCTTCGCGGAAACCACGGTAATTCACTTCGTGCGCGCCGACGTAGCGCTTGCTCCAGTCACATTCACCGCCCGCCACGTCGTAGGTTCCTTCGATGACAAAGAGCCCCACTGCATCTGCGCCGTCGCCAGTGATGCGCCCGCTTTTGAATGTCAACGTCAGGTCCATCGCATGTTTTCCACCAGTGGAATGATAGGTGTAGTAGCCAGTCCACGGACCGGACGGGAACCGAAGATCGCTCATACAAAGGAAAGACTCGCCCCGCAATAAAACCCATTTCTCCGCCAATGACACCCTTTTGCGTACACGTTCGCTTGTCTTGCCCACCAAGCATGGCACTTTCGGTGCTCGAAATCTTCACGTGCAAATGACATCCCCGGACGCCTTTAGGCCTTTGCCGCAACCACTCTCCGACTTTAAGCGCCCCAGTTCCCGCGGACGCGACGGGAAATGATCTACTCGTTCCTCTTCCTCGCGTTCGGCTTTTTCGTCTCGGTGCTCTGCACACCTTGGATGATCCGGCTCTCGCAGTCCGGCATCGGTCTCGATCACGCGAACGAACCGCGGAAGAAGCACGGGGCGCCCATTCCGCGCCTCGGCGGCGTCCCACTGATGCTGGCGATGTCGCTGGGTCTGGTCCTAATCCTTGCCGTCCGTGGCGAATCGTCAGCCCATTGGTTCGCAGTCCTGCTCGGCAGCGCGTTAATGTATGGGCTCGGACTGTGGGACGATCTGCGTCCACTCGGCGCGCGGATCAAGCTGCTCGGCCAAGTGGCGACGGCGTGCGTTGTCTTCGGCCTGGGCCTGAATATCGAAAAATTCTCCTATCCCGGTACGAGTGGCGTGATCGAATTGGGCGGCTGGAGCCTGCCCGCCACGGTCTTCTGGCTGATTGCGATCCCGAATATCGTGAACCTGATCGATGGGTTCGATGGGCTCGCCGGCGGGCTCGGGCTCTGCATGGCGGTGACCCTCGGCATCGTGGCGCTGCACAGCGAGCAGGTCGCAGTGGCCTGTTACGCCTTCACCATGGCGGGCGCGCTGCTCGGGTTCCTCGTCTTCAATTTTCCCCCGGCGCGCATCTATCTTGGTGACGGCGGCGCGTATCTGATCGGCTTTACGATCGCGGCGCTCTCGCTCACGAGTTCCAACAAGGGTTCGGTCGCCGCGGTGCTCTTCGTCACGCTCGTAGCGCTCGGCGTGCCGATCCTCGACACCACCTTCGCCCTGCTCCGGCGCGGGCTGCGCGGCTATCCGCTCTTCCGCGCGGACGACGAGCATTTTCACCACCGGCTCGAGCGGCTGGGCTTTTCGAAGAGGCGCATCCTGCTCGGTCTCTACGGCCTCTGCCTGGTGCTCAGCCTCGTGGGTTTGAGCATCATCTGGAGCCAGGGGCGAACGCTGCCGATCGGCATCTGCCTGCTGTTCATCCTCGTCCTTTTCATCCTTCGGTATTTTCACCTCGTCAATACCTGGGGCGATTTCCGGCAGCGGTTCGAGCGCGTCCTCGGGCATCGCCGAGAGGTGCAGTACGCCCTGCTCCAGGCGCAGGTGCTCGAACTGGAGTTGGAGCGCTGCCCCGGTCCGGAGGAGTTCTGGCTGCTCTTTCACCTCACGCTGCGCCGGGTCGGATTTCTCGACGCGGACGACGACGAAGATTCGTCGCAGCTCGATGTCCACAGCCCCGGTAGCACTTCGCTCACGCTGCATGTGCCGACCCACAAGGGCTCCCATCGGGAGTGGCGCCGGATGGCGGAATGCTTTCGCCCGATCTACGTCAAAGCCCTGCAAAAATGGCCACAGTAAAGGGAGCGCGTCGGTCCCGGCAGAAGCCTGCGGCGCGCCATCTGCCGGGCGCGGCGATGGTCGCGCTGGTGATCTACTGCATTCTTGTGGTCGCGGCGCCGCTGGCCTTCGGGGCGGTGGATCGCATCACGCAGATCGCGCTCCTCGGCCTGTTCGCCGTAGGGCTGTGGGTGCGTCCGGTCGTGATTTTGCCGCTGAGTGGGTGGGGAAACCGGATCGCCATCGCGCTCCTCGGTACGCTGGTGTTGAAGGAGTTCGCTCCCGCCGCCTGGTTCGGAGCCACGCAGTGGCGCGGTGTTCTGGTGGAAACCTTCCATCTCGAGCTCCCCTGGACGCATAACCCCGAACCCGCGCGCGCCTTCGATGGCCTGCTCGCGCTGGTGGGTGCGGCTTTGTGGTTTGCCTGGGTGCGCACCCTCGCCTCCGATCGCGACTGCCGGCCCGTACTGGCCTGGGCGCTGGTTGCTTCCGCGGGTGTCGTCACGGCCGCCGCCTTCGCCACGCGCAACCTCGATCCGCAAGCCATCTACGGCCTGCGCTACACCCCGGGCTGGACGGGGTTTGGCCCGTTCCCGAATCGCAACCACACCGCCGATCTTCTAGCGATGGGTTTCGTGCTCGCCTGCGGGAGCACCGCTTGGGAGACCGCGCGCAAGCATTGGACGGGCGTGATCGGCGGCCTCGTTATGGCCGGGATCATCCTCAGCGGACTGCTCGCCACCCAATCCCGCGGCGGGCTCGTGGCCGGGGCATTCGGGGTCGCCTGCTTCATCGTGCTCGTCTTTCTCAAACTACGCACCAAGCGCGTGGTGGGCGTCGCCATCGCCGGCGCGCTCGCGGCCAGCGCGCTGGCAATGCTCTTCGGTGCAGATGTTTTCGGACGCTTCCAATCGAAGGACGGCATGACCGTTTCAAACCTGATGCGCCTCCAGATCTGGCAGGACGCGCTGCGCCTCTGGGGAGATGCGCCGGTCTTCGGCCACGGGCTGAAGACCTTTTCGCAGATCATCGGAATCTACCAGACGGTGCGGCTCGAAGATCAGATCATCCTTCATCCGGAAAGCAGCTGGCTCCTGTGGCTCACGGAGTTGGGTGGATTCGTCGTCCTCCTCGGCGCCGGGGCGCTGGCCGTCTTTCTCTGGACTCATTTGCGCGTGGCCTTTACCCGGCAGCGCGGTTTTTTCCTCCGCGCCGGGGCGTTCGCCGCATTCGGCGTGCTGCTCTTCCACTCGTTCATGGACGTGCCCGCGCACCGCTGGGGAACGCTCGGCTTCGCGCTCGCGGCGCTGGCCATCGCCTGTCCGCTCCGCGTGCCGGAGCATTTGCCCAGAGGCTCCCAGCGCACGGCATTCGTGCCGGCGGCAGTCGCGGTATTTTGGGCTCTTCCTTTTCTCGTCGATTGGCCCGCCTGGTCGCCCCTCACCGTCACCCGGTTGATCGAGCGCGATAACACTTCCGGCGGCGTCTCGCTCGATCAAATGCAGAAAGCGGTTCGCCATTTCCCGCTCGATGCCCAACTTCACCAACTGCTCGGCATGCGCCAGGTGCGGATCCTCGGCACCAGTGCGCCGGCGGTCTGGCAGCGGCATTTCGGCATCGCCTCCACGCTCATCCCTGGTTCGTGGACGCTCTGCGCGTCTCAGGCCAGGACTGTAGCCAATGTGTCGCCGGGGCTCGCCATCGGCTACTGGCAGCAGGCGCTCGAACGCTGCGACTTGCATCGCGAGGAGGTTTTGGGCGTCGGCGTGCGCGAGACGGCTGCCTTCCCGATGGCGCCGCTCGTCTGGGGACGCTACGTCGAGGCCAATCCCTCGCTCCTCCTCGCCTATGCCCAAGCCGTGCCGCAGGAGCAGGCGCGTTACTATTACTCGATCTGGTGGCAGGGACGCGCCCTGACCGCCGACCTGACGCCCTCGGAACTGGCTATCTTCTACGCCAACGCCGCACAATGGGGCGCACGCTCCCAGTTCGACGAATGGATGCGCCGGCGTGCGGGGTGGAAGGATCGCGACTATCGCCAATGGGCTTCCCTCCTTCACCTCTGGGGAGACGAACAGCGCGCCTTTCAATTGCTCAGCGAACACCTTCCCGAGCCCGAGTTTCCGAAGAACCCGCCCGCGGTGGCCCGCGATCAACTCGAGACGCGCTGGCGGATCACGCCCAAGAACGTGGTCAACGCCCAACACCTCGCGCTCGTTCTCTTGCAGGCCGGTGAAACCCGGCAGAGCGACGAGATCATTCTCACCGTCGCCCGGCAGGAAAGTGCTCCTTCGTGGTTCACGACCAAGGCGGGTTACATCTACGCCCGCATGGGCCGCCATGGCGAAGGCGTCACCGCGATGTTACGCGCCGCGAGGTAAGGCGCCCACGGCGCAGGGTTTGACGCCCTCCGCGGCGGCCCACATAGTCCGTCCATGCCACCTGGCATTCGCGAACGCATCTACGCTTACATTGCCGACAAGGGTCTCCGGAAGACCACGCAGCGTGATGCCATCATCGAGGCCGCGTTCAGCACCACCGAGCATTACACCGCCGAGGATCTGCTCATCATGGCGCGGAAAGTGGACCGCTCCGTCTCGCGCGCGACGGTTTATCGCACGCTACCCCTGCTCGTGGAGTGCGGCGTCCTGAAGGAAATGGACTTCGGCAAGGACTACAAATTCTACGACCCGAACTACATCGCCCACCCGCACCACAATCACCTCATCTGCGTGGACTGCAGCCGGATCGTCGAGTTCGAAGACCAGCACATCGAACTGCTCGAAGATTGCATCACCAAGCGGTTGGGCTTTTCACCCGCCTCGAAAAGCCTGCGCATCGAGGCGAACTGCGACGAGCTGCGCAAGCGCGGCTCGTGCGCGAATCGGAAGGCGGAGAAGTAAGCAGTAGTCAGTCATCGGTGAGCAGATTAGAAGATGCGTTCCGCATCACTGCTCACTAGTTACTTTCCCATGTGGCACGGCCGCTTCTCCGAAAAACCCGCACAACTCCTTCAGCGTTACAGCGAATCGATCAGCTTCGACTGGCGTTTGTGGCGCCATGACATCGAAGGCTCGATCGCGCACTCCGCCGCACTCGAAGCGGCGGGCTTGATCACGAACGCCGAGCGCCAGCAGATCATCGACAGCCTGCGCGCGATCGGCGGGGAGATCGAGGCGGGAAAGTTTCAGTTCAAGACGGAACTCGAAGACATCCACATGAACATCGAGGCCGAGCTGACAAAGCGCATCGGCGACGCTGGCGCGAAGCTGCACACGGCGCGCAGCCGGAACGACCAAGTCGCGCTCGATCTCCGGCTTTACCTCCGCGCTGAGTGCGATGAGCTACGCGAGTTGCTCCGCGACACCCAGCGCGCGCTGGTGGAACTCGCCGCCGCGAATCGCGACGTTCTCATTCCGGGTTACACGCACCTGCAGCGCGCGCAGCCCGTTTACTTCGCCCACCATCTGCTTGCTTATGTCGAGATGTTCGACCGCGACCTCGGTCGCCTCGCCGACACGCGGAAACGGATCAACGTGCTCCCGCTCGGCAGCGGCGCCATCGCCGGCTCGACGATTAAACTCGACCGCGAGCTCGTCGCGCGGCTTCTCGATTTTCCCACCGTGACGCAAAACTCGATGGACGCCGTGAGCGATCGCGACTTCGCCGTGGAACTGCTCGCCGCGCTCGCGCTCGTGGCCACGCATCTCTCGCGGTTGAGCGAGGATGTCATCCTCTGGTCCTCAAGCGAGTTTCATTTCATCACGCTGAGCGACGCCTACACCACCGGCTCCTCGCTGATGCCGCAGAAAAAGAACCCCGACGTCGCCGAACTCACCCGCGGCAAGACGGGCCGCGTCTTCGGCAATCTCGTCTCGCTCCTCACCACACTCAAAGGCCTGCCGATGACCTACAATCGCGACATGCAGGAGGACAAGGAGCCGGTCTTCGACAGCATCGATACCGTCAAGGCCGCGCTCGCCATTTTCGCCGGCATGCTCCGCGGCACGCGCCTCAATGCCGCCGCGTGCGCCGCCGCTGTCGCCGATCCGATGCTCCTCGCCACCGACCTCGCCGACTATCTGGTCAATCGCGGCGTCCCTTTTCGCAAAGCACACGAAATCATCGGCCGGGCCGTCGCGCTCAGCGTGGAAAAAGCCACGCCGCTCCCGCGATTGGCGCTCGCGGACTACCAGGCGATTTCACCCGTGTTCGCCGCAGACCTGTTCGACGTCTTTCATCTTGCGACCGCGATGTCGGCCCGCGCCGCCATCGGCGCGCCGTCCCCCGAAAACGTCACCGCCCAGCTCACTCGCTGGCAGGCCTCGCTCGCTTAGATTTCCGGCAACTACTTAGCCCAGGTAATCAGCCGGAGTTCATGCGGCTGAGTTAGATTTGGGTGGGTGGGTATGACGCGAACATTCAATCCATAGCTACCGCTGTCACGCGCCGGGATCGATCCGCTATACAGATAGTTTCCGTCATCGAGTTTCTTCACCTTGGCAAAGTCGGTCGTGACGGGCCGCACGATCTCGTTGTTCACTGCCTCGCCGAAGTAGGCCTGCACCGTGACAAAATCGGGTGCAAGCTTTCCGAGATGGACGACGGCTTCAACCACGGGTGAGTCGCCGACGAAAACCCCGGCGGGCGGTGTCTTCACCTGCACTTCGCCGATGCGAATCTCGGACCAGTATTTGCGAATGTTGTCCTTCCATCTGGAGAGCTCGACCGCCTTCTTTCCATCGTGGGCGGACAATGTATCATGCGCCTTCGCTGCTGGTTCGTAGAGGCGCTCGGCGTACTCCTTCACCATCCGGTGCGTGTTGAACATCGGCGTGACGGTGCGGATGGATTCGCGCATGAGCTGGATCCACGCGACCGGCAACCGTCCATCCGGCTTGGCGTAGTAGAGCGGCACGATCTGCGCCTCGAGAAGGTGGAAGAGGCTGGCGACGTCCACCTCGTCCTCAAACTTGGGATCGATCTGATCGGTGGTTTCCGGCAACTCGGCGCCGATGGCCCAGCCCGCTTTCTTGTTGTGCGCGTAGGCTTCGCACCACCAGCCGTCGAGCACGCTCAGGTTCAAGCCTCCGTTCGGCGGAAGCTTCATGCCGCTCGTTCCGCTGGCCTCGAGCGGGCGGCGCGGATTGTTCAGCCAAAGGTCAACGCCCTGGTAGAGCCGGCGCCCGACATAGTGATCGTAGTCCTCCACAAAGACGATCCGGCTTTCGAACTCCGGCATCCGCGTGAATTGATAGACCTTCTGGATGAATTGTTTGCCCGGTTCGTCCTTGGGATGCGCCTTGCCGGCAAAGATAAACTGGACCGGCCGTTCGTCGTTACTCAGCAACTTATGCAGCCGCTCGGGATCGCTAAAGAGCAGCGTCGCGCGCTTGTAGGTCGCGAAGCGCCGCGCGAAACCAACCGTCAGCACTTCGGGATTCAGCAGCCGGTTTGCGTGGCGAATCTTCTCGGGCGACTCACCAAGGCGGGCGCGCTGCCGGCGGACTCGTTCGCGGACGAATTCGATCAGACGCCGCTTCAGCATCTGATGCGTCGCCCAGAGATCCTCATCGGGAATGTCGATGACTCCGCGCCAGAAATCCTCGTCCATCAAGTTCTCCTCCCAGCCGGGAAGATACTTGTCGAAGAGCTTGCCAAATTCCGGTGCCATCCACGTCTTGGTGTGGACGCCATTAGTCACGCTCGTGATCGGCACTTCGTTCTGCGGCACGCCCGCCCACACATCTTTCCACAAGCCCTGCGAGACGCGGCCGTGCAACTCGCTTACGCCATTCGCATGGCGGCTGGTGCGCAGCGCGAGGATCGTCATCGAGAAGGGTTCCGTGGGATTCCTGCGGAATTGTCCGAAGCCCGCAAAGGTGTCGAACTCGATGCCGACCTTGGCCGGATAATCGCCAAAATACTTGCGCATGAGCTCGAGCGGGAAGGCATCATTTCCCGCCGGCACCGGTGTGTGGGTGGTGAAGACATTGCCCGACGCGACGATTTGCAGCGCGCTGTAAAAATCGAGCGCGTGATCCGCGACCTGGCGGCGAATCAGCTCGAGCGAAAGGAAGGCCGAGTGACCTTCATTCATGTGATAGGCGCTGGGCTCGATGCCCATCGCATGCAGCGCGTGGACGCCGCCGATCCCGAGGACGATCTCCTGCTTTATCCGCATCTCATGATCGCCCCCGTAGAGCTGCGCGGTGATCTGGCGATCTTCCTCGGAGTTCTCCGCCAGATCGGTGTCGAGCATGTAGAGCGTGATGCGGCCGATGGCCAGCGTCCACACTTTCGCCCGAACGCTGCGGCCGAGGATGTCCACGCCGATGACCAGCACCGCGCCATCCTTGTCCAGTGCCTCCCGGAGCGGCAGATGAGAAAAATTCTGATTCAGCCCCACACTCTCCTGCCAGCCGTCCTTGCCGATCTGCTGGCGGAAGTAACCCTGCTTGTAGAGAAGCGTGAACGCGAGGAACGGCAGATCGAGGTCGCTCGCCGATTTGCAGTGGTCGCCGGAGAGAATGCCGAGGCCGCCGGAGTAGTTCGGCACGCTTTCGTGAAAGCCAAATTCGGCGGAGAAATAAGCCACCGGCCCTTGGTGCAGCGGGCTTTCCTTGCGCAGTTTTCCATAGGTATCGGGACGCGAGAGGTAGGCTTTGGATTTCGCGACGACCGCGTTCATTTCCCGCAGGAAATCATCGTCTTCCGCCACCTCGATCAAGCGCGCCTGCCGGCAGAGCTGCAGCATCCGCAGCGGGCTGTGATTCGTCCGGTGCCACAGCTCCGGGTCGAGATGGCGGAAAAGCTTTCGCGCGTCGCCCTCCCAGGTCCACCACAGATTGAAGACCATTTCGCGGAGCGGCTCGATCGCGGCGGGCAGCTTCGGGACGACGTTAAAGGTATGGAGCGGTTGCATGTCTTGGAGGAGAAATCGAGAGAGTGATTCTGCGGTAAAACGTAGGCCTCCGGCAATCGCCGTCTCCCTCGCTCACTGATCGCCCGCCGCGAGCCCCACCAGCGCGCCAGCGTAGCCGGTGAGTTCCAGGTAGCCGTGTCCTTTCACCTCGCGCCCGGCGCGTGTGGCGCGCACGTCGATGAGGCCTTCCCAGTAGGCGATCGGCGCCAGGACGAGTTCCTGGTTTTCCACGGGCGTGGTGATGCGCGCGGTCAGCGCGAGCGAGGGCACGCTCAGCTCCCAGGCGATGGGATATTCGCCACCGGTCACTTTGCTTTTCCACGAAGTGAGGGGACGCAAAGTGAACTCCTCGCGGCGCAGGTGACGGGTCGTGCCGTCGGCCGCGACGAAGGTGCCGCTGGTATTCGGATCGAGCCCGCCCCCGCGGGTGCGGATGGCGTAGAGCATGAGCTCCGTGCCGTCGTCGAACTGCATGCTGAACCAGTCCCACCCGACCTGCTCCGGCGTGAGCTGGTTGGTGGCCCATTCGTGATCGAACCACGTGTCGCCCCGCACCTCGAACGTGCGGCCGCCGACCGTCAACTGGCCAGTGGTCGGCATCCGGGTGCCGGAATAATAGTGCGACGCGTGGCCGGGACCGTCGGCTTTTTGGCTGACGCCCGAGGCGCCGTGGATAGCCCACGGCTTGCCCTCGGCGAGGGTGAAGGTGATGCGGGCGTCCGGGCTGCGAGCGTTCAGCGTGAAGCCGCCGGAACTGGACGGCGCGAGCTGCCAGTCGTCGATCCAGGCGAGCGCGGTGGGCGAGGCGAAACCCGCTTCGCCGAATGCGCCGCGGCTGAGGCGTTGCTGAAAATGGAAGCGCTTGCTGGCGACATCGGTGAGCGCGAAGTGCGCAAACTTCAGATCATCCACGATGAAGCGCGACTGCCCCGCCGGCCGCTCACCGGGCGGGCGCAGTCCCTGGCGGAAGAAAGTGAGTTGATAGCCGAACCTGCGCCCATCTGGGTCACTCACATTACCCGTGAAATACCACCACTCGGTCTTGAAGCCGGGATGCGGAAGATGGTCGCGGGGAAAGTCGTAAACGTGGCCGGGCTGGGCGGGCAGCCAGTCGGAGGCAATGACAAATGGCGGATGACAAATGACGAACGAAATCCCAATCGCGAAGGCCCAAGAGAGAAACGCACGTCCTCGCAGGAAGCGTCTCGGTTCGTCCTTCTTCATTCGCGCTTCGTCATTCATTCGCCATTCGTCATTTGTCACTCCTCCCTCACCGCCGCCGCGATCCGCGTCTGGCTGCCCCGCCACGCCGGATACCACGCGGCGAGCAAGGTCGCCGGCACGATCCAGAGCGGCGTGGCCGCCAGCGCGCCCCACGGGAGTTCCAGATGGATGCTCCAGCCGAAAAACGCCGGATTCACTATCCAAGTCAGCGTGGCCGCCAGCGCGAGCCCGGAGGCGAGCCCGAGCGCGCTGGAGACGATGCCGATCATGCCGCTCTCGATCATGAGCAGGCGCTGCACCTGTCCCCGCGAGGCACCGATGGCCTGGAGCACGCCGATGTCGCGCTCGCGTTCGGCCACAAGCGTGGTAACGGAGAGAAAGATGCCGGCGATGGCGACGAGGAAGGCCACGGTGCGCAGAATGTAAGTCACCGCAAAGGTCTGGTCGAAGATCGCGAAGATGCGCGTGCGCAGGCTGCGATTCGAGTAAACGATGAACTCGCCGGCGCGGCTGAACGCACCCGTGAAAGCCTCGGCCAGCGGCTCGGCCGCCGCGCCCGGGCGCAGGTAAATGGAAAGCGATTGCGCGGGTGGATTCACGCCCCACAGGCGTGCGTAAGTCTCGGCACCCATGAGCATCACGCCCTGATCCCGCGTGTAGTCCGCATACACCGCCGCGATTTCCATCGGCACCCCGCCGGATGGCGTGAGCAACGTCACCCGATCCCCGGTGCGCACGCGGTACTTGCGCGCAAACGGCTCGCCCACCGCGATCGCTCCACCGCCGAAAACACGCGCCATCTTCTGCGCATCGTTGCCGCCGACGACGGTGAGATTGTGGCGATACACGCCTTCCACCACCGCGAGCAGCGCGGGTGTCACGGGCGCGTCGCCAATCCGGATCGGCACGGTGAATTCGCGAAACGTGTCGATCGATGCGACCTCCGGCCGCGCGCGCAGCCAGTCGAGCGCGGCTTCCGGCACCGCGGCGCCGAGGCCGATGGTTTCATTCGACGCCGGCGCGATGAAGAGATCGGCCACGATGCCGTGCTCCACCCACGCGCTCACCGTCTGGCGAAAGGAGAAGATCATCACCGTCAGCCCCACCATCATCGCGATCGCCGCCGCGAGCGCGGCCACGGTCACCGCATTGCGATGGAGGGAACGCCGCAGGTTATCCGCCGCCAGGCGCCACAAGACTCCGCCATTCATTCCACCGGAAGCCAGTGCCCCGAACTGCCGCACCGCCCCCGGCGCGAAGCACGAAAACCCCGCCAACACCAAAAACGCGGCGACGAAACTCGCCACCGGCGGCGCCACGGTCAGCGCGGACCAAGCAACCAAGGCTGCCGCAGCGAGCACGACCACCGCCAGCCAGCTCCGCCGCGTCGCCCGTTCGATGCTCCGCTCCGCATGCGCGCCGAGGCTGAGCGCGGCCACCGGATCGATTCGCGCCGCTTCATTCGCCGGCATCCACGCACCGGCGAGCACCGCACCGATGCCGAAAATCGCCGCCACCACAAATTGCACCGGATCGAAAAAAGTCCGCTCGATGCTCACCAGCACATAGAGCGATGAGATGGTCTTCGCCACCGCCCCCGTGAGCACCTGCGCC